>JBJERM010000117.1:0-22180 GCA_051882315.1 Ruminiclostridium sp.
CGCATAACGGCAGGCACAAAGCCTAGCCGTTATGCGGTTTCCTAGCATCTGACGGTTTCTCGGCAGCCTGAAATATTACTTTTTCGACAATCTAATGCGCCCGTTCCAAGGAACGGGCGCAGTTGTTATCCTGTCTTTTGCGCCGCTTATTATTCGGCAGCAGCTGTTGTTGTCTCGGCAGTTGTTTCCTCGGCGGGCGCTGTGGTTTCCGCAGCGGTTGTTTCAGCCTCGTCTACAATGTCCTCAACATCCTCAACATCGTCCTCTTCAACGGTTACAACAGGAACGTCGTTTGCTGCTGTATCGGAAGAACCGCTCCAGTAAACAGAAGCCACGTTTACAGCAATTGCAACAACGAAAAGCACGATAGCGGCGGTCTTTGTAGCCTTTGCCAGCTTTGCTTCCTTTGTTCTGCCGCTGTTCTTCTGGTAGTAGTTATCTGAGCTTCCGCCTGTGATAACGTTGGACATACCCTGCTTTGACTCCTGCATAAGTACAACTACTATGATAAAAATGCAGGAAAGTATAAGTAAAAACGCAGCAATAATTTCAATAATTCCCATTTTTTATCTCCTCCTGAGGGGTATATGATAAGCTTACATACTGACGTAGATTACATTATATCACACTCGTTGAACAATTGCAAGCCTTTTTGCAAAAATTTCTGAATTTTTGCAAAAAACCTGAAAATCCTGCCAAATGCACAAATTCTCTTGCAAAAGCGGCATATCCGTGTTATAATTTCAATAAAAGAACAGGAGGTTTTGATTTGAAAATTAAAAAAATCGTAAAAATGACAGCTTCCCTGCTGATTTCAGCAGCTCTTGCGGCAGCTTCGGCTCCCTCCGCAAGCGCTTCAACAGCAGATTACTACATAAAAGCCACCACCGCTCAGACCAATGTCCGTAAGGGTCCGGGAACGGAGTATGACTCTATAGGAAAAATAAAAAACACAGGAAAGCTTACCTATCTTGACGCAAAGCTTGACAAGAACTATATCCTCTGGTATAAGGTAAAGTTCAAGAACGGAAAAACAGGCTGGATTTCCAGCGACTACGCAAGAAGATACATAAAAGAATCAGCCCTTCCCGAGGTTGAAGAGGAGCTTCTCGCCTCCGACGGAAGCGCCTACGGGGATATTTACGAGCAGATTTCCGACTCCGCAAATGAAGCGAACGCTATCGGTGTGCAGGTTGCAGTAATACGGGGCAGCGACGGCGAAGCCTTCGACTGGGCTTACGGCTGGGCAGACTACGGAGAACGGGAGATGACCTCCGACAGCAAAATGCGCTCCGCCTCCCTCAGCAAGGTTGCAACCGCAATCTGCGCTGTTAAAATGCAGGAGCAGGGGACTGTACTCTTAGGCAAGAATATCGAAAGATACTGGAATATTGATATTCCCCAGACTATTACCCTGAAAACCCTGTTCACCCACACATCTTCCCTCAAAAAGCTGAGTATAAAGCCGACTCTCGACGCAACCAAGGAACAGCTTCAATATAAGTACAGCTTTACGGGAGAAAAGCCCGGCAGGTCATCTGTCTGGGAGTACAACAACTACGCCTCCGCAGTTGCGGCAACAACTCTTGAGCTTGCCTCGGGAACGGTTCTTGAAAACTACGCACAGAAAAACCTGTTTTCACTCTTAGGCGGGGATTTATCCTACTTCCCCGGCAATATACAGGACACCGGTAACCTTATCACTCACTACGATTTTGACCACAGCGTGGAGCTGCTGCCGAAAGAGGCTAAGAAAATGGTATCAACTGATACTATCGGCGAAAATTCGGGCAACTATATCGGCGGGCTTACGGGCTCGGCAAAGGATATAGCTAAAATATTCTCAATGCTTGCCAACGACGGAGTTTACGGGGATAACCGTATTCTTTCAAAGAGCTCGGTAAAGGAGCTTGAAAAGCAGTACTTCACCGCAACAGAAAACGGTGGAAAGTTCAAGCAGTGCCTTGCCCTTCGCTACGGAAAGAATTTCTACGGCACAAAGGGTATCTACTACCACACGGGCAACGCCTATGGAATTGTTTCCCTCGCCTCCTACGACCCGGTTACTAAAAACACCGTGGTGGTTATGACCTCGGGAGCAAAACAGACAAGGGACGAGAACGGAATTTATAAGATTTGCGCCGAAATAACCGAAGCGGTTTACAAGAATATTGACAGGCTTTAAGGCAGTCCAACCCTCTGCGGAATTTTCTTCCGCAGAGGGCTTTTTAATGTATGGGCTTTTTTAGCCCGAAGGCACTTGCAAAATCAGCGGTTTTGTGCTATACTTTTCTTATTAACGTGTTAAAGGACGACTTGGTATGACCTGTAAGAATACTTTTAATAAACGTTTTACTGCCCTTTTTTCTGCGGCAGTACTTCTCCTTTCCTCCTGTTCGGCAAATAATGCCCCGACACCGGCGGAAAGCCCAGCCCCCGAAAATCAGACTGCGGCGGCGGAAAGCACGGCTGCACCTAAAGGAACATCGGCAGATAACCCGGCTTCTTCGGATAATAACTCATCGGGCGCTGCCGCAGCAACAGAAACAGCTCCCGCAGAAGCGGCAAATCCCGGAACTAACGGAAATGCACCCGCAGAAAACCTTTCCGCAGATTCCGGAGTTTACGAGGGCAGAGAGCAGACCTCCGACTATAACTACGGCGAAGCCCTCCAGAAATCCATAATGTTCTACGATTTGCAGCGCACAGGCGACCTGCCCGATAATTTCCGCTGTAACTGGCGAGGGGATTCCTGCCTGAACGACGGCTCGGAGGTGGGGCTTGACCTTAGCGGCGGCTTTCTTGACGCAGGAGATAACGTAAAATTCAATCTGCCTATGTCCTATACCACCGCCGTGCTTGCATGGTCGGTTATCGAGGACAGGGCAAGCTACGAGGAAAGCGGTCAGCTTTCCTACATACTGGACAATATCCGCTGGGGCAACGACTACTTTATAAAATGCCACCCGGAGCCGGATGTTTACTACTATCAGGTGGGCGACGGAAACGCAGACCACAGCTGGTGGGGAGCGGCGGAATGTGTGGAGGTGCAGATGAACCGCCCCTGCTACAAGGTTGACCTTAACAGCGGCGGCTCTACCGTTGCGGCAGGAACAGCCGCTTCCCTTGCCTCCTGCGCTGCTGTTTTCAAGGATACGGACCCCGCTTATTACGAGCTTTGCATAAAACACGCAAAGGAACTTTATAACTACGCCGAAAAGGTGAAAAGCGACAGCGGCTATACCGCCGCAAACGGCTTCTACAACTCCCACAGCGGCTTTAAGGACGAGCTTGCATGGGCGGCAATCTGGCTTTACAAGGCTACCGGCGACAACAGCTGGCTTCAGAAAGCCGAAAGCTATTACGAGGAAAGCGGCGGCGGAGACTACAAGTGGGCTTTCTGCTGGGACGACAAGAGCTTCGGAACCGCTTTGCTGCTTGCACAGGAAACAGGAAAGCAGACCTACAAGGACAGAATTGAACAGCACCTTGACTACTGGTGCAGCGGCATAAAATACACCCCCAAGGGTCTTGCATGGCTCGACCAGTGGGGAGCGCTGCGATATGCAACCACAACCGCCTTTCTTGCGGCGGTTTACGCCGACAGCGACGTTTGCCCCGAAAGCAAGAAAAGCGGATATAACGATTTTGCGAAAAGTCAGGTTGACTACGCTTTAGGCAGCAGCGGCAGAAGCTACGTTATCGGCTACGGGGAAAACTACCCGGAGAACCCACATCACCGCACCGCCCACGGCTCCTGGACAAACAATATCGGCGAGCCGTCGCAGACAAGGCATATCCTTTACGGCGCTCTTGTAGGCGGTCCCGACAGCAACGACGGCTACACCGACGACAGGAACAACTACGTCAACAACGAGGTTGCCTGTGACTATAACGCAGGCTTTACAGGCGCTCTTGCAAAGCTGTACAAGACCTACGGCGGTCAGACCTTAAAGGACTTCGGAGCGATTGAGCAGCCCGATGAAGAGGAGCTTTACGCAGAAAGCGCAATCAACGTAAAGGGCGACGATTTTATTGAAATAAAGGCTTTAGTCTACAACAAAACCGCTTACCCCGCAAGAGTGACCGATAACCTTAAGCTCTGCTACTTTATGGATTTGTCCGAGGTCTTTGCGGCAGGCGGAACTGTTTCGGATATGGTTGTAAGTACCAACTATATGCAGGGCGGCACTGCAAGCGGCATAAACTGCTGGAACGAGGAAAAGAATCTTTATTATGTGGCAATAGACTTTACCGGCGTAAATATCTATCCCGGCGGACAGGACGCCTATAAAAAGGAGGTTCAGTTCAGAATACGCAACACCAAGGGCGTATTCGACAGCACAAACGACCCCTCCTTCCTCGACCTTATAAATTCCGGCGGAAACAGTCTTGTAAAAGCAAATAATATGGCTCTTTACGAGGGTGATAAGCTTGTTTTCGGTACAGAACCTAATGAAACGAATACAGGCGTTAATATCTCGGAAATTAAAACAAATCCCGCCGAGAATCAGCAGAACAATCAGAGCGGACAAGGAAACACACAGCAGCAGAATAATACTCCTGCCCACAACGTTTCGGATAAGGGAACGGTAAGCGTTTCTCTCTCCCAGCAGCAGACCTCCGGCAGCGGCAACACAATTTCCTTTACACTTGAAATAAAGAATACAGGCAGCACGGGCATTGATTTAAGCAAGCTTACCGCAGAATACGCCTTTACAAAGGACGGCGGGGGAGGCCTTAATTTCTGGTGCGACTACGCCGATATTACGGGAAGCAGCTACCGTGCCTGCACCGAGGCGGTAACGGGAAGCTTCAAAAGCGGCTCGGGCGATAACAGCGACAGCGTATGCGTTATGACCTGCGGCGATATTCTTGACGGCGGCGATACGCTGAAAATTCAGGTAAGAATTACCAAGTCCGACTGGTCGGAATTTGATCTCGGTAACGATTACTCCGCAGGAGCGGCGGATAAAATAAAAATCACCTACAATGGAAAGGAATTACAATGAAAATTGCATCACTTTACGGCAAGGGCAGGACTGTTCTCTCTTTCGAGGTATTCCCGCCGAAAAAGACAAGCGGGATTGAAACGATTTATTCAACAATCGAGGAGCTTAGCGACCTTAAGCCCGACTTTATAAGCGTTACCTACGGTGCAGGCGGCAATCCCGCAGACACCTCAACCCGTGACATAGCCTCCCTTATCAAGAACAAACACGGAATTGAGGCTATGGCGCATCTCACCTGCGTTAATAACACAAAGGAAGAGGTAGATACCGTTCTTCAAAGCTTCAAAGAAGTGGGAATTGAAAATATACTTGCTTTAAGGGGAGATATAAGACCCGACGTTCCCCCGAAAACCGACTTCCGCTACGCAAGCGAGCTTGTTTCCTATATTAAGGAGCAGGGAGATTTCGGAGTTTCGGGTGCCTGCTACCCCGAGGGACACGTTGAAGCGGAAAGCCTTACGGCGGATATTCTGAACCTGAGAAAAAAGGTTGACGCAGGGGTTCAGAGCCTTATCACCCAGCTTTTCTTTGATAACGAGATGTTTTATGATTTCAGAGAAAAAATTGCTATTGCGGGAATAAACGTTCCTGTTTCTGCGGGCATTATGCCTGTAACCAACAAGAGTCAGATAGAGCGTATGGTTGCAATGTGCGGAGCAAGCCTGCCACAGAAGTTCGTTAAAATGGTGCAGAAGTACGATACCCGCCCCGAAGCCCTTATCGACGCAGGAATTGCCTACGCCGCCGACCAGATTGCAGACCTGCTTTCAACCGGCGTTGACGGAGTACACATCTACACCATGAACAATCCTTACGTTGCAAGGAAAATCGTTGGAATAATAGGAAAGCTTTTATGAAAGTAAAGGAAGAAGCCTTACGATACTTAGGCTATAAGGGTGCAGAGCCTGACAGCGCCACCGCCGCCCTGCTGGACAGGGCGTATAAGGAGCTGAGCGAAGCCGCTGCCCCTAAATTCTGCTACAAAGTGCTTGACAAGAAGGACTGCGGCGGAATTTTGGCGGGAAATGACATTTATAAGCACCTTGAGGGCTGCGAAAAGGTTATAATCTTTGCGGCAACCTTAGGAAACGGGGCGGACAAGCTTATCCGCTCGGCAGAAATTTCCGATATGGCGTACGCAATTGTTGCAGACGCACTTTCAAGCGCTATGATTGAGGAATACTGCGACAGCTGCGAAAGGGAAATGCAGGAAAAAACCGGCGGAAGCTACACCTGGCGTTACAGCCCCGGCTACGGCGACTATCCGATTGAATGTCAGGGCGCTTTTCTTGCGGCTCTTAACGCAGGCAGGCTTATCGGACTTACTGTTACGGAAAGCAACATTCTTCTTCCCCGAAAATCGGTAACTGCGGTTATCGGCATTTCGGAAAATGAGATTAAAAGCGGCAAAAAGCGAAGCTGCGACAGCTGTAATCTTCGGGAAACCTGCAAATTCAGAAAGGAGGGCAAGGGCTGTGGACGTTAGAGAATTACTGAAAAATAACTGCGTGGTCCTTGACGGCGGCTTCGGCACGGAGCTGCAAAAAAAGGGTATGCTGCCGGGCGAAACCTCGGAGCTTATGAACTTTAAAAGAGAACAGGCGGTTTTCGAGGTGCTGCGCTCCTACGCAGAGGCGGGCTCGGATATTCTCAGCGCAAACACCTTCGGCGCAAACCGCTTAAAGCTTAAAGACAGCGGCTACTCAACCGCAGAGGTTGTAAGCAAGGCTATGGACATCGCAAGACGGGCGGTTGAAGGCTATAAAACACTTGTTGCTCTTGATATAGGTCCGATAGGGCAGCTTTTAGAGCCTGCGGGCTCTCTCACCTTTGAGGAAGCCTACGATATTTTTAAGGAGATAATCGAGGCGGGAAAGGATAAGGCTGACCTTATCGTAATTGAAACAATGACCGACCTTTACGAGATAAAGGCGGCGCTGCTTGCGGCTAAGGAAAACAGCAATCTGCCTGTTTTCACCTATATGTCCTTTGAGAAAAACGGCAGAACCTTTACGGGCTGTAAGCCCTCCGCTATGGCGCTTACCCTTTCGGGGCTTGGCGCAGACGCAATCGGCGTAAACTGCTCACTTGCTCCCGACGAGCTTTACGAGGTTGTAGAAGAAATACTTGAATGGACAAATCTTCCCGTTGTAGTAAAGGCAAACGCAGGACTTCCCGACCCTGTTACAGGGGCTTACAGCGTAGGCGCAGAGCAGTTTGCGGAGGAATACAAGCGCTTTACCGAAATGGGGGTTAAGGTTTACGGCGGCTGCTGCGGTACCTCTCCCGAATATATTCGGGCAATCAGAAAAATGCTGGCGGAAAATCCGCCTGCCCAAAGAGAGAAAAAAGCCCTTCCCGCCGCTGTTTCAAGCTATTCCCGCACGGTGGTTATCGACTGCCCTAAAATAATAGGCGAACGAATCAACCCCACGGGCAAGAAGCTTTTTAAAGAAGCCCTCAAAAACCACGACATCAACTATATTTTAAATCAGGCGCTTGAGCAGGTTTCCGCAGGAGCGGATATTCTTGATGTTAACGTAGGGCTTCCCGAAATCGACGAAAAAGCCATGATGGTGGAGGTCGTAAAGGCGCTTCAGGGCATTACCGACCTGCCCTTACAGATAGACAGTACCAAGCCAGAGGTTATTGAGGCGGCGCTGAGGGTCTGCAACGGAAAGGCAATTGTGAACTCGGTGAATGGCGAGGAGGAAAGCCTTGAAAAGATACTGCCGCTGGTTAAAAAGTACGGTGCGGCGGTTGTGGGACTTACCCTTGACAAGAACGGAATACCGCCTACCGCAGAGGAGCGGTTTGCAGTTGCAGAGAGGATTCTGAAAGCGGCGGAAAGCTATGGAATAAGCCGTGAAAACGTGTTTATCGACTGCCTTACCCTTACCGCAAGCACGGAGCAGAAGGCGGTTATGGAAACGGTTAAGGCGGTTAAGATGGTTAAGGAGCGGCTTGGACTTAAGACAGTTCTCGGCGTTTCAAATATTTCCTTCGGTCTGCCCGCAAGAGAGCTTATAAACAGCACCTTCCTCTCAATGGCGCTTGCCAACGGGCTTGACCTGCCTATTATCAATCCTAATATCCGGGCTATGTCGGGGGCAGTTTTCGCTTACAGGCTGCTTACCTGCGCCGACGAGGACTCAAAGGAATTTATCGCCCGTTTTGGCGGAGAAACTGCGGCAAAGCCCGCAGCCGCAAAGCCTGAGGTTACGCTTGCCTATGCAATAGAAAAGGGTCTGAAAGAGGACGCTGCGGAGCTTACAAAAGCCGCTCTTGCCACAACAGACCCTATGGATATAATCAATAACGAGCTTATCCCCGCTCTTGACCGTGCGGGAGCAGACTTTGAAAAGGGAGCAATCTTCCTGCCCCAGCTTATTCTTTCCGCAAATGCGGCGCAGGCCTGCTTCGGGGTTATCAAGGAGCAGATGAACACGGCAAGCGGTATAAGCAAGGGAAAAATAGTGCTTGCAACCGTTAAGGGTGACATTCACGACATAGGTAAGAATATCGTTAAGACGCTTCTTGAAAACTACGGATATACGGTTATTGATTTGGGCAAGAACGTTCCTCCCGAGGAGGTTGTTTCCGCCGCTAAGGAGTATTCGGTTAAGCTTGTGGGCCTCAGCGCACTTATGACCACCACTCTTGGCGCTATGGAGGAAACAATAAGCCTTATACGGGAGAATAAGCTTGACTGTAAGATAGTAGTAGGCGGCGCAGTTCTTACCGCCGACTACGCAAAGAAAATCGGTGCAGATTTCTACGCAAAGGACGCAAAGGAAACCGTTGACGCAGCTAAGGAGATTTACGGGTAAGGCGAATTTTGGATATGCAGAAAGCCCCGCAGTTGTACTTCTGCGGGGCTTTTTCCTGCCCAAAAATCCAAAAAATCACCAATTTTTCGTCTTTTGTGCAAAAATTGTCACGCTTTTATGAAAACCGGGTGAATTTTAGCACTCTCCTATTGACAGTGCTAAAAATCGTGCTATAATGTAAGTGTACCTAAAAGGAAGAGGTACAAAAGAGACCTCTGAACGGTACTTGACATATAAATTGGTAACATACCCGCAACTGCAAATTTTTCCTACAGCTACGAGTTGTTAAAGGAGGAATGACTTATGTTACCTGCAATCTGGAATGATAAGCTTTTTAACGATTTCTTTGACGACAGCTTTGCGCCCTTCGAGGAATTTGAACGGCACAATCCCCTTTACGGAAAGCGTGCCGCAAACGTGATGAAAACCGACGTCAGGGAAACGGAAAACAGCTACGAGCTGGACATCGACCTTCCCGGCTTCAAGAAGGAGGACGTTTCTGTTCAGCTTGAAAACGGCTACCTCTCAATCAGCGCCGCAAAGGGCGTTGAAAAGGAGGAAACGGACAAGAAGGGCAGATTTATCCGAAAGGAACGCTATTCGGGACAATGCAGCAGAAGCTTCTATGTAGGCGACGGCGTAAGACCCGAGGACGTAAATGCAAGATTTGAGGACGGCATTCTCAAAATTGCAATGCCCAAGGCTGTTCAGCCGGAACGTCCGAATAACACTATTGCCATTCAGTAAATCCTCATATTCCCCTCCGAAAGCCCCGTTCTCATTTTGTGAGAGCGGGGCTTTCACTTTATAACTTGATATTATCCCGCAAATCTGCTATAATAATAAAAAAGAGGAGGTGCTCAGTATGAAAATCTGCGGAATTGTTGCGGAATACAACCCCTTTCACAACGGACACAAGTACCATATAGAAAAAACAAAGGAGCTTTACGGCGCAACACACATTGTGGCGGTGATGAGCGGTAATTTTACCCAGCGGGGCGATATTGCGGTTATGGATAAGTTCCGCCGTGCGGAAACTGCCATTAAAAACGGTGTTGACCTTGTAATCGAGCTTCCCGTGCCATTTGCTCTCGGAAGTGCGGAGCAGTTCGCAACAGGCGCAGTCTCTCTGCTGAACAGCCTGGGCTGCGTGGATATGATAAGCTTTGGAAGCGAATGCGGCGACCTTTCGCTGCTGGAGGAAACTTCGGGGGCGGTGCTTTTCGCACAGCAGCACGAAAGCTTTTTCCGCTATATGAAAAGCGGGGACTCCTACCCTGCTGCCCTGCAAAAGACAATCGAGCAGTACTACGAGGAGGAGATTATCGACGCTCTTGCCGAACCCAACAACACCCTTGCGGTGGAATATCTTAAAGCATTGAGCGAATGTGGCTCGCAGATTAAGCCTGTTACAATAAAGCGCTTCGGGGCAGGTCACGACAGCAGCACAGCAACGGAAAACAACGCCAGCGCCTCTATGATACGAAAGCTTATTCTTTCGGGGCAGGAGGTTTCTGCCTACGTTCCCGAGCTGCCCGAAACGGATTTTGCGGATATACGGCGGCTTGAAACCGCAATTCTTGCTAAGCTTCGCACAATGACTCCCTCGGAAATAGAAAAAGCCCCGAATGTTCTTATGGGACTTGAAAACAGGATTTACAAGGCGGCGAGGGTTTCGGAAAATCTGGCGGAGCTGTTTATGCTGATAAAGACGAAACGCTATACTATGGCGAGAATACGGCGTATTGTGATGTCGGTATTTTTGGGCATTAAGAAATCCGACCTTAAAAGCGCTCCCTGTTATGTGCGGATTTTGGGCATGAATCAAAAGGGCAGAGAAATTCTCTCCGCCGCAAGCTGCTCCTTGCCTATGGACACATCTCTCAAAGCCCTTTCGGACAGCGGCGAAAAGCAGAAAAGACTTGCCGTTCTTGAGGACAGGGCAGGAAATCTTTACGGACTTGCTTTTGAAAAAAGAAGACCCTGCGGTACGGAATTTACCGCAAAGCCGGTTATACTGTGAAATATGAGGGGATACAGCTTTCTGCAAAAAATCAAAAATTTTTAAAAAAGCGCTTGACAAAATCAAAAAGTCATAGTATAATGAAAAATCCACCCAGATAGTGGAAATTTATAACGAATTTAATTTAAAATTAATAAGGGAAATATCCCGTGATATGCTTATGTATTATCACGGGATATTTCTGTCTTTTTGCGGAAAATACCCCCTGCATAATACAAAGCACCTTGACAACCGAATACTTTTTTGCCCCGACCGAAGCCGTGGTGACGCTTCGGGCTCAATGCGCATGCGTTGCTCTGACCGTAATCAGGGTGATAATTACGGGGACGATAACCAACAATCGCTAATCGCTGAAAACGAAAGGAGTGAACGCTATGAATGAAAGCCTTCAGAAAATCACGGAAGCCTCCCGCAAGGGCTATATCGACAGCTTTGAGGCAATCGGGAGGATAATGTCACAGCTTACAAAATTGGCAGTATCTGAGCTTGACCCAGCCGAAAGCTTCCACATTCTTGAAAACACGGAGAAATTGCTGGAATTTCTCCACCTGGACTATACAGAAAAACGCCGTGTTTCCTACGGCGAAATATTCGGGATTATGAACTTGTTTATAACAGACGAAGCCGCCGACAATACCGAATTTCTTCTTACCGAAATAAAGAGATGTCTGCTTAACATTATGTTTTCATTAAGACAAAACCAAAGCGGCAGCATTACCGTAAAGCTTTTCCTGTCGGTGACGGTTAAGGGCTATCTTGATTTTCTCTCTTTTAGAGCAGGACGTACAGGCAAGGGGATTCATAATCTTTACAGGAAATTCCGCATTGATTTCCGCCGTGCCACAGCAGGCTACGGAATAAACGAGGAAACCACAATATCAGCCTTGTTCAACGAAATCGTGAGGCAGCTTAACATCTCCTGGGACATATCAACTCCCATTGAGGATTACCAAAAGCGGATTATGGGCTGCTATGACGCACTTTACGACTTTTTCATCGAAGTCTTCAGAATCGGCTATGAGGAGTTTTTCCACAAAGAAATGCTCAGTAAAAAGTACGCATTTCCCGAACTGAAATAAGGAGGTAAAAACTATGGCTAACATTCTTAAGGAAACCGTCAGGGGAATCCAGACGGTAAGCATCGAGGACGAGCTTCTTTCAAACCGTGAGATTTTCCTTACGGAGCAGGTTGACGCCGCTACTGCAAACGAGCTTTTAAAGCAGCTTATGTACCTGGAGCGGCAGGACTGCCAAAAGGAAATTACTATCTACATAAACAGCCCCGGCGGGGAGGTGATAAGCGGGCTGGCGGTATATGACTACATCAGCATTATGAAAGCTCCTGTACGGACAGTCTGCACGGGAACAGCCGCAAGTATGGGAGCGATTCTTTTTCTTGCGGGAAAAACGAGGCTTATGCTTCCCCATACAAGGCTTATGATACACGACCCCTCATACAGCCACAACGACATCGGCGGAAGAAAGCCCCACGAAATCCAGCGGGAGCTTGACAAGCTGAATGAAACAAGAGAGGCGCTTGCAAGGATAATTGCAGAAAAGACGGGAAAAAGCCTTGAGGAAATCTACGAGGTAACCGCAAGCGACAGCTTTTACAGCGCCAGGGAAGCAATCGAGTTCGGACTTGCAACAGGAATAATGAAGGGAGAATGAGCTATGACAAATAACAACGTAAGATTTTTAGCGGAAACCGTCACCGTTTCCAACGACACAAGAGAAACGGGACTCAACAACAACGACCTTATTATCGGCTCCTCAGGCTCGGGAAAAACAGGCGGCTACGTTATCCCCAACATTCAGAACATAAGCGGCAGCCTTGTTGTCACCGACACAAAGAGTCAGCTTTCAAGAATGTTCAGCGACAGGCTCAGAAGAAAGGGCTACAAGGTTTTCACTCTCGACTTCGTAAACCCGATGACCTCCTGCGGCTACAACCCGCTTAACGCAATCCGCCGCAAGGAAAACGGCAGGTACCGTGAGCAGGACATACTTACTGCCGCAAATGCGATAATGCCCCAGCTTGACAAGCACGAACCCTTCTGGGAAAAGGCGGCGGCGGGGTACTTAGCCTTTCTGATTGCATTCTGCCTTGAAACCTGCTGCGAGACGGAGCAGAACCTTAAGAGCGTCTGCGAGCTGCACCATACGTTTATAAAGCCCGGCGGTCAGCTTTCCTTTATGCAGTGGGCGGAGGACCACCCCGCTTCCTTTGCCGCAAAAAAGTTCCGAGAAATTTCATCAACCTCAAATGCAGACAAAACCTGGAGCTGCATTGTTGAATTTGCCAACAGAGCCCTTGAGCCATTTGAGTTTGAGGAGGCGGAGGAAATCTTTGCTAATCCCGATTCCTTAGATATAAACAGCCTGGGCAGGGAGAAAACCGTGCTGTTTCTGAACATAAGCGACACGGACAGAACCTACGACCAGCTGATAAACCTGTTCTACACCCAGGCGCTCCAGACCCTCTGCTCTCAGGCGGACGCAAACCCCGACGGAAGGCTCTCGGTTCCGGTAAGAATAATAATGGACGACTTCGCCTCGGGAACGAGAATCCCGGATTTCGACAAGATAATCTCGGTTATCCGTTCAAGGGAGATTTCCGTAAGCCTGATTTTACAGAGCATGACCCAGCTTGAGAGCATGTACAGCGAGGCGGAAGCCGCAACGATAATAAACAACTGCGACCACCTGCTTTATCTTGGAACTCAGGATATGAAAACCGCAGAATTTATCGGGTGCAGGGCGTTTAAAACCCCCGAAACCGTGCTTTGCCTGCCGACAAGTCAGGCAATTCTTATTGCAAAGGGGCAGAAAGCCGAATTTGTCAACAAAATCAAGCCTTACAGCACCATGACAGGCACGGCGGCAAAGCTTAAGCCTGCTCCAAAATCCACGGAAAGAGAAGCGGTGTAAAGGGCGCTTAGCCTGCTTTCTGGTTCCCCCGCAAGAAGCTGTGAGCCGTCGGTCCTCTGCTGAGTACCTGCCGATAGGTCTGCGTAAAAGGCTCATTATGATACCGTTCAGAGTGATATGTATCATACGGAAGGAGCTGTATATCTCCTCAAGCATAGCTATTCTAAGCTGCTTGTCAGGCTCGTATGTCGTATGTAACCGATTTCTGTGATCGGAAGCATTCTGCTCTGTACTAAGTGGTTGTTTACTTATATTTCAAATATTGTCCGTTTGCCAATGCAGGATTTGCATTTCCTGCATCCGGTAATATATCGGCGCCTTGTCTATATTGCAGCCGATTATAATACCGCATGGATTTCCCAGACGCCGTCTGTGTTTTTTCTGCTCGTCAATGACTTTGTGAAGGCGGAAATGATTTTTCTGCCCATTTCATCAGTCATATCAGGCTCCATAGGGTCGGCGGCAAGCGTGGGAAATTGCAGGATAACCCTATTATCAGCGCCGTTTTCTCCTGCAATAACCTGTATGGCAGCGTCATGCCCGTTATTCTTATCCGAACGCAAAAGGGGCAGCAGAAATTCATCGCAGAGATATTCAATTCCTCTTGACTGCCGTGCCGTCATGTCAAAAGACACAGAAAATTGACGGATTTCACTACAAAGCGCATAAACGTCAATGTCGTCCCTTGTTACCCTGCGTTCAAACATTCTTGAACGGTACATGAAACGGCGGGTCAGCTCTTTTGACGGATGCTCAATCACCTCTGCCGCCGTTCCCCGTTCATAGATGCCGTGTTCCGCCATAAAGATAACATCAGACGCGATATTTTTAGCAAACCGCATTTCATGTGTGACAATTATACTTGTCATTCCGCCGTCTACCAACCGCCGTATAACGGCTTCCACCTCGTCAACCATCGTGGGGTCAAGTGCGCTTGTGGGCTCGTCAAACAGCATGACCTCCGGATTCATCGCAAGAGAACGTGCAATTGCCACACGCTGCTTCTGTCCGCCTGACAGCTGATCCGGCATGTGATAACGGCGATTCTCCATGCCCACAAGAGCAAGCAATTCTTCTGCTTGCTTTATGGCTTCCGGTTTTGACATTCCGCACACCTTCATGGGCGCAAGAATTATATTTTCCATTACATTAAGATGAGAAAACAGATTAAAGCTCTGGTAAACCATACCAAGCTTACGGCGAAGCTTATCCAGGTCTGCTCCGGGGGCAAGAATATCCTCTCCGTCAATTTCAATGCTGCCCGAATCAGGCTTTTCCAGACGGTTGATACAGCGAAGTAATGTACTTTTACCGCAGCCTGACGCTCCGAGGATTACGGTAGTGCTTCCTTTTTCAATGTTAAAATCCACATTCTCAAACACAAGATTTCCGCCAAAGCTTTTTGATAGTCCCTTTACACTAATCATTTCACTTCACCTCCCAGATGCTTCTTTTTCCCTGCTGAATCTATAATTGCTCCTACGGTCCAGCCGATGATAAGATAAACCAGGGTAACAGACACCAGCGCAAACATAGCGTCAAAGGTTCGTGCCGATACTATATCCGATGCACGGGTAAGATCCAGAATAGCGAGATAACCCACCACGGAGGTTTCCTGCAAACAGCTTATAAATTGGTTCTTATATACAGGAAGCGCCGTTTTGATAGTCTGCGGCAAAATGATATACCAAAATGATTGAAACTTCGTCATACCAAGGGTTCGTGCAGCTTCCACCTCGCCGGAGGCAACTGTTCCCACTGCCGTTTGAAAGATGTCCGACATATAGCATCCGGTTTTTAGCGTCAGTCCGACAATAACAGAAACTATAATAGGAAGCGAAGCCGAGCCGAAAATGATATAGGCGAACAGCATAAGCAGCACCAGGGTCGGGATCTGTATGAGCAGTGATGTAAATATTTGGGTAACCTTCCGCACCCATTTATATCCCGCCATTTTCAGCTTACAAAGGAGTATTCCGATAAGCGTTCCCAATATAAATGAGGTAAAGGTCAGAAAAAGCGTCATCCAGAATCCGTCCACGAAAAAACGCCATCTTTCCTCATGCAGAAAGGTAACATAAATCTGTTTATACAGCTCTTCAAAAAATTCAGTCATAAATTCACTTCCTATCAATCATCAAACGGAATCAATACTTTCATATTGTCCGGGTCGGCAATCTCAATAAATACGATCTCGAACTGCATATACGGCTGCGAGAAACAGACCGCACCAGTAAGCTCCGTGTCAACACGGGCGCTCTCAATAAATGTGCCTATTGCAAGATCAAATTCACCGTCTACGATTCCCATTTCAACAGTTGAAAAAACTCCGCCCACAAATTCAATGGAATAACCGTATTCGTTTGCGAATCTTGTAACGACCTCAACCTCGCTTCCGGCAAATTCACCGCTTTCCGAATCAATATAGGCAAGGGGATAGGCGTCTGTCACCAGACCCACCTTCAATGGTTTTTCGCCGCCTGTGGGCTCCACTTTTTTGTATTCATAGGAATCGCTGTTCAGTCGGCTGTGAAGCTCCGTATAGGTTTCACTTCCGTAAAAATCGGAAGCAAATTGGTTGAAATCCTCCAACACATCGGTCCGGTCACGGTTTATGCAGGCAACCAGCTGATCGTTCGCCGCTGTCGGCTCTACAATGCGCAGACCGCTTACGCAGTTAATAACTTCGTGTGCAAAGGGGCGCTCGGTTGCAATAGCGTCCACCTGCCCGTAGCGCAGAGCCATAACCAGATTGGCAACCGTATTATAGCGTACAAGCGTCAAATCCTCTCTGCCTGTCAACAAATAGTCGGCGCTCCATACAAGATTTACTCCCACACGCCGTCCGCCCAGGTCGGTCACATCGGTAATCGGCTGATATGCAGGTTTTCGTGAGCAGCCGCTTATGCAAAACAATAATGCTGCTGCAAGAAAAATCAATACAAGCTTCTTTAACATGACTCCTCCGCCATTTTTCCTGATAAACAACAAATGTCCCATGCTCCTTTCTGTTCGGACTTTTTAGGAAAAGACCCGGTTTTTTGATAAATTACCATTAAGATTTTATGAACCCTACTTCGGAATATATATGACAGCAGTTGTCCCTTTCCCCGGAGTGCTGTCTATGGTAAGCCTGCCGCCGCACATTGCGCTTACACGTTCTCTGATATTCTTTATACCTATGTGCTGCTTGCCGTCTATTTGCGAAGTTGGGTCAAAGCCAACGCCGTTATCGCTTACCTTCACGCAGTAATCCGTATCTGTTTCATACACACAAACAGTAACGCTGCCGCCGCTTTCAAGTCCCATAAGTCCGTGCTTTATGGCATTTTCCACAAGGGGCTGAACAGATAGCGCAGGCAGAAAAAAATCATCGGCGCGGACATCAAAATTCACGGTTATGTCGGGAAAACGCACCTGTTCAATACTCACATAATGCTTGACGTGTTCCAGTTCCTTTGATAAAAGTATGGGGCTGTTATTATTGAGTTCTCCGAAATTTCCACGCAGATACTGAGAAAAATTTTTTGTAAGCTCCGCCGCCTTTTCGGGCTGCTCCAGACAGAGCTGATATATAGAGCCGAGGGTATTGTAAATAAAGTGAGGCTGTATCTGGCTTATCATAGTTGCAATCCGGTGTTCTGTAAGCTCCGTTCTGAGCTGCTGGGCTTCTCGTGCAGCCTTGTAATTCATAGGAATAACCTTAATTACTCTTACAAAATGGATAAGGAACAATATCAGAAAAACGCACTTCGAGAATACTCCTCTGTTATCCGAGGCTGCGATGTACCATACAATATCCGCAAATGCTGCAATAATAAACAGGAAATCCGAAACAATTGCAAGATGGTCGGTAACATTTTTACTTATACATTCGTAAATGCAGCAGCCCATAAGTACAAAATATATGACGATATGAGCGAAAAACCAGAAGGGCAGCGTATCATATATGACCATTACCTTAAAAAGCGGCAGCAGCGCCAGTACAGCATTGACTGCTCCCGAAGCAAGGACTGCCCCACGAGCAATTTTTCTCCCTGCCCCATGTATGCTTTCCGCAATGCATGCCGCCGCACAGGTTGCCGCAAGCATGATACATATTTGCAGGGCGTATGTATTGAATACAAATAGCCAGCTCCACAGGGAAAGATCAATAGTATCAAGAATAAAATATCCCCCGAAAAACAGCGCAAGAGCACCAAGATTTCCGACAGTCACACCGCCGTCAATATGCAGAAGCCCGAAGAACATTGCCGAAGCCAGAAGCGCTATCGCCGCAGCTATCACAACGGTTCCGATTACCCTGCTTGTATTACCTGTTTGAAGCATTATACGGTCGAAAACATTCTTCGAGCCGCCATAAATGTTGCTCAGAAACTCATTATAAGCATTTTTATTTCCGAACCGGTGTGGATTATTAAGCCGTATCTCAATAACGTCGTCTTCGGATATTTCGGGAGTTGTCCAGTTTACCCATTTTCTGCCGCAGGTGGAATCGGTCACTCCTATTTCATTTGCGCTGTCCATTAGAAGCGGCTCGCCGTTTAAATAAATCTCCATTGTGATATGATCGAGAAAAAAGTTAAGATTCATCCCCTCGCTGAAACCGAATTCAAACCCGCCTTTTATTGTAATGCCGCCGTACTCTGCTGGAATATCGGAATCCGGGGACAGCCTGTGCCACGTTTCCTCATTGTCAAGACTATACTCGCCCTGAAATTCTATCGGGAGCAAAATAGGCAGAGTTGATTGAAAGCTGCCCAAGCAGGCTGCAATAAGTGCGGCAAGCAATAAAATTATCGCCGCTATTCTTATGATCAGCACATAAGATATTTTTTTCAATTTATCATCTCCACGAGATATTGTTTCTATTTTATCATAATTTCCGGCGATTTTCAAGTTTTTCTTACAGATTTAAAATAATAATATGAATCCCATACTAAAGCAGATATTGCCCTATTTCAGCATTTCCTTCGTTATGATAAAGCTCATATTTTTGGCCGAGCCGATTTCCTGCCCCTTTAGCATTTTCATAACAAAGCGATAGGAGCGTGTATTTCTGTCGCTTATTGTCATTATCATCATTGTAATCTCAGGAGTTCTACGGATAGACTCAAGAGAAGCGCAAAGGGGAGCAACTATTTTTCCGCTTCCTATCTAGCTCTGCGTTTCCGATATCTGCTCTACCGACACAGTATTTTGCGACGAACGGGTGATTAGGGTATAAGCCTTAAGTTCTCCGTTTTTTACAAAAACCGTACTTATTGCAAGGTCAACGTTTTTGGCGTTATTTTGCAATAGCGGAGCAGGCTTTTCATTGTCTTTAAGCAGAACGCTTTGCCGTATTCCGTATCCGCTGTTTTCATATAATAATCCGACAGAGGACAGCGCCATTCGGCAGGAAAAAGCATTATATATTGCAGAAAATACAGCTCCTCAATTTGCAGCATTTTGCTGTTCTCCTTATTTCTCACGCTTCCCAAAGCATTTATTCGTTCAGCGCACAATGCTGAATACTGACATATCTGTATTGCTTTCTTCCGATTTCTGCGGATTTTCTTGAGCGGACGTGTTTTCAAGCTTAACCAGTATTTCTGCGTCCTTGTTCAATTTTCTGAGGGTTTGCGGGTCTATATCAATTCCTATTGAACCGCCCGAAACCGCTTCCAGATCCTTTTCGGCAACCTCTGCGGAATTAGTTTTTTTAACAGCTTCCTTGTTATTATTGCTTGCCATAGTAAATCCTCCATAATTATGTTTTGACTGTTTTTCCACCTTTAATAGCTGTACCGCATTTACTATTAGCGGCGCTTTCTGCTGTTAAACAAACAGCCAACGCCAAATAGTCCAATAGAAATCTCTAGTTAAATAATGTGTCATCGCTATCGTCACCTGCTTTGAAACTGTCACTCTATTGATTACATTATACCATACGGGGTGTGACAAAACCGTTACAAACCACGCAATCCTGCAATAAAAAAGACAGCCCCGAAATTAGCTTTGAGGCTGTCTCAATTTATTTTGAATTTTCGTTATTGCTTACGATTTAAAAGCAGGGCGCAGGTTTCCTCCGCCCAGCTGTACTGCTTCATATATTCGCCTGTGAAAGGCGGCTCGCCGCACTGCATAAAGCTATAATAATCGCAGTCCGTAAGCTCGGTATTCAGCGAATAGCTATGTATTCCAGAATGCAGCAGAACATCTCCCGCACCAACGCTTTCCAACGTTTTTCTGAGGTCGCTGAAGGCTTGCCGCAGATAGTTCATATTCTTCATATCGTCGGAATTATCCTGCCATATAACGGCGCAAATCTGCTTTGATGTAATGCCTGCTCCACGGCGGTCAGTCAGTACCGCCAGCAGCTCCTTGGCTATGGAGCGCTTAAATGTAAGGGGCTTTCCCTCTGCAAATACCTCGAATGTTCCGAAGCAGCGTATTGTCAGCAGCTTTTTCCCTTTTCCCTCCGACTTGATATGGTCGATTTCCCTTTGTACCGCTTCGGGCGTTATCGGCTTCATAAGATAGCCCGAAACGTGTATGTGAAAGGCGTCAACGGCATATTCGGAATATCCCGTGCAGAATACTATCTTCATTTCCGGCTGTATTTCCAGAAGCTTTTCAGCCAGAGTAAGACCGCCCATTCCCCGCATACTTATGTCCAGAAAGGCAATATCCGCCCTGTTTTCTCCTGCCCATTGGAGGGCGGCGGAGCAGCTTGTAAAGCCCGTTGCCGAATCAATATCCGGAGAGGCTTCAACGGCTTCGGACAAAGCCATTAGCATAAGCCGCTCATCATCTACGGTGAGTGCAATCATCAGGATACCTCCTATTGAAATCCGACAAAGTAATACTTGCCTTTATTCAATTTCTGTTTGCTTGTCTTTTCATTATACTCTAACAAAGTAAAAAAATCAAGCGGATAAATAAATTAGCGGCAGTAGTTTTGCCGGCACTATGAATTTACAGCGCTTTTGTCACGCTGTATATGATACAATTAATTCACAACATGCCTCCATACCGCTGGTTCGTGTCCTGCCAGTATGAAAAACCACCGTAAAATTCGGCTCACCGTCAATTTTTGTATATGATATTTTCTATATTCAAAGGTCTGATATCAGTAAAGCTGATTGAAAACAACCTTATAAAGGCAGTTGTCGCCACTCATTTCCTCAATGCGCTCACCTTTTTCCGCACTTACCATATTGGCGGAAAACATATATGGCTCAATGTTGTTCGCAGTTATGATTTCGCTTTCGGGGAATGCGTAATACAGCTCGAAATCATAGTCCTTAAGCTGTGCGGCTGTCATATAGCTGAAAAGAGCGTGTTCAAAGCTATGAAGAGATGTTTTCCAACAATGGGCTTTAGGATAGCTTAAAACTGCCTTTCCCTCGGAGTCAACATAATGATATATCTCGCCGTTTTCCTTGTCAGTCATTGTGCTCAGCCAGTAGCGCTGGGTATTATTCAGATAAGCGTAGTACATGGGGTTGTTGAAGCCTCTGCCCCGGCGGTTGTTGCTTCCATGGCAGCAGTCTGCGTTTCGGTCATCGAAACAGCAGGCTTTATGCCACAGCCCGAAGCCGATAAAAGAATCGCTGCCGTTAAAAATAAGAATAAAAGCTTACGTTTCATTTTAATAACTCCCATGTATCATAAGATTATCTTATCTGCGGAAACGATATTTCCATAAAAAGTATTAAAAAACCTGCAATAAATGTTATCATTTTTCACGCGTCCTTGCAGTTTTACTATGATAATTGTAACATATCACAAAAGCAGTTCTATGTCAAACATAAATTGCCGTCTTTGCGTATGCGTAGAAGAATAGATTTGCGAGGGTGCTGCTCACCTTCGCATAATTTGCGGTTGTGAACAGTTCTGATGTTTCGTCCATAATATTTCTTATAGCAAAAATTGTATCAAGCCGGCTTCTCCGACATCGAGCTTCGATCTACATATCTTTGATAGAGTTAAGCCGCCTGTGACTGCATTTGAGAGCATAATTGCGGCATCTGTTTCCTCTTCAGGATATAAATTAGCAGACGAACTCATATCGAAGTCTTTTTCTGTGTAATCTTTATAATTGCACATTTGTATTGCCTACATTCGTCATAGTTAATCTGACATGATTAGTATGATAGAATGGAGAAAAAATAAAATATAAGCTTTCGTATATTGCAGTAAATGTCTTTGTATATATTAATCTATATTACTTTCAATATTACTATTAATATTGAGTTCATTAAACACCTCTTTTAACTTTCCAATTTCATCAAATGAAAACAGATTTATGTATCTTAACTCTGTGTAATCTTTAAAAACGTTATAATTAAAATTGTATGGAATATTTAACTTATAACTCCTATACCCCCCTATTGATA
>JBJERM010000118.1:0-21933 GCA_051882315.1 Ruminiclostridium sp.
AACCGTCTCAAAAACCTCCGTGAACGTCCGCAGCTCCTGCGGAATGTCGAAAGTATCGACGATAACCATTACTGTATTTAAAATAATCAGCGAGATTATAAACACGTCGAATACTTTGCTCACCTTGTCGCCGCTCTCGGCGGTGTTTATAATCTCGAAAATACGCTTTTTTATTTTTCTGTACATTTTATGTCCTTGTTTTCTCTATATGTTATGCGTTCTTCTCGTCCAGGTCATCGTTAGCACGTTTTTTATATCGGTCGTTCTCTGAAACCAGTACGACATGGTCATATACTAACTTGCGCCCTTCGCTATTCATATTGCGGTATTTATCGATGATAAACTGTTCATCTTCCGTTAATGCAACAACACCCGCAGGTTCTTCCCAGCCCATTAATATCGACGGAGTAGTACACAGCGCCCTTGCAATCTCTTCAATCTTATCGCTCGGGATATTTGTGACAATTCCCTGTTCATATTTATAGATTGTTTGCTTGGTTGAATTGATTATTTTTGCAAGTTCTTCCTGCGTCATTCCAACAGCTTCACGGTACTTTTTAATCCGCTCACCTTTTGACATTTTGCTCATTTAATCACCTCCGTTTCCCTATACTTTTATTATATCACAAAAAAGTAACTTGTCAAGTAAAAAATGTAAAAAAAGTTATCAAAAATATCTTGACAAGTTACTATTTATGTGCTATAATTCAAGTAACTTAAAAAGTTACTAACTTGAAAGGTGGTGATAATATGGTAAACGTAAACAAATTGAGGGCAGCATGGATTGCAAGAGGTCTGACACAGGGAGATGTTGCTAAGTTCATCGGAATTAGCGAAAAGACAATGTCTATGCGAATGGATAAGGCTGTTTTTGGTTCTGATGAAATCGACATACTTGTTGAAAAACTTGAAATCTCAAACCCTAAGGAAATTTTTTTCCCCAGTTGGTAACTTGACAAGTTACTCACATAGTACAATCCCAACCCCGAATAAAATCGAACGGAGGTGATAAGAATGGCAAAGCGGCAAAAGTTCGAGTACCGAAATCCCGACGGGTCCTTTAAAATCCTTAAGGTCGTGGAAAGACTCCCCGACGGCACAAGGATTTTCGAGGACGGAAGCAGAGCGGCGCCTTCGGTAGCCCGTATGCCCGACGGCAGCTACAAAAAGCTGATTGATATGTCGGAGGAAGAATATAAGGCGTGGAACGACAGGATAATGGAAAGGCTTGGCCGCGGAATGTCCGAGTTCTACGCCAATAACCCCGAAATCGCAAAGGCAAGGGGAATTTATTAAAAATCGGAGGAAGTGCAAAAAAATGTCAAGATTTACAAAGGCTACGCTGTTTATCGCAGGGCTTGCCCTTGCGGTAGCAGCGGAAGCGGCGCTCATCAGCGGGTTGTTCGCTGAGCGTGGCGGGTTTTTCATCGGTGGGGAGTGGCTTGTACCTGCTGTTGTAGCGGCACTGTGGGTGCTGGTTAAGGAAATGAAGAAGCTGTACAGGGAGATAACGGAGAAGGAAGGGTGAAAACTATGAAAATACAGCCTATCAATATTTATCGGCTTGCTCAGGTATTCGTCAAGTACAGATATTTCGATGACGAGAAAAGCCCCACCGAAGCCTACGGGGTTTTAATGGAAGTGTTCGAAACTCTTTCCGCAAAAAGCAAGGAAGACCTGATGAGATATTACAGAATTCTTACAGTTGTGAAAATGCCGACAGCGGAAAGCAACGGCGACGGAGGTCACAATGGAAAATAATACAGGTCCCAACTCATTCTTTGTCTCGGAATTCGGCATAAAAACACTCAACTCGTTTCTTGAAGCAGGTTTTTTCGTTGAAACCTGTCACATCAATGAACATACAGAGGTGCTTGAAGTTATATTCCGGGACGGTTACGAGAATACATACCGCCTTGAGGTGAGGGGCATTGAGCCGGAGACATAAAAAAGAACCTGCCGGAAACCCGACAGGCTGCACACAAAAAAACAAATAGTTACTACACGGATAGTATATCACTATCAGAAAGGAAAGTCAAGTGAATGAAGAAATAATCGTCGATAATTTCGCAGGCGGCGGGGGAGCAAGCACGGGAATTGAAATGGCTGTCGGCAGGAGCGTTGATATAGCCATAAATCACGACCCGGACGCTATTCGAATGCACAAAGCAAACCACCCGCATACGAAGCACTACTGCGAAGACGTATGGCAGGTTGACCCTGTGGAAGCCTGTGCAGGTCGTAAGGTGGGGCTTGCGTGGTTCTCTCCTGACTGTACCCATTTTTCACGAGCAAAGGGCGGTAAGCCTGTGGACAAGAATATCAGGGGGCTTGCGTGGGTAACGCTCCGCTGGGCGTATATGGTGCGCCCTCGCGTGATTATGCTGGAGAACGTCCCCGAAATCAGGACGTGGGGACCTTTAGGGGAAGACGGCAAGCCCATAAAGGAACGGGCGGGGGAAACCTTTGACGGATTTTTGCTTGCCCTTTCTTGGGGCATTCCGAAAGAACACCCAGCCTTTGCAGAAATGTGCGAAACTCTCGGTATTTCCCCTGAGTCGGAAATGGCGGAAAAACTTTCGGAGGGGCTGAGATACGATATACAGTATCGTATATTGAAATCCTGCGACTACGGAGCACCAACCACAAGAACCCGTTTTTATATGATTGCCCGCTCGGACGGTAAGGATATAATGTGGCCGTTACCGACACATGCACCAAAGGACAGCGAGGAAGCGAAAAGCGGGAAACTGCCGAAATACCGTGCGGTTTCGGAGGTTATCGACTGGAGCATACCTGCAAAGAGCATATTTGAACGGGAAAAGCCCCTTGCGGAAAACACTCTGCGCAGGATTGCACGGGGTATAAAAAAATTCGTTATCGATAATCCCGAGCCGTTTATCGTTACGGTCAATCACGGAGGTGACGGGTTCAGGGGGCAAAGCATAAACGAACCGCTTAAAACGGTGACTGCAAAACATGGATACGGCATAGTTGCTCCCTCACTTATACAGTACCATTCCGAAACCGCTTCCGATAATGTTCGGGGACAGGAGGTCACCGAGCCGCTTATGACTGTTGATACCTCACCCCGATACGCCCTGTCGGTAGCTCATATAATGAAGAACTACGGCGGCAATTACGCAGGACCGGGAAGCGCGGCGGACAAGCCTCTCGATACCATAACAGCAGTCGACCACAATGCACTTGTGACGGCGCATATACTC
Source organism: Ruminiclostridium sp. (assembly GCA_051882315.1). Taxonomy (GTDB): domain Bacteria; phylum Bacillota; class Clostridia; order Oscillospirales; family Ruminococcaceae; genus Ruminiclostridium_E. Next base: position 3,228 of record JBJERM010000118.1, read on the forward strand.
ACCCTGCGGAACAATATGGACGGGCAGGAAATAGACGAGCCTTTATCGACTATATCGTGTAGCGGCGCTCACCACGCTGAGGTGCAGGCGTTCCTCGTCAAGTATTTCAGCAACGGTGCGGCAAAGTCCGTGCAGGAACCGCTTGACACCATAACAACAAAAGACCGCTTTGCTCTCGTCACCATTCACGGTGAGGAGTATATCATAACGGACATAAAAATGCGAATGCTTACCCCTCGTGAACTGTTCGACGCGCAGGGTTTTCCGCACGAGTACATAATCGACCACGACTGTGAAGGTAAGCCATACAGCAAAACAAATCAGGTTGCCCGCTGCGGAAATGCAGTAACGCCGCCTGTTCCTGCGGCGCTTGTTCGAGCAAATCTTCCCGAAATGTGCCCCGAAAATTAAAAACAAAGGAGAATAAAAATGGAAAATAAAGGACATCTGGAATTTATCAATGTTTTTGAGAGGTGCGCCCAAAGGCAAAAAGAATTCGACGAGAATAACTGTCACAACTTTAAAGATGTTTTCAGTTACATCGCTGACATCAAGAAAACCGAGATGGAAGGCGTTACTAACTATCACACACAAATTCAAGAGTTCATCGGACATACCATAACGGGCGGAGAGATTGTATATATAGTCGCCGCTCTGGAACTTCTTAAACGCAATTACACCGACAGCCTCGTCAAGCTCGGACAAAAAGAGAAGCTTAATTCGCTTATTGCCGATTGTGAGAAATATCTCACAACGATTTCTATCATGAATATGACAGGCGGCGGGACGGTATGAATGAATACATAATCTCGGTAAACAGCGCCGACTTCCCCGAAATTAACGGCTACCTTATGCGGTTCAATGGATTTGCTCCGCCAACACTTACAGACGACCTGCAAAAGGCGAAGCGCTTTGAAACCGCCGTGATGGCGCAGGTGGGCTGTATTCACATGTGGGAGAAACTGAACGACTATCCCGATATAGTTTTCTCGGTGCATTCCCTTGAAAGCGGCACTCTCGAATTAATAAGACTGCCCCCGCTTCCTATCAGGTATGCAGCTCCCTCAATGCAGGTAGCTGTGTCTGAGGACTGGAGCACCCGAAGCGTTGAAAATTTTGCATGGTTTCAGGTTAAGAAAACGCCGGAAGGTAATAAGTACCGCTGTGTTGACAGTAACGGCAATATCAGCGAAGAGAGCTATGACGGTCACGCAATAGCAAATATATATCTTCATAATCTCTCATTTATGATACATTACAAAATCAGTATGTACGAAGAGCAAAAAAAATACCGCCCCGAAGGGCGGCGAAAAAGATAAATGATATAACAACTATGTGTAATTATTATATCATCTTTTTCGGAAAATGTCAACCCGCAAAAATGCAAAAAACGGCGATTTTCGCCGTTTTGGCGGGCTTGTAATGGGTGTGACGAACAGACCCAAAAACGACAAAGAGGTGATATTTTTTTGAGGTACGTCAGAGAACGTACCGTAAGTTCCGGCAAGTATAAAAACGTCAGTATCTATCAGCTGACATCGGAGGACTCTCCCCGACACCGGAAGAGGGTAAGAAAACAGCTCTCAACCCCTAAGCAGGTACGGCAGGACTGGAAGCACGCACGGAGCTATGCAACCCAGCTGGTAAATGTCAATTTCGGGGTAGGGTCGTATCTGGTCGACCTGACCTACGAGAAAGAACCCGAAAACAGGGAACGAGCTGAAAAAGACGTGCTGAACTTCGTCAAACGCTTGCAGACCCTGTACAAGAAGAAGGGCGCAGTGTTCAGAGCGTTCTGGGTGACGGGTGGAGGACGGGAAAAGGATAACGGCGAAGGCGTGACCCGTTTCCACCACCACCTGATTATAACGGGCGGAGTTCCCCGAGATGACGTTGAGGACAAATGGACAAGCGGGAGAGTTAAGTGCAGCCGCGTAAAAATTCAGCAGGGAGAGTTCGGGCTGGAGCCGAGAGTGAAATACATGGTTAAGCCCGCCCACTGTTCCCCCGAGCCGAACGCCAAGCGCTGGCATTCCCGCAATCTGAAAAAGCCCGTTGAAATCGTCAACGACAACCGATACGACTGCGCGGATATAGGCCGTTTCAGCAGGGCTAAAAACGACGGAACTACGGACAAACTAATAAATCGCTATTACAGGGGCTGGGAAGCAGTCGGTGAAGTTAAAGTCGAGCCCAACCCTGTTACTAATCTGATTGAAGTAAATATCAAACTGAAAAGGAGAGAATAAAATGAGCGAAATATCAAAGTTAGCTGAATTATTCAGCGGGGAAAAGGACGATACTGCAAAAATTATCGGCGATTATATTATATGGCAGTTAGACAGAATGAATAACCGTGAGCTTGCCGAAAAGACAGCGGAAGAATTTACAAAGGGCATTTTCAAGCTTGGCACAATCCTTGAAGCTGTACGAGATGAAGCGAGAACAAGAGCGCACGGCGGCTGTGCGGTTATGACAAGCATAATGACAAGCATAGATGTTTTCGAGATAGTCCGCAGGTCCATAAGAATTAACGGAGCGGTCACTCCGGAAGAAACCGTCGGATATAACCCCTTTTCGACAGAACCTGCGCCTGCTCCTACGGAGAAAACTCCCGCTTCGGTAGACTTCGGCGCTCTCTGGGACTAAGGCGGTGCAGTATGGTTAAAATGGGAGATGTTTACTGCCTCAGTGAGGACGAAATCGAAAAGCTCAGAAGCGACTTTCTCGGTAAGTTTATCATGTTCGAGAATACCTGGAAGGGTGATATTATCGACGACGGATATGCAGGCTTTGAGGCGAAAGAGGACATACAGACCGCAGAGTGCACCTCCTGCGGGTGCCAATGGGAGGTAAGCAAGGCGAAGCTTCAGCATAAAAAGACCGCTGTATGCCCCTGCTGCGAGAGAGAAGCTCTTGCACTCAACAGAAAGCTTGGGCGTAGGAATATGCGGGAGCGTTTAAATCTCGTTGTCTTTTGGGTGCAAGACTACAACAACGTATGGGCTGAATGCGTCCGCCTCGAATCAAGCGATTATACCGATGTTTACTGCCCCACATTTACCGACTGTGAACATCGGGCGCTGTACCATTTCACACCGGGAGGCGGGGTCAAGTACAAGTACAGCTATGGCGCTCATGAAGGTTATAAGCCCATGAAAGCGAAAAGCGGATATATCTTTTATTCAAGTTTGGGCTCTTGCTACTGCAATAAAGAATATTTCGAAGCCGTCGAGCAGAACGGCAGCGATATGAGCACGACCTTTTTGCAGTACAGCTGCTACGGTCCTTTTCTTGACGACCACTATCAAGGGGAGCTTCTCCGCTATCTGATGATGTACTGCGAAGCTCCCGTATTCTGCGAGTTCTTTATGAAGGTGGACGCATACAGCATTGTGCAGGCTAAGATTAGCAGAGATTATACCCTGCGGAATATCAGATACAGGGCAAAAACGGTGCAGGGACTGTTCAAGGGGCTGGATAAACCTAAAACAAAGGCAATTATCGAATGGCTGAAAAACGACAACAGCCCCAGCGTTAAGGCGGTAGAAGAAGCGATTGACGTTATTACCGAATACGGCGCAGACTATTTCCGTAAATTAGCGGCGCTGTTCGGCAACCACATAGGCACGGCGGCGGAAGTTATCAAAATAACAGGGCAGTCGCCCATAACCCTGTCCAACTACCTGAAGAAACAGGTGGAGGGTGTGTTGCTGTACCGGGACTATATCAGGGACTGCATAAAGCTGGGCTACAATCTGAGCAGCAGCATAGTCCTCTACCCCAAAGAGCTTAAGCGTAAGCACGAAGAAACCTTAAGGCTTGTAATGTACAGCACCACACCGGAAGAGATAAAGGCTTCAAGGAAGAGAGCAAAGAAACTGAAAAGGAACGGAATGGAATACAGTCACAAGAGGCTTTGCGCCCTTGTCCCTGAGGACACCAACGACATCATCAGAGAGGGCGCATTGATGGAGCATTGTGTGGGCGGTTATGCAAGAAGTCACGCACTGGGAGAAACCACAATAATCTTTATCCGCAAAAAGTCGGACGTTGAAAACCCCTATTTTACGCTTGAAATAGACGAAAAAACAGGCGAGATAATGCAGTGCTACGGCTATAAGAATAGGGACAGCTACAAGAAGAACCTTGAAATCTTCCAGTTTTTAGAGCATTATCAGCGGCATATCGCCTACTGCCACAGTAAAAATCACGGAAAGGTAAAGGTAACAGCATGAACGAAATAACAGGAACAAGCGGCGCTTTAACCGCCGCTCAACAGGACGCCTACCGCCTTGACTACGAAATCAAGGCGGAGGCTCAGAACATAGTAAACGGCGTATGCAGGATAGGCAAGTGCCTCAAAGAGATGAAGGAGCGACGGCTTTACGGAGAGCTTGGCTTTGCCTCTCTTGAAGAATATGCGGAAAGCTCTGTCGGGCTTAAGGGCAGGGCGGTTTATAACTACATATCCGCCTACGACACCTACGGCGAAGAGGGCTTGAAAAAATACGGCGAACTTGGCATTACCAAGCTTGCCGCCCTTGCTCAGCTAAATGCAGAAGAAAGGGAAGAGCTTCTTGACAGCGGGAAGGCGGAGGAATTGTCCACAAGAGAGCTGCAGGAAGAAATCAAGAAGTTGAAAAAGCAGAACGAGCAGCTGACCTTCGACTTCGGAGAGAAATCCGCCGAAGCAGAGAACAGCTCATCGGAGCTGGAACGGGCTACAGCTGAAATTGAAAAGCTGAAAGCGGCACTTGCTGAGGAGAAAAGCACAAAGGTCCTGCCGGCCCCCGAGATGTCCGAAGCGGAAAAGGAAGAAATCCGGAAAGCGATTATTGCGGAGCAGGAAGCCAAGCATGCCGAGGAAATCAAGGCAGCTGAACGCGAAACCGAGCAGAAGGCAAAAAAGGACTATGAAGCAAAGCTTTCCGCTGAAAAGAAAAAGACAGAAGCTGCGCTTGCAGATTTTAAGAATTTGCAGGCGAATGCAGAGAAAAAGGAAAGCGAAATAAGCCGCCTTACTGCTGAGCTGAGCCGTGAAAAGGCCGAAAAGGAGAAATTGCAGGCGAATGCAAATAAACCTGTTCCTTCCGGCAACACCGAGCTGTTAAAGTACAGAATAACAAATGTTGCGGAGGAGTTTAATGCGGCAGTAGAACTGATTGGACGGTTTGAGGGAGAAGAACGGCAGAAGAACGTTGAGCGCCTGAGGGCGGCGGCGGCTATGATTTCGGAGGTGGTGAGCAAATTATGAAATACCAGAAAATTTCTAAATTTATCAAAAAAAGAAAGCTGCTTTTTGTAGGACGCAGCGCCGGAGGTGAGCAGTGGATAAGCGACGGCTGTGCGGCTTTTCCTATAATCGGAATGCCTAATATGAACGATAATGAGATACTTACCTTTCTCGGCTTCTCCGATGATGACAATATAAGCGTTTATGATTTACCCTGTGAAGACAGGCTTACAGATACCGCTGACGGTGAAGAACTTATAAAAGACTTCGGTCCTGTTATTCTGAGCCGAGATAATGAGCTGCAGTCCCTTTATACCTCTCTCGGTGCGCTTCTGATTAACAGCGCATATATAACTCCCCTTTATACCCAAAAAGGGGAAGGTGAACTCAGATACTATCTCAGGCTTGACAGAAACCGCGCTCCGATGATAGCGGTAAAAAAGGGTTTGTATCTGATTGCCTTAATCTACCCCGTTGCCACTTGGACAAAGGGAGAAGATATTGCAGACAGATACAGGAAGTTTGTAGAGAGGCTTTCAGTCGCAAACTTCAACTTCGGAGAAGATGAAACGGATGAGCCGGAAGAGGACGAAGAGGATGAAGAATAAGAAAGGCAAGTGCAATAAATGACCTATCAAGAATTTCTAAGGACTAAAATCGAGGTCGCCCCGAAAAGCGGCTTTCCGATTGAGGACGGGGAGATAAATCCCCGTCTGCTCCCTCATCAGCGGGACGCGGTGAAATGGGCGGTTGAGGGCGGCTGTAGGGCACTGTTTGAGAGCTTCGGACTGGGTAAGACCGTGCAGGAGCTGGAATGGTGCAGGATAATCACCGAGCACGAAGGCGGGCAGGCGCTGATTATAATGCCCTTAGGCGTAAAGCAGGAGTTTTGCCGTGACGCCGTTGAACTGCTGGGAATGGATAAGCCCGTATATGTGACCTGCATGGACGAGATACGGCGAACACCCGACAAGATACTGATTACAAACTACGAACGAGTGCGGGACGGGGATATTGACGTTAATTATTTTTGTGCAGTCGCTCTTGACGAGGCGGCGGTGCTGCGTTCTTTTGGCAGCAAGACCTATCAGACGTTTCTTACAAGGTTCAAGAACGTGAAGTATAAGCTGGTTGCAACCGCAACTCCCTCTCCGAACAAGTACAAGGAGCTTATACATTATGCTGGATTCTTAGGCATTATGGACACGGGACAGGCACTTACCCGCTTTTTTCAGCGTGACAGTACGAAAGCGAATAACCTGACCCTGTACCCGCATAAGGAAGAAGAATTCTGGCTATGGGTGAGCAGCTGGGCGCTGTACATAACAACTCCCTCCGATTTGGGCTATGACGATACAGGCTACAACCTGCCCGAAATGAAAATAAATTACCACAAAATCACAATGACAACGGCAGAGGTAATGGACAGGGACGGGCAGCTTATGTTTCAGCGGGAAGCTTCTCTTTCCCTTAAGGACGCAGCGGCGGCAAAGCGGGAAAGTATTCCGCAGAGAGTCGCCCTTGCGGCGAATATCGTAAAAGAGAACCTCGAAGAACATTTCATTTTGTGGCACGACCTGGAAGCCGAACGGCACGCCATAAAAAAGGCGATACCCGAAGCGCTGGAAATATACGGCTCTCAGCCCGTTGACGTAAAGGAACAGCGCACAATTGATTTTGCAGATGGAAAGTACAGGATTTTAGCCACGAAAAAGGAAATCAGCGGAAGCGGCTGTAATTTTCAGCGGCACTGCCACCGGGCTATATTCGTGGGCATTGACTACGAATTTAACGACTTTATACAGGCAATTCACCGCATTTACCGCTTCCTGCAAACAGAACAGGTTATAATCGACATCATCTACACCAACGAGGAAGAAGAGGTGCTAAAAGCGCTGGTTGAAAAGTGGGAACGGCACAACTACATGATTGAAAAAATGCGGGAGATAATGAAAAAATACGGACTGTCCGACAGCGCAAGAGCTGAAAAGCTGGGCAGGAGCATAGGAGTGAACAGAGTGGAAGTAACAGGCAAGCATTTCAGGGCGATAAACAATGATTGCGTTGAGGAAATTAAGAATATCGAGGATAATTCGGTCGGGCTGATACATACCTCAATCCCCTTCGGAAATCATTACGAGTACACAGCGAGTTATAACGATTTCGGGCACAATGAGAATACAAAGCGGTTTTTTGAGCAGATGGACTATCTCTCGCCCGAACTGCTTCGGGTGCTTAAGCCGGGACGGGTTTTCGCCTGTCACGTCAAGGACAGGGTGCTTTTCGGAAACGCTACAGGAACGGGAATGCCGACGATAGAACCCTTCCACAGCTACTGCATACAGCACTATATGTCCCACGGATTTCAGTATATGGGCATGATTACGGTAATTACCGACGTTGTGCGGGAAAACAATCAGACCTACAGGCTTGGCTGGACGGAGCAGTGCAAGGACGGTTCGAAAATGGGCGTAGGCTGTCCCGAATATATCCTGCTCTTCCGCAAGCTGCCCTCAGACACCTCAACCGCCTACGCCGACGAGCCTGTAACAAAATCCAAAGAGGAGTATACACGGGGACAGTGGCAGATTGACGCTCACGCCTTCTGGCGGTCAAGCGGGGACAGGCTGATGAATAAGGTCGAACTGCGGGAAGTGCCTACGGACAAAATGCAGAAAATTTACACAAAATTCAGCCGGGACACAGTTTACAACTACGCCGACCACGTTGCCCTTGCAAATTCCCTTGACAGCGAGGACAGGCTTCCCGCTACGTTTATGGTGATAGCGCCTGCAAGCTGGACGGACGAAGTATGGGACGATATAAACCGTATGCGCACGCTGAACAGCAGCCAGAGCCGCCGAAACGAGCAAATGCACGTCTGCCCCTTACAGCTGGACATCGTGGAGCGCATAATCAAGCGGTACAGCAATGAGGGCGACACGGTTCTTGACATCTTCGGCGGACTGATGACCGTACCTATGACGGCGGTAAAAATGGGAAGATACGGCATAGGCATTGAGCTTAACCCCGATTATTTCCGTGACGGGGTAGGCTATCTGAAGGCGGCGGAAGATGAAATCGATGTACCTACGTTTTTTGACTTTTTGGAAGGAGAAGAAGAATGAGATTTACCTGCGAAGCAAAAGAATTATGCGGGGCTTGCGCCGAAGCTGCTAAGGCAGTTTCGGTAAAGTCCACAATCCCCGCACTTACGGGGATAAGAATGATTTTATCGGGCAGTACCCTGTCCCTTTCGGGCTACGATATGGAAATCGGGGTTGAAACGAAAATGACCGTTGTTGGAGAAGAGGACGGCGCTATTGTTACGAATGCCGCAAATATCTTCCTTGCAACCATATCCAAGCTTAAGGGCGAGATAGAGTTTACTGCAACAGAAAACAGGATTTCTATACGTTCAAAAAAAGGCAATATCGAGTTTATCGGCTCGCCGGAGAGCGATTACCCGAATTTGCCCGAATATGAGATGAAGAACGAGCTGGCGGGAATTGACCTTAAAGCGGCGCTTGCAAGCACAGCGTACTGCATAGTCGAAACCAATAGTAGAGTTGCAATTACAGGGGCGCTGATTACTGCCCGAAAAGGCGTGTGCGAAATAGTAGGCACAAACGGGTCGCTTATAGCGCTGTTCAGACTGGACTCGGAAGTAAGCGACATCAGAACGATTATACCGAAAAGGGCTATGAAAATTATCGGAGATTGTGTGGGGAAGCGTGAAAGAATATTTTTCGGTGCAACAGATAATCTCGCCTCTTTCGGCGATGACTGCACCCGAATAATTACCCGTACCATTTCGGGGAATTTCCTCGATTACGGTAAGGTAATCGACCGTGCCCGCAATTTCAACCATATTACAATAAACCGTTCGGAATTCGCGGAGATAATCGAGCTTGTCAATACGGTATGCACTGAAAAAGATAGAAAAGCGGCTATATTTCACTTTGGTGAAAACGGCATTGACATAAAAATGGAAACTTCACTTGGACGGGTTGAAAATCATATCGGCTGTGAATGCCCCGTTAATTATACTACCGCCTTCAATCCCCGCTACCTGTATGATGTTGTCAGCCACAGCGGCGCTTCTACCGTTGATTTTTATATATGCGGTGCAGAACAACCTATGATGATAACCGATAATAACGGATACGAGGCGGTTGTGCTGCCTATCAAGTTGAAATGAGGTGGGAAGAATGAGCAAAGCCGTATTAATCAGTATACAGCCGATATGGTGTGAGCCTATCGCAAAAGGTAAAAAGACCTTACGGAAATACGAAAGAAAGGAAGGGTTAATTTGAAAGCAAGTGTATCTAAGATGATTTACGGCTCCTGGCGAAACACCCCAAAGCCGCTGCTGTATTCAACAGCCGACGCTAAGGGCAACAAAATCGTTAAGGATGTAAATTTCGCCGACCCCGAGCAGCACCCGAATTACGACCCTGAATACGAGGGAGAATGTAACCTTTGCGGAATGCCGTTTATAGGCGGCATTCCCGTCAAGAAGCTTCTCGGCAGTTCCTATATGGACTGGGCGATACATAAAAACCCCGAAGGGACGCACCTCTGCGCTGCCTGCTCCTTCTGCCTTGCGATGAACCCTGAGGGGCGGGTTGCGCTGTTCAGATATGCGATAGTCGCAGACGGCAAAGAGCTTAAGCTATGCAGCCGTTCGCAAATGCGGGATTTCCTGTTGAACCCGCCCGAGCCGCCGTTCTTGTTCATCATTCCAACGTCGCAGAAAAAGCACCTGTTCAGCAAATCTGTCATATCCCATTCACGGGACAACTATTTCTGCAATCTGGAAGAACAGACGGTAATTGTCAACCGACAGAAATTCACGGAGCTGGTGCAGAAAATCGAGGCTTTGAGAGGAGTCGGAATTGTAAAGACCGATATTGAGGCGGGACAAATAGGCGGATTGTTCGTAAAGAACTACGATATACGCAGCCAGGAACGGGCGCTGGAAATCATCGAGGAATGCAGAAAATCCGAGATGTTTCAGCTGGCGCTGTTCGTGGCACAAAAAGAAGAGGAGGAAAAATCAAAATGCTTTTTGGATTTCAGACAGAAAACGCAGTAAAAGCAAAGGCAGCGCTGCTGATATATGTTATTTATCGCAGCAGAAACAAGGAAAGAGGACCGCAGGGACTTGATATGTGGGCGCAGATTGAGCGCTTTGCAAAGGCTTCCGCAAAGAGGGCGGACGGTATTGATGATTTTGTCAACGCCTTCAAGCGCAAAATGGCTTGCGGCACAATCAATCCCTACTATATGTGGGAAGACGTTATCGCCGCAAATGCCGTAATCAAGGACAGCGGCGAAATAATCACCTTCTCCGTAAATCAGCGGGGCTTTGGCATTGAGATTTTCGAGGACGAAAAGCAGGGGCGGGAAGTCGTGGAGTGTATCTACAACAAAACCCAGAACATTATCCTGCTTGTCCGTGACAGGCTGGAAAGAGAAAAACCGTTCGACAACATGAAGGAGGAAAAGTGAAATGAGATTACAGACAGTATTTACCCTTAAGCAGCCCCTGTCCCACATCGGCGACAGCGAGAGCGCCACCGTTTTTCTCAACACAATCAAGATTGTGAACGCCGAAAACAAGGCGGAAGACATATTCGCCTACAATGGCAATGCTCTTCGGGGCGCTCTGCGTGACTGCTCCGCCCGCTATCTTCTGAACGCTCTCGGTGTCAAGGTGAAAAAACAGATGTTCAATATCCTTTTTTCGGGCGGCAATATCAGCGGCAACCTTTGTAACGACATAGACCAGGCGGCGAAATATCGGGAACTGCTTCCGATGATTTCCCTTTTAGGTGCAGGCGTAGGAAACCAGATATTAGCGGGTAAAATCTCGCAGACCTTCGCTCTTCCTGTTTGCGCCGAAACAAAGCACATTATCACCGAAACCAACGGCATAAATCCCGAGCTGTTCGAGATGTCCTGGCGGAAGATGACAGGAACCATATCATTCAACCGCACCGATGACCTGAAAAACGTAAACCTGAATAAATACGCCGTTGCCGAAGAAGACAAGGAAAAAGAGCCTCAGCAGATGAGGTACGAAGTTGAATATTATGCACCCGGCACGCAGCTCTTCCACAAGATGGAAATTGCCGACGCAAATACGCTTGAAATCGGTGCATTGATGGCGGCGCTGTATGAGTTTTCCGAAAATCCTGTACTTGGTGGTATGAGCAGCAAAGGCTTCGGCTTATGCAGCGTTGAAATGTTCTCCGAGAATCAGCGTGTTGTAAAAATTGAGGACGGCATTGAATTATCCCACGAAATGGCGGAAGCGTTCAGCTCATACAATACGTTCCTCGCTGAGAAGAGGGCGGAAATAATCGAATTTATCGGAGGGGTGAAGGTGTGAAAAGCAAAACACAACCGCTGAAAATAACCGCACGATTATCCGACCACCGCATAAACAGCGCAAACGGTCTTGTATTCCTCGACTGCATTCTATATCACGGTTGGTTCGCTAAGTATGCGCCGGAGGTATTGCAGGACGTAGGACCGCACGAAAAAACCGATATGAATTTCGGACTACCCTTGCGGCAGTTGCATACAGACAGCGGGGTAAGATACGCTGCAAGCTGCGGATTTTATTCCCAGTACGGATATAAAATCGAATACTGGAACAAGCGCCCCGACTTCACGGGCAAAAACGCAAAGTACCTCGCAGGCGGCGGAAAAATCGACACGTCGAAAGGCGAACTGAAAGCCTATCATTTCCCGCAGGTTATCCGCACCGTCAGCGACATTGAATTCTACGCCTTAGGCAACGCCGAAAAAATCAAAGACCTGCTGTCATACGTTCCTGCTATAGGGAAAAAATACGCCGCAGGCTGGGGCAACGTTGAAGAGTGGGTTGTTGAAGAATTCGACGAAGACTGGACAACGGACGGCAAGTACGGATTAATGCGGCCTATGCCGATAGAAGAATACGACCCGAAGGGCAGAATTTACACAATGGGCGAATGTGCAATACGTCCGCCCGCCTGGAAGGCCTGCAACCACAAGCTATGCTATATCCCGAAGGTGATAATCAATGCAGATTGATGATTTTATCGAAATCGGGCGGCTGCATTCCCAAAGCGCCCGATTTAAGGAAAAATGGGAAAAGGCTGTTCTGCTATGTGCAGAACAGCTGACCGCCCATCAGAGCGCTTACGCCGCTTGCAGCGGGGGCAAGGACAGCAACGTCCTTGTTTTCCTCGTTGCGGAGGCAGCGAAAAAGGCGGGGAAGCCGTTCAAGGTCTGGAGCCACATTTCCGACGCTTCTTTTCCGGGAACAGAGGAAACCGTGATAAAAGTCTGCAAGGCGGCAGGCGTTACGCCCGATATATACCGCAGTCCATACTCAGCCTTTGAGCGGGTTTCAACCGACAAGCAAAAACGGGCATTTGGAAAAAGCGGAGCGTATTTCGACAGCGTGAGGCAGTATGCGGAAGATAAGGATTTGTGCTTTACTGGCGTCAGAGCGTTCGAGAGCAAGCGCCGTATGCGTGCCGCCCGTATAAAGGGACAGGTTTTCCGTTCCGAGAGTATGGGGCATATCGACTGCTGCTACCCGCTGCTATGGTTCAGGCTGGAAGACATAGCTGCTGCAACATACAAGTTCGATATACCGATACACCCGATATACCGCAAACAGCCTATTGATATGGGAAAAAATTCCAACAGCGAGGATAGATTTATCCGTCTGGGATATATCACGTCAAGGGATTTACTAGACAAGGGGACGGCTGTTTTCCTGCAGGTCAACTATCCCGATATTTTCAATAAATTGCGGAAATTCTTCCCAGATATAGGCAACCACACATAGGAGGTAAAATGAAAATACCGATAAAACCCGAACAAATCCTACCGCTCGTTCTGATACTGATAGACCTTGCCGCCGCTGTTGTCTGCTTTATCCAGCACGACAACAAGCGGGGGATATACTGGATTGCGGCGGCTGTCTTAAACTGGGCGGTGACGTTCTGATGATACCGAGAAAATATATCCATGACAATCGGGGTTTAAAAACAATGAAAACCCGCTGTAAACCGCCGCAGGATTGCTTTTTCTGCAAATATCCCGATTGCGTTGCAGGAACGTCCAAAAGAACGACTACTGAAGAAAAAGAATTTTATAAAGCTTCACAAGAAATCGAGAAAAGAGGTACAAAATGTTAGCTATAATCATTACCGCCTTTGCTTCCGCCGCCCTTACCGCCTCCGTTTTCGGCTGTCTGTCAGCGGCAAAGCACAAAGAGGACGAACAGACAATAATTCAGCTGATTGACGAGCTGGACAAGGCACATAGCTCAAACCACAACCTAAGAGAACTCGTCAGCTCATATTCCGCAAAGTGCAAGGAATATCAGTCCCAGATTGATAACATGAAACGTGCATTACAAAGCTGGAGAAAATACGACGAGGAGCATGCCGATGAATAACTATGACAGCAAAGCGGCACTCCGCAGCCTGCGGGGCACTCAGAACAGGGCGGAGGGAAACGCATTTGAAGAATACATAGAAAAAGCCTGCCAGCATTACGCTGACACGGCGGTAGCTTTTATTGAGAAAACCCCCGAACCTTTCCGGATAACAAAATCCTTAGGCGGAGGACGTTTTGAGGGGCATTTCCGTAAATCTGCACAACCCGACTACAAGGGCACGTTACGAGGCGGACGGGCGATAGTATTCGACGCCAAAGCCACATCAACGGGAGAAATCCACCTGTCATCGCTGACAGAGGAGCAGCAGGAGTGTCTGTCAATGCACACGCTTCTCGGAGCTGAAACGGGCGTACTGCTCTGCTACGACTTCCGCCTTTTCGCCTATATTCCCTTTGAGACTTTTATGCGTGCAAAAGAGCTGAACGGGCACAAATTCTGGACGGCGGAAGAGTCGCAAGCATTCGCTGTCCGAATGAAAAACGGCTATCTTGATTTTCTTACGGGCCGGCGGGTGCGATAAGGAGGTATTATGTACAACAAGGTAATTATGATGGGTCGGATAACCGCCGACCCGGAGTTAAAAACAACGCCCAGCGGCGCTAACGTCTGCAATTTCAGTATAGCAGTTGACCGTCGCTATCAGGCAAAGGGCGAGGACAGAAAGGCAGATTTTTTCAACTGCGTTGCATGGCGGAATGAGGCGGATTTTATAACAAAATTCTGGACAAAGGGCAAACCCATTCTGATTGAAGGCGAGCTTCAGAACCGCAATTATGTTGACAGCAGCGGCACTACGCGCTACGTGACAGAAATAATCGTTGACCGAGCCTGCTTCACGGGTGACGGCAAGCGGGAAGGTCAGAAGCCTATGAGCGAATCAGGTATGAATGCACCGCCGGAAGCACCTGCACCGACAACTCCGCCGCCCGAGCCGACAGCGCAGGATTTTGCAAGAGTTACAGACGATGATTACCCATTCTGAGCAAGAGCCGAAAGGAGACAGAAATGCACGACAGAATAAAGAAATACCTTAAACGCTACCGTGTTGCGCTTGGCAAGGTACGGAGAACGGAGGAGAAGCGAATGGAGTATATGTGCCGTGCAACAAGGATTTCTCCCTGCGGCGGCGGTGGCGGCAAGGGCGGACATTCCGACAAGGTGGGCGATAACGCTGCCGAGATGGTTAAGCTTGACGCTGAAATCGAGGAGTTGAACGCCGAAGCCGAGCGGATAAAAGCTGAGATTATCGAGGCGGCGGGATACGCAGGAAGCGAGAGCGGCAAAGCGGTAATAACTATGCACTTCATAGACGGGCTGACCTTCTCGGAAATCGGAAAGGCGATAGGCTACAGCGAGCAGAACATTTACAAAATCTATCATAAAAGCCTGACGAAGATTGAAAAAGTAGAGTTTTAGCTATTGATTTATAGTTGTCAAGCGTGATAAACTGTACAATAGGGATTAGTGAAAAGATTTCTTCTTGTTTTGGCATGTTGCACTCCTTTTGAAATTGCCACCTTTCGGGGCGGCGCTCTCTGGCTGGGTGGAGCAGAGGAAGCTCGCAAGGTTCATACCCTTGAGGTCGCAGGTTCGAATCCTGCCCTAGCAACCAGCCGCAGGCACGGCGGCAGAACTCATTTTATTCTCCCATTGATAGCAGAAACCACGGAAAAACCCGTGGTTTTTGCTTTTAAACGCTCTTTTTTGGGCGTTTTTTTATTGCAATCTGATTATGTTTACGACGGAAGAGATAATGAACCTTATAGCGACAGGCAGAACGGACCTGTTCTACAAGGACAGATATTGGCGCAACCATATCGCACCCGAAATAATGCAGGAACAGCGCAACGAATGTTACTTCTGCAAACAGCGCGGCAGGTACACAGCTGCAAAGCTTGTGCACCACATCAAGGAACTGCGGAAGTTCCCGCAGTTGGCTTACAGCCGCTATTGGTACGACGAACACGGCGCAAAGCATTTGAACTTAGTCGCCGTCTGCCAGCAATGCCACGAGGAACAACACGGCCGTGCGTTCTCTCCTTATTCTCGCCGTAAATTTGTAAATGAAGAAAAATGGTAGTATATCTAATCACAATGCACCCCCCGGTCTGAAAAATGAAAATTTTTCGAGGGAACGTCGACCGGGAGGGAGCCACGACAAGATAGATTTTCTCGCGCATACGCGCGCGTTATAAGGGCGGACTATGACAGGTAAGGAAAAAGAAATAAGAGCGGCGCTGGTAAAACAGCTGGAGCTGAGGAAGGCGGACACGCCTTTTTTTATTGCGCAGGTTGACGAGTATATGTATCTGGGGGAGAGAGTCCGCCAGATGAAGGTAGAAATCAGGAAGAGCGGACTGTGTGCGCAGAAGGAGTATAACAACAGCGGGAAGACTGCTATCATTGTATCACCGCTGTTGAAGGAGATAAGGGAAACCAACAAGCAGATGTTGTCCATACTGGAGAAGCTAAAGCTGACTACGGATAATGTTATCGCTGAGGGTGACGAAGAAATGTGATATTAGCGAAAGGGGCAGAACGGGGGCGGTGTTGTGGTTGAAATCCCCGAAGCTGTCAGAGAATATATAGACATTGTCAAGGCGGAGGAATACCCCGTCTGCAAGGAACAGAAGCTGCTGATTGAAATGATTGAGCGGATTCTGACGGAAGAAGAGCTGTATTTCGACCTGCCCCAGCTGGAGAAGTACCTGAGCTATCAGAAGTATTTCCCCTTTAAGCTGTTCCCCTGGGAGAAGTTCGTTTTTGCACTGCACAATACGCTGTATAAAGCGCCGGGACTGCTGAGGTTTCCGATTGCGTTCCTTTGTGTAGGCAGAGGAACAGGTAAGACAGGGTATAGCTCTTATGAAAACTTCTGTCTGCTTACCCCCACAAACGGGGTTAAGCAGTATGATATATATACTTTCGCCACATCGGAAAAACAGGCTAAAATGGCGTGGGAGGATATGTATGACCTGCTGGAAGCAGAACCTGCCAAATTCAGACGGTTTTTCCATTGGACAAAAGAAGTTATTACAAATATTCAGACAAACTCCAGCTGGTACTACTGCACCAGCTCGGCAGGGACTAAGGACGGACAGCGACCCGGTAAAGTCGATTTCGACGAGTATCACGCATATCAGGATTACAAGCTGATTGATGTTGCTGTAACGGGTCTTGGCAAAAAGAGACTGCCGCGAAGGACAATAACCACTACTAACGGAATTGTCAGGGGAGGTCCATTTGATGATTTATTCAGCAAGTGCATAGATATACTTAACGGCGATATTCCGGATAATGGATTATTGCCGTTTATTTGTAGGATTGACAGCGAACAGGAGGTACACGACAAGGCGGCATGGCATAAGGCTAACCCGTCCCTAAGGTACCTGCCCGACCTTCTGGCGGAAATGGAGCTGGAGTATACCGACTATGTGGTAAATCCTGTTGCAAATGTTTCATTTATCGCAAAGAGAATGAACCTGCCGCCCGTTCAGATGGAGAACGAGGTTACAAGCTGGGAAAATCTGATGATTGCAAGCCGTCATTATGATATTGATATTCTGCGGGGACGGTGCTGCGTGGGCGGTATCGACTACGCAAGCACAACCGATATAGTGGGGGCAGGACTGCTGTTCCGTAAGGATGATATTGATTACTGGCTGCCCCATGCGTGGGTGTGCGAGAAATCTGCCGACCTTTCGAGAATAAAGGCACCGCTAAGAGAGTGGGCGAGAATGGGACTGCTGACCTTTGTCAATGCCCCCGAAATTCCGCCCGACCTTCCTGCGGCATGGCTTGCTATGAGGGCGGCGGAGCTTAACGCTACCGTGCTGAAAATCGGCATAGATAAATACAGATATACGCTGCTTGCAAAGGCGCTTAAAGCTTATAAATTTTCTACGGAAAAGGGCTGTGAGAATATCAAGCTGCTTCGCCCATCGGACGAAATGGCGAATATTCCCGCTATTTCGGCGAAATTTGCGGGTGGTAGAATTTGCTGGGACGATAACCCGATGATGAGGTGGTTTGCCAACAACAGCAAAATTGATATGAGTGCAAGCGGAAATATGACATATCAGAAGATTGAGCCTAAGTCGAGGAAGACGGACGGTTTCAAGGCATTTGCGGCGGCAGAGTGCGTTTCTGAGGTACTTGACGAAGCTGCAGCGGACAGCGGTTTTTTATCATTTTTCTATGGCGATTAAAGCGGCGCTGTACGGGGAAAATCCCCGTGCGAGGGTTTCTTGACTGGTATGTTCCCGACATAAATGTCGGGGACAAAATACGGGTTTTCCGGAAAGGAAATGTAAATGGGATTTTTCAGCTTTTTAAGCAATATTTTCGATAAGGCAAAGGACGGGGAACGCATTGACCTGTCTGTGCCTGTGTCCTATTCTTCGGGGGTCAGGTCGTTTCTGATTGATACCTACGCTATGATTACGGCGATACAGACGGTTGCAAGCCTTGCGGCTAACTGCGAATTCAAGACCTACCGTAACGGAGAGAACATAAAGGGACAGGAATGGCACAGGCTCAATATCCGCCCGAACGTTAACCAGTCGGGTACGGAGTTCTGGCAGGAGTTTTACAGCAAGCTTCTATATAACGGCGAGGCGCTGATTTTTGAGCTTAACGGGCAGTTTGTTATTGCGGACAGCTTTACAAAAGACGATTATGCGGTAAAGGAACATATATTCCGTAACGTCAGCAGAGGAGATTTCTCATGCTACCGCACGTTTTTGAGTTCCGAGGTGTTCTATGTACGGTATCAGAACGAGGGCGCACGGCAGTTAAAGCTTGGGCTTCTCAGCCGATATAATGAGCTGCTGTCGGCGGCAGCTGAGGGGTATGAAAAGAGCGGCGGGACAAAGGTTATAGTTAACGTTCCTATGGCTGCAAGAGGAGCTGACACGGAAAAAATCCTACAGGATTTATTTGATGTTAAGTTCGATAAGTTCTTTAATTCCCGCAATTCTGCTTTGCCCCTGAGCAACGGC
>JBJERM010000119.1:0-5911 GCA_051882315.1 Ruminiclostridium sp.
CGATCTAGAGGGGATTTCCACCTCTTTTTTCACGCCTGTAATTTCCGAAATAATATCGTCAAGTTCATCAGCGGGAATTTGCTCTATCGGTATTCTATTCTCATAGGAATACTCAAAGGCTTTCCGATATACAGCATTACTAACGGCATAAGGAGCAGGAGAGCCAAGAAAAGCGGCTGTTTTATCGGCAATATACTGCTGTTCGGGAGATAAAGAAACAGCGGGGGAATTATCCTCCGCTGTCGTGCTGTTTATCCTCTGTGCTGAAGAACTATCTGCTCCATTACCTCGTGTTCCACTATGAAGCTGCGTGTTTTCTCCCATTTCTCTATTTCTACGAAGGAGGTTTTCGGGCGAGGGTTCTTCTCGGCGTACTGCTTCCGCAGGAGTTCCCACATCTCCCAAGCCTCCTTGTCTATCTGCCTCGGTATCAGCTCCCATTTCAGCCGACCCTCCAGCGACGGGATTTCTTCGGGATAATTCTCCGTCATAAACTTCTGCCAAGCCTTGCCCCAACGGTCTATCGGCTCGCTCATCAGCTTCTGTTCCTCGTCCGTCAGACCCAGCTCCAGCTGCTCCAGATACACGAATGTTGTCGGGTCGAGCTTGTACGTCCTGCCGTTCTCCTCCTTGATTTCGGGATAGAACATCTTGTCCTCCTCGCACCATATCTGCCTGATTTCTTCCATAGTTCATACTCCTTTCAGCAATAATAGAATTTATGGATTTCTCCATTGATAACAAAGCGGGTCTTGCAGTAATCTGAACGTATTCCGTCAGCTTTTCGGCTTCAGCTTTGCTGTGAACAAGGTCAAATGCGGTTAAGTCCATAGGAGCGTTTTTGTAATCGAACTTGCCGCCAAGCTCACACCGAGCCGCTATGAAATACTGCGTTATTGATATGAAAGACTTTTCAAAGGCAGCTCTATCGGCTTCGGAAATGTTCAGAGCCTTAACCGCATTTTCAATATTTTCGGCTGCGGCGGCTCTGCCTATAGCGTTTACGCAGCTTGACATTGAGTTGAACTCTCTGCCCTCGGCTTTGGAAAAGGCAGCGATAAACTCCTGTGCTGTCTGCTTATCGAGCGTCCACTGATAGGGCACTCTATCGCCGTTTGTCTGCGATATATCGAAATAATGCTTTAGTCCATTTCCGCAAAGAACTGCTATGCTGTTTGCACCACGCTTGACATAATGACCGTATTTCTTCCAAGTATCATAGTCGGCTACCATAGTAGCTTTCGGGTTGGTTGCGAACATCGTCATAGTCTGCGCCGTAGGCATTTTGTAGAACTTACCGGCAAATTTCAGATACTCCGCAAAGGTTTCCTTGTTCTTATAGAGCTGTTCGGTAATGCTTTCATACCTCTCACGAACTTCATCTATTCGTGCCATAGTTTCCTCCTTAAATACAGTTTATCACACTAAAGCGTAAAAGTCAAGTGCTTTTTTCAGGTTCTTGCGCCTTTGAGAGCCTTTTTTGCTATTTCACGCTTCATTCCGTCAGCAATCCAGCGACCGCTTTCATCAAAAACACGCCCGTTACTGTCAATTTTCAACTTGTTTCCGTTCTGTATTGCCAGATGAATTACCTTAATATCCGTGCTGTCCACTCCGCAATACACATCGGGGTTGTATTCTTCCTTGAAAAATGAAATTCCCATATCATCACCACCTTTTGCACATAAAAATACGGTCGGACGCATTTTTGAGAGAAAACCGTCAATTTTCGCTCAATTTGCTGTCAATGCAAAATGCGTCCGACCGTGATATAATTATCTCTTATGCTTCGGAGCAGAGTTGGTGTGCTTTTCGGGATTGAGCGTCTTAACAAGCTCGTTCTTAATATCCGTAACTCTCGGCATATCAGCCTTGTTTACGGAAATGGAGGTCATATCCTCAACCCTCGCCTGATACTTGATACCCGCCTTATCCAGCTCTGCCATAAGACTTGCGGCAAACCTGTTGTTCTGCTTCGGCAGGTGAGCAATATCGTTCTTGTCACCGAGTTCCGCATACTTTACGCCCTTGTATTCGGTCTTGCCGAGGGAGTGATAATTACCGATAACGGCTTTTTCAAGTTTTTCGTGAAATTCCTTTGTAATGGGGAGAGCGTACTGTGCGTAATCTCCCGTCTGCGTCTGATAGGACGGCATTGATACAAAGGGCTTGTTCTCACTGCCTGTAAGCACCTTAACGTCCCTTACCACAAAGCAGCCGTCAAGGGTTATCTGTCCTGCGGCTTTAAGGCTGTTCTTATCTACCGCCTTGAGCGAAACGCTTACCGAAGAAGTAGCGTGTTCTGCGGCGGGAATGTCGTTTTTGAGCGTCTTTTCAGGAGAAGCCATAAGCTGCTCATAGCTTTTCATTACTGCATTATTAAGAGCTTCTCTCGCTTCCTTTGTAATGGGGAAAGCGACGTCTGCGTAGTCGTAGCCCATCTTCTTGCTCGGCATAGCGACAAACGCTCCCTTTTCTCCCTCCATAACCTTTACGCCACGAACAGCAAGCTCGCCGTTGATTACAACGTTAGCAAGAGCCTTAACGCTGCCGCCATTGTCGATTTTTGAGATAGACGATACCTCGAATGTTGTGTTGTGTTCCATTTTTCTTCCTCCTGTTAAATTGAATTGTTTATTATCAGCTGCCCATTTATCGAACGGGACAAAAGAGGGTTCGCCGTATCTCCCGTTTTCCAAAAGAGGATAGCTGTTTACCTTGTCATAGCCGATTTCGGCAGCGGTCTTGCGGATAATAGCCAATAAACTGCTGTCTTTCGACAATTCGCTGTGCCGTGTAAAGTCATCAACAAGCACATTTTCGCCACCACGGACGTGAAGAATATCGAAAGCAGCGTTTCCACGTTCAACGCCTAATGTAAGCCGTGCGGAGGGCTGACCGTCATTTCCGAGAGCTTTTTCCGAATTATAGGGAGCCTTTCGGAGTTCATCAAAACGCTTTTTGGCTTCCTCAAAAGAGTTGTAATACTCGATTTTCGATTGCGGTACGCCCTCTTTAGGAAAAGCCCACGTTCTCAAATCGGGAATTACATATACCCGCCAATCCTGTTTGTTTTCTTCTGCCATAATTTATTTCCTTTCTGCGGTTATGCTGTCAAAGTCTATCTTTTTGGGATAAGGATAACCGCCGTTTATGCTGTCGGAGCGTTCCCAATAGCTGTAACCGCTTGCGTTTGCATTAAGAATGGATAACACGCCCTCAACCGTCAGCCCTGTATCGGCAGGAACGGAGAGTATCATCACTTTTGCGGTTGAACGGAGCTTACTGCCGCCGATTACGGGGTATTTGTTGGAGTTATCCACCAAGCAATAGGTGATTTTATGACCTGTCTTGTTTCCGTCTGCGCCTGCAATACCGCCGTTGTTCTTGCCGTTCAGATAGATATTAGCCACATAACAGCTCTTGATATATGCCGAGGAATTATCCGCTGTCGCAGTTCCCACAATACCGCCGCTGTTATCGGCAGTTGAGGTAAATGTGCGAACACCGCAGCCGATGATATTTCCGCCCGAATAACGAGCCTTTTCGCCGTCGTTATACAGCTTAACGCCGTATGCCGTTCCCGCAATACCGCCTGCTGACTTTACATAGCCGTTTGCGGTAATGTTGTTTGCTAAACAGCCCGTTACCGAGCAGGCATTACCAACAATACCGCCGATATTCTCGCCGCCGCTGAACGTTACACCGCTTGCCATACAATCACTAACAGCGCCGCCAAAGCCACAAATGCCGCCCACATTATCAGCGCCGTCAGCAGTAATTTTACAGTTAATGACTTTACAACCGACGAAACGGGAATTGCCCGTTGAAAAAAACTCGTCACCCTCGGTTGCAGGATAGGCGTAGGAAATAACCTCATTACAGATAACGCCTACATTCTTGTTATTTCCTGCTTTGATATTTGCGCCGTCTATTATAACGTTCTTTATCGTGCTTGCGGCTATGCTGCCGAACAGACCGCCGTTGCTTGACATATTCTTTATGGAGTAGCCCTGTCCGTCATACATAAAGTAGTCATAGGCTTTATTCTCAAATCCACGGGAGATTTTCTTTGTGCTTATTGACGTTCTCTCCGTGTTCCTCGGAAAAGCAATATCCGCTGTCTGAATGAAATAGCCCTTTGCTTTCTGTTCGGACAGCCGCAGAAGTTGGTCGTAATAGCTGATGATATACGGATTTTCGGCTGTTCCTTTACCGCCGCCGTACTCGTTCAGAACACGATACAGCGTTGTATCCTTACGGAATTTGCTTTCAACACCGCCAAAATACTCAATAGTACCGAACTCGCCCTCCTGCTTTTTGGTGGAGTAGCCGTAGGTGCAGCCAAAAACGCTATTGTAAATATCGTCCTTATCATCAACCACGGGCAAAGTGAGCTTCGCATTACCCGTCATATCCAAAGCCGACTTATAGACCAAAGGCTCTTTATTGAGATAACTGCGGTCAACGGTAATTGTGATATATGTAGCACTTTTCCATTTAGCGTAAACATCGCAGTCCTCGGTAACATCAAGATTTTCAATCCGCACGGGAGAGTTTTCAAAGTACCAGCCCGAAACTATCTCACCGTCCTTTGTCACTCCGAAATCGTCAAGCATATCCAGCTTTGTGCCGATTTCAGCCTCAACAATCTGCACCTTATCATCATAATGCAGAGTAATCTTTGCTGTCGGCGGCGTTTTGCTCCACACCGCATACAGCGTAAGATTTTCGGCGGGCATTGACAGGCTCTTTAATTCGGATTTTGCGTTGTTCGTCTGCGCCCAGCCCGAAAGGAACAGCCCGTCCCGATAAATCGAAACGTCTTTCAGCAGCGGAACGCTATCTCCGTATTTAACCTCTGCCCGTGAGAGCTGTCCTGTACCGCCGTTGGAGTTGTATGTGACGATAAAGGTATCAGGCTCCCACACCGCAAACATCTTTACATTCTCATAGGGCATTTTGTAGTCATAGAGAGGATACGGAATTTCCGTATTATCGGAAAAGCCTATGAGCTTATATCCTTTCTTTGAAATTGACTTTGCGGCAGCTTCGGCAGAGGGGAGTACAACATACTGTCCTGCTTCAGCAGAAATGCTTTCAAGCGTACCCTCGCCGCCGTTGTTGTAGAAAGTAATTGTATATACGCCGCTTGTTCCGCTTGTAGCCGATGAACTGTAACCGCTGTCCGAATATCCGCTGTCAGCAGTTTCTTCAGGCGGCTGCGTCGTATCAGTAGTTTCAGAAACAGGCTCGTCCGCTTCGCCCTGTTCGGTAGTTTCGGGAGTAGTATCCTCCGTGCTTTCTGTTTCCGTTGGAGTAGTTTCCTCTGCGGTCGCTTCCGTTTCTGCTGTTTCTGTTGCAACAGTAGTTTCCGAGGTTTCCGCTGTATCAGCAGTTTTGTTTGCACCTGTTATTGCCGATACCGTAATAAGGATTACAGCCACCAGAGCTACGCCGCCGATTATGAGATAAGTTGTAAGATTGTTCTTGCCCGATTTCTTTGAGGTCTTGCCCGTAGTAATGGAGTAGGTGTTACTGTCCATTTCAGTCAGCTTATTTTCAGCTTTGAGCTGCTCAAACTGTTCTGCGTTCAAGCCCTCTGCAATAGGAGCGTCCGTCTTATACTGTGTGTACTTGCAATCCACCAAAGCGGTTTTGGTGTCCTTTATAAACGCCTTGTATTCCGCTGTCTGTGTTACAAGTTTTTCCTCAAAGGGAACGCCGTTCTCGTCGGCGTTCTGTTCGGGAATAATAAATACTGTCTTTGCTTCATCATCAAAGCTCGACATTTCTACCTTAAAGAAAAACATTATTTTCCACCTTTCTTTTTTCAAAAATGATATTGACAAAGTATGCTTTTTGATGTACAATATTAGTACGAAGTAAATATAATGTATTGAAGGAGATG
>JBJERM010000120.1:0-21861 GCA_051882315.1 Ruminiclostridium sp.
CTCGTCCTGGTCGTGGGTTACGAAAATACTTGTTACTCCAAGCTTTTCTATCATACCCTTAAGCCAGCTTCTCAGCTCCTGCCTTACCTTTGCGTCTATTGCTGCAAAGGGCTCGTCAAGGAGCAATAGCTGAGGGTTGGGAGCAAGGGCTCTTGCGAAAGCGACTCTCTGCCGCTGTCCGCCGGAAAGCTGACTGGGATACCGCTTTTCAAGCCCCTCAAGCCCGATAAGCTTCATAAGCTCAAAAACCCGTTCCTTTATCTTCTCCCTGTCCCATTTCTTGACCTTAAGCCCGAAAGCAATATTATCGTAAACTGTCATGTAACGGAAAAGAGCATAATTCTGAAATACGAAGCCTATGCCTCGCTCGCTTGCGGGAATGTTGTTTACTACCTTTCCGTCAATTATGATTTCACCGCTGTCGGGGTTTTCAAGACCTGCTATCATGCGGAGAATTGTGGTTTTTCCGCTGCCGCTGGGTCCAAGCAGTCCTATAAGTCTTCCTTTTTCAATACCGAAGCTTACATCGTCAGAGGCCTTGAAGCTGCCGAAGCTCTTATTTATATTTTTAAGTTCAACGTACATTTTCCGACTCTCTCTTTCCCGTATGCTCGATAACGCTTCGGGCAATAAGTATTATTACCGCCATAATTACAAGTATTGAAGATACCGCAAAGGCGGGAACATATTTGAACTCGTTGAACAGTATTTCAACATGGAGGGGCAGGGTGTTTGTCTTGCCCCGTAAATGTCCAGAAAGGACGGAAACTGCTCCGAATTCGCCCATTGCTCTTGCTGCGCATAGCACAACGCCGTAAAGAAACGCCCATTTTATATGGGGAAAAGTAACTTTTCTGAAAATCGTAAAGCCTTTCGCTCCCATAAGCGCCGCAGCTTCCTCCTCGTCCGTTCCCTGGGCTTCAAGAACAGGGATAAGCTCTCTTGAAATAAAGGGGAAGGTTACGAAAACCGTGGCAAGGATAATTCCGGGAACTGCAAAAACTATTTTTATGTCCAGTTCTTCAAGCAGAGGGTATAAGGGGCTTTGCCTGCCGAAGGTAAGCACGAATATAAGTCCCGCTATAATAGGTGAAACGGTTACGGGCAGGTCTATGAGAGTGCTTAAAAGCTTCTTGCCCCGAAAACGGAATTTTGTCAGCGCCCATGCTGCAAAAAGACCGAAAACCGTATTTATTCCTACGGAAAAGAGGGTTGCTTCAAGGGTAAGGAGGATTGCCTTTACCGTGTATTCGTCAGCAACAGCCTTTATGTAGGTTTCAAAGCCCTGCTTAAGCGCCTCGGCAATTACTGTTATCAGCGGAAGCAGCAGCATTACTGCCACAAAAAGAAAGCTTATTGCAATAAGTATTATCCGTACTGCCTTTGAGCCTTTTGTTTCCTTGTGCATCTTAGCTTCCTCCCTTTATTATTTTTGCGCTTCTTATCTGGATAAGATTTACTGCGAAAAGGATTATAAAGGAAGCTGCAAGCATTACAAGGGCTATGGCGGTAGCGCTTGAATAATCGTATTCCTGTAACTCCGACATTATTATAAGGGGAGTTATTTCGGTTTCAAAGGGCTGGTTTCCCGCTATAAAAACCACGCTTCCGTATTCGCCGAGACACCTTCCGAAGGCAAGACCAAAGCCTGTAAAAACAGCGGGTCTTATCTCGGGGAAGATAACCTTAAAGAACGTTCTCACTCTGCTTGCGCCAAGTACCGCCGCAGCCTCCTCGTAGGAATAGTCAAGCTTTTCAAGAACTGGCTGGACTGCCCTTACAACAAAGGGAATACCGATAAATACCATGGCAACCGTTATTCCTATTCTTGTGTAGGCGATTTTTATGCCGAACTGTGCGAAAAAGCTTCCGATAAGTCCCGAATCGGCTGTAAGCGAGGTAAGGGCAATACCCGCAACCGCAGTAGGAAGTGCGAAAGGCAGATCTATCATTCCGTCAAGCAGCCTTTTCAGCGGGAAATCGTATCTAACCAGCGTCCATGCAAGCACCACGCCCATAACCGCATTTATCAGAGAAGCGATAAATGCGGTCAGAAAGCTTACCTCGAAGCTCGCAAGAACTCTTTTCCTCGTTAATACCGCTATAATTTCCCCGAAGTCCATATTTGCGGTAAAAACCACAAGGGAGGCAAGGGGGATAAGCACCACAAGGCTTAGTATTGAAAGGGTTACGCCCATTGAAAGCCCGAAGCCTGGGATTACACGAGGGGCTTTTCTGCCTGTTTTAGTCACTGCGACCATTCCTTTCAAACGACAGTCTTATTCGGACTTTTCGTATATTTCGTCAAATACTCCCCCGTCTGTGAAATGCTTGTTCTGGGCAGCATCCCAGCCGCCGAAATCAGCGATTGTTACAAGGTTTATGTTGAGGTCGAAAACGGAGGAATATTCCTTT
The DNA here is from genome assembly GCA_051882315.1 of Ruminiclostridium sp. Classification (GTDB taxonomy): domain Bacteria; phylum Bacillota; class Clostridia; order Oscillospirales; family Ruminococcaceae; genus Ruminiclostridium_E. The sequence goes on from JBJERM010000120.1 coordinate 2,416, forward strand.
AAAATATCGGGGTTGGAGGGTCTGTAGAAGTTATCGCCCGCTATTCTCTGCGCCTCATCTGTGTAGAGATAGTTAAGATATTCGGTCGCAACCTCTCTTGTTCCTCTCTTGTCAACAACCTTGTCAACGATTGCAACGGAGGGCTGAGCAAGGATACTTACGCTGGGGGCTATAATCTCGTATTCGTCGGGATAGTCCTGAATTGAAAGGTAGGCTTCATTTTCCCATGCAAGAAGCACGTCGCCCTGTCCGTTTTCAACAAATGTGGTTGTAGCGCCTCTTGCGCCGGAGTCAAGAACAAGTACGTTCTTGTAAAGCTTCTTTATAAAGTCCTTTACCTGTGCCTCGTCGCCGCCGTAAAGCTTATCTGCATAAGCCCATGCAGCAAGGTAGTTCCAGCGTGCGCCGCCTGAGGTCTTGGGGTTGGGGGTAATTACGCCTACGCCATCTTTAACAACATCGTCCCAGTCATTGATGTTCTTGGGATTGCCCTTTCTTACAAGGAATACTATTGTGGAGGTATAGGGTGCGCTGTCGTTGGCGAACTCGCTTACCCAGCCGTCTTCGATAAGTCCTGCGTCACGCACAGCGTTTACATCATATTCAAGGGCAAGGGTAACAACGTCGGCTTCAAGTCCGTTTGCGACTTCAAGAGCCTGCTTGCCGGAGCCGCCGTGGGACTGGGTGATTTCAATGTCCTGTCCCGTCTTTTCCTTCCAGTACTGCTGGAAAACCTTATTGTAGGACTCGTAAAGCTCTCTTGTGGGGTCGTAGGAAACGTTTGTCAGGGTAATTTTGCCTGCGGAGTCACCGCCTGTAGTCTGAGCGGCTTCGCCCTCTGAAGAGCAGCCGGAAGCTGCCGAAATGCCTGTAAGTAAAACTGCCGCTGTTAATATTGCAGAAAATAATCTTGTTTTCATAATGATAACCTCTTTCTTATAATAATTGTGATTTTGTTTTATGTTTTGATTAATGTATTAAAAGAGGCTACTCAACATCGACCGAAGCGAAAATTTATTCTGACAAGTTTTACAAATATGCTTGTCATATCATCATCTCCATATTTATTCACCTACTTAGTAGGTTGATGTTATTATAGCAATATTTACCTACTTTGTCAATAGGTTTTTGGCAAATTATATAAAAGTGTGGTTTTGCACAAAAACAGCTAACACTCATAGATTTCTTTAGTGAATAGAGATATGGAAAGAGGGCAGTTTTGCGGTAAAATCAAGACGTACTTCGGTTACATCTCGACTTTTTCGCACGAAAAATCCGCCGATTTCCGAAGAAATCGGCGGATTTGCGTAAGCCTGTAACTGATTTATGCAAAATTAACAGTAGCTCCGCCTATCGTAACCGAAACTACCTCGTCCAAATCTACTGCATCCTCAAGCATAAAGGAGCAGTCTATATCCCAGCGGTCAATAGATTTAGGCTTTTCATACACCAGCTGACCCGATGCAAAATTCGGACTTGCGTTGCCTGTTTCGCTGTTGAAGGAGGGCTTTTCGTAATCCTCCGTCAGCATAGTTTTAAGTCTTGCTCTCGCCCTCGCCAGCCGCATTGAAACCGAAGCCGCCGTTGTGCCGCAGATTTTAGCAATTTCCTTCAGGGAATAGCCCTCGTAATAGTGGAGATAAACTGCGGTCATCTGTTCCGGGGTAAGCTTTTCTATAAGCTCCCTTAAATCCTCGCTTTCCCTTTCGTGGGCAGGAATTTCCGCTTCCGGAAGCTCCTCCCTCCTTTTGCGCCAGCCTGAGCGCAGAAGTGAAACAGACAGATTTACCGTAATGCGGATAAGCCATGCCTTTATATCGCCGTCAGAAGCAAATTCCTTTTCGGAAAGATACAGCTTAAGAAAAGCCTCCTGAGTTATTTCCTCGGCGTCGGCGTGATTGCGGGTATAGCTGTATGCAACACGATAAATTGTGCCGTGGAGCAGGTTTATGAGCCTGCTGAAATCTTCGTTATCCACATTTTCACCTCTGTTAAAAGCGCTTTCAACTGTATAACGTTTCTGGGGCAGGAAATCTAACGGGTAAGGAAAAATTTTTCAAAAAACAAGGCGCAAATCAATCTGCGCCGGAAACACATATCTATAAAAAGCTGCATTTCAGACTGTCGAGAAATCGTCAGATGCTGTGAAACCGCATAACGGCCAGGCTTTGCACCTGCCGTTATGCGGTTGCAGTATGCAGCAAAGTCATCACCCAAAGGCGGCACGGACGCCGCCATAACAAAACAGACGCAGATGGCGGTTTATTGAAAGCCTGAATCCCCGACCGGAATCGGGGATTTCTGTATTACTTTGTAAAAACCGGACCATTATCGGTGTTATAACAGATTGTACCGCTGTTATTCACCGTTACATAGCTGAAATCCCGTATATCAAGGGTCTTTTCGGGGTCGGGAAGCGTGAAGATTTCCGGGTTTTCCTCCCTTACGGCTTTTTCCCTGTCGTATAGATAAAATTTGTAGCCGCTTTCCGGGCTGCCGAAGGTGGTAAGTATGTATCTGCCGCTTGGAGAAACCGCCCAGCCGCTTAATTCTTCTCCATTATCTGTAATGCGGTATTTTTCCGTACTATTTTCATATCTGAACTGCATTATTCCGTAACCGCATTCAACAAGCCCGTTATCGTAATATGAAAAATAACCGCCATTCGCCATTACGTCTATTGTTTCAGTTTCAATAAGCTCTCCTGTTTCCATATTACATCTGAAAGCGAAGTATTCGCCGCTCTCTGCACGGGTTTCGCCGATTAGTGTTTTTCCGTCGGCGGAAATAAGCGCCATAATCATTTGTTCAATGCTCCTGCCATCAAAGCTAAGATTTAATTCAGTTACAAGACAAGGCTCATTTTCGAGGCTGTAAACACTCGCAGGGTATTCTGCTCCTTATCAACACGCTCGTCGATAAAATATCTGCCGTTATTCGTAATCATTCCGCCTATGTAGTCAAGGTCGCTGCGGATAGGAAGAATATGCTTTGAGATAAACTGAAGCTCCTTATCATAATACCGCACAAAGCAGCAGGCTTTACCCTCCGAATAGCCTTCCTCCAGCATTATCAGCTTATCTCCCGCAGGATAAAGCCAGTAGTCGGAAATATCCGATTCTTCGGGAAGCTTAGCCCTGTACCATGCAAGGAAATTCCCCTCGCTGTCGTACTTGATAACGTCCGCATATTCCCACTCCGAACCGCTGTTCAACATTTTTCCGCCAAGGACATAAAAGCTTCCGTCATAGCCTGTAACGGCAGTATGTTTCAGAAATAACGCTTTCGGGTACTTCTCCGCTCTGACTAATAAATAATATTTCCCCCGTTGCCTCATTGTCCCCGCTTGTCATATCGGCATAGTAAACGCTTCTGTTTCCTGCCGAATCAACTGCGATTACAGTACCCTTGTCGTTTATTTCAACTCTTGTCGGAAGTGAATCGCAGGGCTGTTCATATATAAGCTTCTTGTCCTCTCCCTCGCCCTTGTATGCACGGATATAAGCCTTTTCCGTTTCCGTATCCAGAACAGAAGCGGCAAGATAATTTCCGTCGGGAGAAAGGCTTGCGGTTACGGCTTTTTCATTCTCCGCAAGGGGCAGATTTATATGCAGGATTTCATCAAAAGCATAATAATATAAGACGGTAAAAAAATTTTTTTCTGACATATTTTGCTAAACTTTTTTAGCAGTAAGCCTTATTTCATTTTACAGTATCCGTGGCGCTTTTGCAACTGCCCATAAGGCAATTACGGGAAAAACTGTTATTTGCGCTGATTGACATATCAATGCGATTATGTTAGTATGATTATAAATAAAGAAACGGCTTATCAAGACAGCCCGATGAGAAGAACGTTTTGCAGAAAATCAGCAGCATTGACGAATACCTGTACAGGTTCGAGCAGGGCGGCGGCAAGGCGGCTTTCGGCTAGGAGGGAGTGTGGTCTGAAATCGGGGGCATAGATACTCTTACCTTCGGCTCGGAAAATGGGAATAACGGACTGCTGGTTATTAACTTTGATACGGGTGGTAAAGCGGAAAATATCAGTTATACAAAGGCTTAAGCTGTCTGATGTACGAGTATAAAAAGACCTCACAATCGGGTTGTGAGGTCTTCATATTATTCACTTCCGAACACGCCGTTAAGCGTCTCTGTTTCACTATGTATGTCAAGAAATTTCTGTGCAGGATAACGGAAAATATACAAGCAGATGAGGCGCTAAGGCGTCAACAGGTGGTTTTTCAGGTTGGCTTAAGGGAAAAGCGGATTTATCCCGCACTCTTCCATAACAAAATCCATAAGCTGCTCAAAGCCGCCGTTGGGATAGAGGGAAATATCCCTGTTTTCCTTGTTTATAAGGCAGTCGGTAAGCAGAAAAACCCTCATTCCCGCCTTTTTTGCAGCCTCCATATCCTCGGCTGCATCGTTTCCCACCATAAGGCATTGTTCGGCGCTTACCCCGAGCCGCCTTGCAATTTCTCGGTAATATTCGGGGTTTGGCTTGCAGTAACCGATATTCTCGTATGTAGTATAAATCAGGAAATCCTCAGGCTCAAGTCCCGCCCATTTTATTCTGCTTTCCGTTGCTATTGACGGAAAAATCGGATTTGTGGCAAGGACAACGGAAAAGCCCTTTTCCTTCAATGTATGAACGGCAGCAGGCGCTTTCGGATTATAGCCGCAGAAGGCTTTTGCGTTCTGAAAATCGGTTCTGTAAAACTCATCAAACAAGGGCTTGTCGGCGTAAACCTTGTCTCCCAGCACTTCCGCAAATTTCGCCCAGAAAGCCTGTTCGTTGGTTTGCCCGCCGTTATTCTTCACCATAGCCCCGGTTCCCGCCCATACTCCGTCAATGAGCTTCTGAGGCTCGTAGCCGTAGGGAGCAAGCTTTTTTACAAGCAGCTTAAAATATCCCTTTGTAAATTCATCATTGTCCATAGGGAGAAGAGTTCCGTCTAAATCGAAGAGGATTGTTGTTGTTTTCATAGCCGTTCTCCTTTCTTAAAAACCGGCTTGACAGTCCCGAAAAACAGGAGTATCACATAACTATTACAGGATTTTAAAAGCCTTAGCACCGTGGCTTTCAAGGCTTACTTCAAAGCTTTCTCCTATATCCGCCACTTCTCCCGACCATAGCTCAGCCGCAGAGGAAGCCTTGTCAATTTCCAAATCCGAAAGGCTGATTTTAACAGTTCCGCCGGTTTCGCCTGCATTGAAAACCGCAGCGTACTGCCCGCCGTCTGCACACATAGCAGTCCAGAGAATGTACTCGTTTCCGTCAATGCTTCTCCGCCATACCTGATGAGCGTGACGTGCCTTTTTGTGCATTTCAAGTATAGCCTCGTTAGTGATAAGACTCATTGTAAACTCATCAAAGCCCGTCATCTCACCGCCTATCATAAGGGGCGAACGGAAAATGCTCCAGAGGGTAAGCATTGTTTTTTGCTCGTCGTGGGTAAAGTTGGTTCTGTTGGACTTATCCCAGACCTGATTTATAGGGCCTATGGGCAGCATATCAGCGTCGGGCCAGCGTCCTGCTCCCGAATGGGTACACCACTTCTCCGCCCGCTCAAACATAGCGTAAAGCAGCTCCCACTTGTCCCAGAAATCGTCGGTAATCCGCCACATATTGGAAACCTGCTTGTAAAGCTCCGCCTTTTCAAGAAGAGCAGGTCCGGGAGAAAGGCTTAAAACCATATCCCTTCCGCAACCCTTCAGCGCCTCGCTCAGCATTACAAGCTCTTTTTCCTCGTGAGGCAGCTCTCTGCAAATATCGTCGCACTTGATAAAGTCAACGCCCCATGAAGCGTACAGCTCGAAAATGCTGTCGTAATAGGCTCTTGCTCCCTCTTTATCCGGGTCAACGCCGTACATATCGGTGTTCCAAGCGCATATACTTGAGGTTTTCGCTATCTCACGGGCGGTTTTGTCCGTGCCCTTTATTTTCGTGTTGTTATGAACAGCCTGCCTTGGAATACCACGCATAATATGTATTCCGAACTTAAGTCCGAGAGAATGAACGTACTCCGCAAGGGGCGCAAAGCCCTTGCCTCCTGCGGCGGAGGGGAATCTGTTTTCGGCAGGGATAAGCCTTGAAAACTCGTCCATGCAAAGCTCGGTAAAGGGGTGGTAAACGTGGTTAACCGCCTTCGGCTCGTACCATTGAATGTCCACGACGATATATTCCCAGCCGTATTTTTTAAGATGCTTCGCCATAAATTCAGCGTTCTGTCTTACAATGTCCTCCGTTACGGCAGCGCCGTAGCAATCCCAGCTGTTCCAGCCCATAGGCGATGTTTTTGCAATCATTTTTGTCCTCCGTTTGCAGTAAGCATTAATTCGGTTTTTACCAAAACCCGCCGGGAGAAGTACTGCAACCAAAAAATTCCCGACGGTTTTCAGTTATTATTTCATCTCACTTTTTTCCAATGTATTATAGCATAAATTTAAAGAAAAGTCCACAAGAAAATAAATCATTGACAAAAAACGGATTATAGGATAAAATAACCTTAATCTGATATATAAGGAGTTCGGCTATGATTTACAAAAACCCCGTTTTAAGAGGCTTTTACCCCGACCCCAGCGTTTGCAAGGCTAATGGAAAATACTATATGGTGTGCAGCTCCTTCCAGTACTTCCCCGGAGTTCCTCTCTTTGAGAGCGAGGACTTGGTGAACTGGAAGCAGATAGGACACGTTCTCACCCGGAAAAGTCAGGTTATGCTTGACAGAATAAACAGCTCCGGCGGCGTTTTTGCGCCCACTATACGTTACAACAACGGGCGCTTTTATATGGTAACAACCAACGACACCACCCACGAGAATTTTTACGTTTATACCGACGATATTTACGGCGAATGGTCGGAGCCGATAACCGTAAAGCAGGGCGGAATTGACCCCTCCCTGTACTTTGAAAACGGCAGAACATTTTTTATCAGCAACGGCGCCGACGATAATGGAATAAACGGCGTAACCCAGTGCGAAATAGACATTGAAACGGGTGAAAAGCTGTCGGGCAGCAAAAATATATGGCAGGGCTCGGGAGGACGTTACCTTGAAAGCCCCCACATCTACAAAATCGGCGGATATTACTATCTTATGGCTGCGGAGGGCGGCACGGAATACGGTCACATGATAACCTGCGCCCGCAGCAAAAATATATGGGAGCCCTTTGAGAACTGCCCCAAAAACCCTGTACTCACCAACCGGAACAAAGCCCCCTTTATCATACAGGGCATAGGTCACGGCGACCTTGTTGAGGACTACAACGGCGAGTGGCACATACTCTGTCTCGGCTTCCGTCAGATACATATCTGGCTGCCCTATCACAACCTTGGCAGAGAGGTTTTCCTTATTCCTGTGCAGTTCGGCGAGGACGGCTGGTTTACTGCGGGAACGGACGGAACCTGCGCCGAAAGCTACGAGCTTAGCGGGGATTTCCGGCAGGATTTCAAACAAAAATACACATTTGAAAACACCGATTTTGGCATTGACTGGTGCTATCTGCGTCACCCGAAAAAGGAGAACTACGAGCTTTCCGAAAGCAGGGCTGTTCTTCACGGTACAAACATTACCCTTGACAACGTTGACTCCCCCACATTCATCGGAATACGGCAGCGGGACTTCAATTTTGACCTGTCTGTTGACCTTACGGTTGACAAGGGAGAAGCGGGAGTTACGGTTTATATGTGCGAAAACGAGCATTACGAAATCGCCGTAAGCAAGACCGAAAACGGCTTTGAGGCGGTTCTTAAGCTTAATATCGGCGGCATAAAGCACAAGCAGGCGGCTGTACCCCTTTCCTCGGGAAGGGCAAGGCTCAGAATAACAGGAGATAATCTGCTGTACAGATTTTTCGCTGATGATAGTGAGCTTGGCTGCGGGCAGACAAAGTATCTTTCAAGCGAGGTTTCCGGAGGATTTACGGGAGTTGTTATCGGGCTTTATGCGGTTGGAGATAATACTGCGGAGTTTGAGAGCTTTGGGATTGAATACAAGGGAGAGTGAGCTGTTTTCGCACTCAGAATGGGGACGTAAAGACTTTTTGACAGACTTTTCGGAAACTGCACAAAAACTTCTTTTCATCATAAAAGTATACAGAAAAACCGAGAGCTTGCTCCCGGTTTTTGTATTTCTGAAATAACAGGCGTCGTTTATGATTACTGCTTTGCTTTTTCCGTTTTGTCTTTAGCGGAAAGCATTCTCATTGTAAAGAGAACGCCCACCATAAGCAGAATTGAAACACCTAAAACCACAAAAACATTCTGCACAAAGCCGGAAAGCAGATAGCCGACTGCACACACTCCCGCAACGGTAAATGCGTAGGGCAGCTGGGTCGATACATGGTTTACATGGTCGCACTGAGCGCCTGTTGAAGCCATAATCGTTGTGTCGGATATGGGAGAGCAATGGTCACCGCATACTGCACCCGCAAGACAAGCGGAAATACAGATAATAACCATAGCGGGAATTTCGCCCGTCTGCGCAACAGCGGTAAGCTCGCCGCTGAATACGGCGGTAACAATCGGGATAAGGATACCGAAGGTTCCCCAGCTTGTACCCGTTGCAAAGGAAAGTCCGATTGCAACAGCAAACAGGATAAGGGGAAGAAGAATCTGCAAGGCTGTCGCACTCTTTACAAGTCCCGAAACAAAGGGTCCTGCCTCAAGAAGACCTGTCATAGTCTTAAGAGTCCATGCAAAGGTAAGGATAAGTATTGCAGGAACCATCTGCTTGAAGCCTGCGGCGATAGCGTCCATACATTCGGTAAAGGAAAGCACCCTTCTCAGCATAAAGTAGCCGATTATAACGATAAGCGCACCGATAGAGCCGAGGGAAAGACCGAAGGAAGCGTCGCAGTTTGCAAATGCCTCCATAAAGCTCTCTCCTGCAAAAAATCCGCCGGAATAAATCATTCCCACAACGCAGAACACAATCAGCGTAAGCACAGGGATAATAAGGTCGATAACCTTGCCTCTTGTATGTGCTGGCTTATCGTCCTCGGGGTAAAGGTTGTTCCTTGTGGTGAAAAGGTCTCCCTTAAGGGCATTCTGCTCGTGCTTTTTCATAGGGCCGTAATCGAAGCCGGAAAGGGCTATGAAGATAACCATTACAATGCTCAGCAGAGCGTAAAGATTGTAGGGTATCGTCCGGATAAAAAGCTGTATTCCGTTTACTCCGTCAACAGTACCGCTTACCGCAGCTGCCCAGGAGGAAATCGGGGCGATAATGCAGATAGGCGCAGCAGTAGCGTCGATAAGGTAGGCAAGCTTTGCACGGGAAACCTTGTGCTTGTCCGTAACGGGACGCATAACCGAACCCACGGTAAGGCAGTTGAAATAGTCGTCAACGAATATAAGCACGCCCAGCAGGAATGTGGCAAAGGTTGCGCCCCGGCGGTTCTTTATGTGCTTTGCCGCCCATTCCCCGTAGGCACGGCTGCCGCCCGCCTTATTCATAAGCACAACGATAATTCCCAGCACAACAAGGAATATGAGTATGCCCACGTTGTAGCTGTCGGAAAGGTTGGCTATAAGTCCCTGCTCCACAACAGCCCTGAACATTCCCTCAAAGCCTGTGGAGGTGGCGAGGGCGTAGATTAAGCCGCCGGTCAGTATTCCGATAAACAGAGAGGAGTAAACCTCCTTTGTTATCAGCGCAAGTCCGATTGCCACAATAGGCGGCAGCAGCGACCATATCGTGCCCACAGCGCTGCCGATGTCAGCGGTAACCGCACACACGATAATGAACGCCAGAACTATCAGCGCAAAAACGATTTTGCTGATATACTTCTTCGATTTCATTGTTTATTCTCCTTTTGCATTTTCCTCCGTTGAGAGCTTTGCAGTAATTGCCGCCGCAAAACCCGTACGCCGCCTCGCGGAAACAGCTATGTTGCATTTGCTCATTAATGTTATTGTAACACAATATCTGGGTTATTTCAACACATTCTGACCTTTCCCGACTTATCCCGCCTATATTCTACATAATAGACAAAAAAAGACGAGGTAATTTTAAGCCTGGATAAAAAAGGATTGAACAAAAGCAGTTCCAATGTTGTTTTCGGCAAAAAACAGCCCCGAGTCTTTTATGACCCGGGGCTGAATTAGTCTGCAATTATTAATCGGGAGCCTTTGCGGTAAAGGTAATTGAAATAGTATCAACCTGTCTCTTTTTAGTCAGGGGCATTATCTGAGCGGAGCAGTCCGTAAGGTCGCCGTCTGCTGTTCTTGCTTCCTCGGGAACTTTCGATACCCAACCGTTATAAAGGTTGACTCTGGTGCATTTTCCGTCGTCGGAGCAGGTATATCCTTTGCCCGCCATTTCGTAAACCTCGCCGTTTATGAGTATCTCGTCTATTGTATAGGTATAGCCCGGGAAAAGCAGCTCGCCGTTTGAAATTCCAAGGGCTGAAAATGCAGTACCCTTGGCTGCGCCGCAGTCGGTGAAATCAAGGCTTACGGTATATGTTCCCTCGCCTGTTATCTGTACGTTCTGCGCCTTAATGCCTTTGGTGCAGCCTGTGGGGTCGTACATATCGCCGACGCTGTATGAAACGCCGTAATCGCTTGAAGCGAACATTATCCAGGCAATAGCCATATCATCAGAGGGCAGCAGCTCTATGCCCGCCAGCTGCTCCTCTGTTGCCTTCTGCTTTGTGTTCTCTATACTTTCCTTTGCTTCCGCCTTAACCTCTTCTATATCCTTGTCCTTTTCGTTTTCATATCTGCGGGACAGGAAAATTTCTGCAATAGTATCATCGGCGGTGGTGTTGGTTGAACGTTTGTAGAAGTTGCTGCAATCCCAGAGTACGGGACAAAAATCGTACAGGTCGCAGTTATCCATAAGATTTGAATAGAACTTATCCGTATCCGGCTTTAAGCCGCCGTTTTTCTTCATTACCGCATACTCGCCTATAACAACGCCGTAGCCCTGCTCTGAAAACTTACTGAGCTTTTCAAAAAGCCCGTTCTGCTCATCGTAATCCGTGGGTGAGCCCCATTGATTCACGCTCTCCGTGCCGCAGTAATCCCAGGGGGTGTAGTAATGCACCGAAAGAAGAAGCTTGCTGTCCGCCGTATCCTCGGGCATTTTAAAGCGGTCGTCGCAGGTAAGAGTTATGTCCGTATTGTAGCCTGCAATAAGAAGGAAACGGTCCGCATTTTTTCCGCCCTGTGAGCGGATAAGCTTTACAAACTCGCTGTTAATCATATTTGTAGTCTCGTAGCATTCATCCTTGTTCAGAACGCCATTGGAGCCGGTTACGTCCTTGTCGTTGAGGCGGTCGCCAAGCTCCTCGTTTGCAGACTCTAAAATAAGCTTATAGGAATAATCCTTGAACCTCTCGCCTATCTGACTCCACATGGATTTATACATTTCGAGAGCCTTATCCCTTACCTCCTGATCCTCGGAGCCGAACATTCCCCACCAGCCGCCGTCCCAGTGGTCGTTGACGATAACGTACATATCGGCGTCAAGGGCGTAATTCACCACGGTTTCGACACGGCTCATAAGCCTTTCGTCTATGGTGTAGTCCCACTCCTCGTAATTCATGCCGTTTGTCCATGCTACGGGTATTCTTATGGTATCAAAGCCTGCGTCCTTCATTCCCTGTATCATTTCGGCGGTGGTGTAGGGCTGTCCCCAGACGGTTTCAAAGCCGTCGGGATTTCCGCCGTTTACAAAGCTGTTGTGATTGTAGGCTTCAAGGGTATTGCCCAGGTTTATGCCGTTGCCCATTGCCCTTATCATTTCAAGGGAGGTCATAGCCTTAATAGCCTCCTCGTCTGAATCCGGCGTTGCCTCAGCCGGGGCGCTTGCCGTGGTCTGATTTTGTGCAGGCTCAGCAGTCTCGCCGGTATTTCCCGTATTGCCGCCGCAGCCTGCCAGCATTGTCGCAGCAAGAAACAGGGCTGTTATTGATGTTATCGTTTTCATTTTCATATAGACTCCTCCATAGAAATCCGGATTTTATATGTATAGCTTTCTTTCGGCACAGTATGCCACTTATAATGTTACCATATTTTCAATAAAATTTCAAGGGATTTTATTGCCAAATCCAAAATGGCAAAAAAATCCAGAAAAACAAAAATACATATTGACAATTCTCTATTTATCGTGTATAATAACACATAGAAATTATTCAATGTGAGGTAAAGCTATGCATTCCGGATATAAAAGGACTGCCGTTATCTTCAAGGCTTTCTGCGATGAAAACCGCATCCGTATTCTTGAGCTTCTCAAGGACGGAGAGAAATGCGCCTGCAAGCTTCTTGAAGAAATGAATATTACTCAGCCCACCCTTTCTCACCACATGAAGATACTCTGCGACAGCGGTATTGTCACAGGGCGCAAGGAGGGGAAATGGATTCATTATTCGATTTCGCAGAATGGTATTGAAAAAGCGGAAAAATATCTTGACTCTCTTAAAAGCAGCTGCAAAGGAAAAGATTAGTAATACGAGTAAATCAGACAAAGCTTCAGAGCTTTTTTCAAACAATTTCAACCGTTCGCAGGCCGTCTTACAGCCCTTGCCCCCCGATTTGGGTCTTGATGAACAGCTCGCATCAAAGCCGGTGACCTACTTTGGCGGCGGAGCAAGAAACGGAGAAATCTGCGGTGCGGTTTCGGTAGGCTGATGGTTCTCGGACTGAAACACGGGCATTACATAACCTGGGACAGTCAGCAAGAATCCCGTGCAGACGAAATTGCCGTTGAATACACAAGGCATTTCAGGGAAGCCAACGACTCAATAGTCTGCCGTAATTTGCTTGGATACGGCCTTACAAAGCCCGATGAAATGGCTTGTATCAAGGAAAAGGGGCTTTTCGGTAAGGTCTGTCCGAAAATGATAAAAAGCGCAGTTGAGATATGTCAAGGAATTTCTTTGCAAGACGATGGAAAATATGCAAGCAAGTGTGCGGCAAAGGCGTAAGCCGCTAATTGTGCGGTGTTGCCTTAACTCTGCCCTCGGACGGGGCGGGATTTCTTTACGGCGATATTATTGCTTATTCAGCCTGAAGCCCGAAACAAGCTTTTTAAGAGCCTGCGCCTCCGCCTTAAGTCTTTCGCTTATTTCTGCGGATTCATCGGCAGAAGCGGAAGTGTTTTCCACAACCGCCGCTATTATACTCATCTTATCCGACACGGTTTCAATGCAAGCCGCCTGCTCCTCGGAAGAGGCTGTTATATCTGCAATATTGTTTTCAACCTCGGCAGTGTTCTTTTCAACGTCGCAGAAGGAATCCGATACGGTTTCCGCAAGCTTCATTCCGCCGGATATGGAAGCTACCGTCCGCTCAATAAGCTCCGTGGTGCGGGAAGCGGCTTCCCCGCATTTTGTTGCAAGCTCGCCAACCTCATCAGCCACCACCGCAAAGCCCTTTCCCGCAGCGCCTGCGGTTGCTGCTTCAATAGAAGCGTTCAGGGCGAGAATATGGGTCTGAAAAGCAATATCGCTTATGGTATCGTTTATCGAACGGATTTCGTTTGAAGCGCTGAACATATCCCGCATAGCCGTAAGAAGACGGTTCATCTGCTCTGCGCTGACTTTTACGCCCGTTCTGGTTTTAGAGGCTAAATCAAGAACATTTGCGGTGTTGTCGGCATTCAGCCTTATGCTCTCCTTCATACTGCCGAAGGTATCGCTTATTTCGTTTATTAGTGCAGTCTGGTGGCTTACCCCCTCGGAAAGCTTTCGGGAGGTATCAACAACCTGCCCGGATATTCCCGACACCGACTCCGAAGCCTTATCAATATCTGCAAGCACACTGCGAAGAGAGTTCATAATATTGTCCAGCGATTTCTTTATCGGCTCGAAATCGCCTCTGAATTTGCCCTCGGTTTCGTGGGTAAAATCACCCTCAGCCATTTTCTCCAGGCTCTCTGAAATGTGCCGTATCATACTGTTCAGATGCCGTATATTTCGCCTTGTGGACTCCACAAGAACGCCTGTTTCATCGTTTGCTGCACATACATCAATATCCGATTTAAGATCCCCCTCGGCTAAAAGCTCTATCCTTTTTGTGCAGCCGCATACAGGCTTTACAATTCGTGCAGAGGCTTTAAATATCAGTAAAATGCTGATAATTATAACAACAACAGCGCATACTGCCAGCACACCAAGCCCGATAAGCTCCTTTTCCATAAACTCAAAACTGCTAACCGTAACCGCCAGCACCCACTTGCTGCCCCTGTCAATAGGAACATAGCAGGCAATACGCTGTACTCCCTCGTCGTCGTAGATAAGGGAGCCATTTTGATTTTTGAGCATTTCGGCTATTACCGCAGCCTTTGCGGAAAGGGAGGAATCCTCCTTCGCCTCTGAAATATAGTTCACAAGATTTCCTGCGTAGGAATAATCGTTATGGGCAATAAAGGTTCCGGTACTGTCGATAATAAAATTCATTCCCTTTTCACCCACGACAACGCCGCCTATAATGTCAGTAAAAAGCTTAGCGTCGGCAGCGCCGTAAACTATTCCGCAGAAGCTTCCCTCTCGCACAATCGGTGCGCAGAACAGCACCGACAGCGCCCCGTTGCCGTCCTTTGAGGAGTAGGGGTCGGAGGTTACGGGAGCCAGCCTTTCTCGACAGTCCTTGAAATACTGCCTTTCGGAAAAGTCGCTGCCGTTCTGGTTTACGCCATTTTCATCGGTGTAGCCTATGCGCAGAAAGCCGTTGCGTTCATTTACCTCTTCAAGAAAAGCCATAATTTTCTCATTATCGGGGTTTTCCGCTTGAAAGAGCTCATTTGAAGCAGCTTCATTTACTGCGGTTTCATACACCGCAAGCTGATTTACCACCGCCCTTGCGGATATTTTTGCGGTTTCGCCGAGGCTGTCCTTAAGGGCGGAGGTTATATTAGTCGTTCCGCCCACAAAAGCATATCCCAGCAGAATAAATGAAATCAGAAGCATGGGGATAATTGCGAGCAGTATAATTTTCAATTGTATGGAACCTGTTTTTTTCATTTTTACCTCCTTTTTATAAGCGGGCAAAAGCGCTCCGCAACGATGAAAACGCCTTTCGAGCAGTTCTCCTGTTGCGCAACGCTGCTTGAATATCGGATTATAATTCCGGTTAAATTGCTTCCCTGTAAATTCGGGCAACCTCTTCCCTGCTAAAAACAAGGGGAGCATTATTGAGATTGCCGATTGAAATTTTCATACAGTTTTCAGTCATCCATTCCACGTCATCAACGGAAATTCCCAAATCCCCAAGCTTTATCTCCAGCTCAATTGACCTCAAAAAAGCTCTTATCCTGTCGGCGCAGTCCTTTTCGTCCTTTCCGCCCAGCAGCCTTGAAACCTCGGCGAATTTTTCGGGAAGGGCAGGAGCAAGCCGTTCCACAATGGGCGGAGTAAGGGCGGCAAGACCTCTGCCATGTACGATATTCTTAAGTCCCGAGGCGGGGTGCTCCATTCCGTGAGCGGCGGAAACTCCTGCAGCGCCGATTACCATTCCTCCCAGCACTGCCGCAAGGCTTACCGCCTCCCATGCCTCCTTATCCTCGTAATCCTTCATAAGCTTCGGAAGATTTTCGGTTACCAGTCTTATTGCAAGCAAAGCCTGTGCGTCGGTAAGCGGATTTGCCTTTTTGGAGGTGTAGGCTTCAAGAGCATGGGTGAATGCGTCAAAGCCTACGGAGGAAAGCACCTGCCTTGGCATCGTCTTCATTACCTCGGGGTCGATTATTGAAGCCGAGGGCATTATGTTCATTGTATAAAGCGCCTTTTTGTCCTTGGTTTCGGGATTTGTAAGTACCGCAATCTGATTTCCCTCGCTTCCCGTACCGCAGGTAGTGGGGACAAGTATTATGGGCAGAGCTTTTTTGCCCTGACGTTTTCCGAAAATATAATCGGATATGTCACCGTCATTAGCGCAGCAGAATGCAATCCCCTTTGCTGCGTCCATAACCGAGCCTCCGCCGACTCCGACTACCATATCGCAGCCATTTTCCTTTGCAAGAGCCACTCCCTCGTAAACAGTAGAGGTAAGAGGGTTTTGCGTTACTTTATCGAATATGACTGCGGGTGTTTTGCTTGCAGCAAGACTGTCTGCAACTCTGTCCAGAAGTCCGGATTTTTTCGTACTGCCCCTACCCGTTACTATAAGCGCCTTTTTTCCGTAGGCAGCAGCTATTTCTCCGATTTTATCCGTCTTGCCCCTGCCAAAAATAAGATTTACAGGCAGATTATATTGAAATTCCATTATTCTATCAGTCCTTTTATTTTCAGATAATCCTTTATAAGCGTTACGCAGTTGTCTATACCTACTCTCTCGCTGTTAAGTGTCATATCGTAATTTATCGGATTTGTCCAGTAATTGCCGTGGGTATAGTATTCGTAATAATCCGCGCGGAATTTATCGGTCTGCTTAATGGTCGCCTGTGCAACCTCCTCGGTAACGCCCATGTTTTCCATTGTGCGCTTTATGCAGAAATCACGAGGCGCTTCAATATACACGCTTACCACGTTATCTCTGCCCTGAAGAATATAGTCGGCGCATTTTCCCACAATAACGCAGGATTCGGTATCCGCAAGATTTAAAATTATCTGCTTCTGATAATCGAAAAGCTTATCGTCGGAAACGAACTTTTCGTTTCTGGCTATGTATTTTTTAGCACGGGGCAGTCCCTTCATAAGGCTTGCAAAACCGCCCGAGGAGCGCAGCTTCTCGTTTACCTCCTCGAAAACGTTCTTGTCCAGTCCGCTGAGCTGGGAAGCAAGGGTAAGTATTCTGTTTTCATAGCAGTGTATGCCCAGCTCCGCCGCAAGCTTTGAGGCTATAACTTTTCCGCCTGTGCCGAAGCCTCTGGCAAAGGTTACCACAAAATTACGCATTATGCTTTCCTTTCTCCGTCTGAAATATACCTGCTTAAGAATTCCTTTGTTCTTGCATTTTCGGGGTTTGTGAAGAATTTCTCAGGCGGCGCGTCCTCAACGATATAGCCCTTGTCCATAAACAGTACACGGGAAGAAACATCTCTTGCAAAGCCCATTTCGTGGGTAACTATAAGCATTGTAAGACCTGTTTTCGCAAGGGATTTCATAACGTTCAGCACCTCGCCCACCATTTCCGGGTCAAGGGCGCTTGTAGGCTCGTCGAACAGCAGAACCTCCGGGTTCATGCAAAGACCTCTTGCAATAGCGACTCTCTGCTTCTGTCCGCCTGAAAGCTGGGAGGGATAGGCGTTGATAAAGGGCGCCATACCTACCGATTTCAGGTGTGTTATCGCCCGCTCACGGGCTTCTTCCTTTGATAGGTGAAGCACCTTTCTTGTTCCCTCCATACAGTTTTTAAGAACAGTCATATTGTTGAACAGGTTAAAGGACTGGAACACCATTCCCACCTTTGAGCGGTATTCGTTGATTTCACGCTGGGATTTTCCAAGCTCCTTACCGTTAAAATATATCCTTCCATAGGTCTGCTTTTCAAGCTGATTTATACAGCGCAGCAGGGTTGATTTTCCCGAACCCGATGAACCGAGGATACAGATTACGTCCCCTTTATCAACGGAAAAATCAATTTTCCGAAGAACCTGATGCTCGCCGAAGCTCTTGCTCAACTCCTCGACCCTTATAATATCTTTTCCATCGGTTTTTTCTTTCAATTTCTCCGCCTCCTTACTCGTTATTATCCATATATTCTACTGCAAGGGTATAATCCTTTTTGCCTGCCATTTTCTTTTCTATAAGGAGGAAAATCCTGTTGAACACAAAGCAGAGCACAAAATAAATTACTGCAATTAGCAAGTAGGATTCAAGATACTTGTAATATGTTCCGCCCGCTGTTTTCGCCTGCAAGAACAGCTCCTTTACGCCGATTACGTTAAGTACCGAGGTCATTTTCAGGTTTGTGAGGAAGGTGTTTGCCATTTCGGGAACAATGTTCTTGAAAGCCTGGGGAAGAACAATGTTAATCATCGTAGAAATAGGGGACATTCCAAGGGCAAGAGCGCCCTCACGCTGACCTATATCAATTGAGTTGATACCTGCACGAACCGTTTCCGCCATATATGCGCCGGTATTGAGTACCGTAACGATAATACCCGCCATAATCGGGTCAATCTGAAAGCCCATATTGCGGAGCATCAAGTAGATAATCATAGCCTGAACTATCATAGGCGTGCCGCGGAAAATTTCGATATATATCTTGCTTACTGCCTTAAAAAAGCCTAAGAAAATCTTCTTCGGAAGCGGGTCAGCCTTGCTGAGCTTTGAATCCTCAACAATTCCCACAATAAAACCGAGAATAAAGCCGATTATTGTGCCTGCAACCGCCACCAAAAGAGTAATAAGAGTTCCCGTTATAAACAGCTCCGAATACTCTGTGGCAATAAACCATATCCATTCCAGTAAGCCGTTGGGTGCGTCTGTCATAAGCCTGTCCTCCTTTAATTTCAGCGCCGCTTCCTACGATGTATGAAAGCGGCGCATTGTTCTTATACGATTAGTTTGCAGCAGGCTGAACAGAAATTGCTTCTTCCATCATTTCGTTCATTTTATCCCTGTCAAGACCTACGGTATTCATTGCGTCCTGAATTTTGTCCCGAAGCTCGGTATCGTTCTTGCGGGTTGCAATACATACATTTGTCATTTCCTCGTCGCCTACGAAGGTGTCGCCGTCTTCAAGTACGATAATCTTAAGGTCCGTATTTGTGAGCAGTGCTGACTGAGCGGTAGGAAGGTCTATTACCGCAACGTCTGCGCTGCCGTTGGAGAGCGCCATAAATACCTCTGCCGTAGTTTCGTAGTTTGCACCAAGATTTACGTCGGGAATCTGGTTAAGAAGCGGAACCCAGCCTGTTCCAAGCTGTGTTGTGGCAGTAACGTTCTTGCCCGCAAAATCAGATAAGCCCTTGACGTTTTCTATTTCCGAGCCCTTCTTTACAACTATGCAGTTGCTTCTGTAATAATAGGGTTCGGTAAAGGAGTAGGACAGCATACGCTCCGAGGTTCTGCCCATGCCTGCGATAATGCAGTCGTATTCTCCTGCGTCCATAAGTACGCCGATTGAATCCCACTCAACCTTATGGATTTCAAGGTCCATTCCAAGCTCATCGGCAATAAGCTTTGAAACCATAACGTCGTAGCCGTAGCCATAGCCGCCTCCGCCATAAATCTCAATGGCTGTATCTCCGTTGGAAACCTCGGGGCTTACCTGCGTCCAGTTAAAGGGCGCATAAGCGCACTCCATTCCTACACGCAAAACCTTCTTTTCGGCAGCTGTTGCTTCTCCCGAAGAAGCGGGAGCGGTGGAAGCGGCTGTTGTGTCTGTTGACGAACCCGAACAAGCGGAGAATGAGGCTACTGCCATAACTCCTGCTGCGAACATACTGATTGCTCTGAACATTGACCTTACTTTCATTATTTTTTCTCCTTTCTCATGCTGTTATAAAACAGCTCTCCTGCACTTAACCGCCATTGGCGGGAAATAACTTTTTA
>JBJERM010000121.1:0-5863 GCA_051882315.1 Ruminiclostridium sp.
AAGGATCTTTTCGCTCTGTACAGCGGGAATATCGGCGCAGCAATTTCCGCCTCCGAAAATCCCGATGAAGCGGAAATTTACCGCAGGACTGCCGCTGTTGCAGAGGCGGTTGCCGAGGGACGGGAGTATGACTGCGGGGCAGAGCTTTCTGCAATAAAAACAAGAGAAGAGCTTTTCAGAATACTGGGATTGCTTTCGGATATTTACGCAGAAGCAGCGGCGGTACAGGCAGGAAAGCCCGCCGAGGGAGCGTTTGCACCGGGGATAGAGAAAATTGCCAAAAGACTAAGGCTTGTTACTATAAATCTGCTTTACAGCGAGGTTTGCAGGCTGTACGGGAAGTCGGAGTCTAACCCTAATCTGCGGCTTTTTGCGGCGGAGTGCTGCTGTACCTTGTTTTCAGCAAGAGAAAAGGAGTTTTAAATGACAGAGATAATCGGAATACGTTTTAAAGAGGTGGGAAAGGTTTATTACTTTTCACCCGGTAATAAAAAGGTTGCCGCAGGAGCAAAGGTAATCGTTGAAACCGCAAGGGGCGTGGAGTGCGGCGAGGTTGTTATACCCAACCGCATGGTTGACGACAGCGCTGTTGTTCAGCCGCTTAAGACCATAATGCGGGTTGCGACGAAGGAGGACGAGAAAATCCTGCTTGAAAACGCAGCCAAGGAAGACGAGATAATGAAAGTCTTTATCCGTAAGATTGCGGAGCATAAGCTGGATATGAAGCCAATCGACGTTGACTACACCTTTGACGGAAGCAAGATTCTTTTCTACTTTACCGCCGAAAGCAGAGTTGATTTCAGAGAGCTTGTAAAGGACCTTGCGGGCATTTACAGAACCCGTATTGAGCTAAGACAGATAGGCGTGCGTGACGAGGCGAAAATGCTGGGGGGACTTGGAATCTGCGGCAGACCTTTCTGCTGTTCAAGCTTCTTAGGAGAGTTTCAGCCCGTTTCTATAAAAATGGCAAAGGAGCAGTCCCTTTCCCTTAACCCCTCGAAAATTTCGGGAACCTGCGGCAGGCTTATGTGCTGTCTTAAATACGAGCAGGACTGCTACGAGGAGCTTTTAAAAATAACCCCGAAAATCGGTGCTTTTGTTGAAACCCCCGAGGGCAGCGGAGTTGTTGAGGACGCAAACCTGCTCACGGGCATTTTAAAGGTTAAAATAAACGGAAAGCCTGACGCCCCCGCTGTTTCGGTTAAGCGGGAGGAGGTTAAGATTATAAAGGACGCTAAGATAAGGGTAAATCGTGATGAAATCGCCGCCCTTAAGGACCTTGAGGATTAACTCCCAAAATACCCGTAAATGCCCGTAAGAAACTGCCACAAGAAATAATTTCCAAAAGGCTTGATTTTTCACTCGGTATTTGCTATAATGAACTTAACGGTCAACATGCTTGGCTGAAATAACAAAGGAGGAACTTACCAATGGCTTATAAAATCAATGCTGAAGAGTGCATCGGCTGCGGCGCTTGCGCTGACGGCTGCCCCGTAGAGGCTATCGCTGCCGGCGACGCTTACACAATCGACGCTGATAAGTGCATTGACTGCGGCGCTTGTGCTGATACATGTCCCGTAGGCGCTCCTAAGGCTGAATAATTATTCTTAAAGCAGACAGACCGTCCTCGGGCGGTCTGTTTTGTTATGCAGTAAAACCCATTATGCAGACCTCGGCATAAAATAATATTGACGTAAGACCCCGGTAATGGTATAATAACCTTAAAATGAAATGCTTACGCATTTCCGGAGCTAACGCTCCTCGGTTGCTGCGCAACCAATTTTAAGATTATTTTATCGTTTTAAGGAATCGCCTTGCGGCTCTTTTTATGATATAATAACCTTAAAATGAAATGCTTACGCATTTCCGGAGCTAACGCTCCTCGGTTGCTGCGCAACCAATTTTAAGATTATTTTATCGTTTTAAGGAATCGCCTTACGGCTCTTTTTATGATATAATAAATAAGCCGGACATTATTATGAAAGGATATAATGCAATGATTAGCGACAGCATACTTGACGCAATAGGGCACACTCCCCTTGTGAGACTTAGCAGAATGGTGGACGAGGACAGGCTTCGGTATGGGCGGCACTAAGGTTGCGGCGGCAAAGAAGACGGCGAAAAAGCCGGATAAGGGCAAGACGGTTGTAACAATTCTGCCCTATACGGCGGAGAGATATTTCTCAACTCCGCTTTTTGAAAACGAGTAAAGGAAAAAGAAGATATGGAAAGAAGCTACCCGAAGGCTTACGTCACCGAAAAGGCGGAAAAGGCGCTGAGAGCAGGTCACCCCTGGGTCTACGGCGAGGAAATTACCTCTCTTGAGGGACAGTATGAAAACGGCGGACTTACCGACGTTTACAGCAGGAAAAACCGCTTTCTCGGAACGGGTTATATTAACGACAATTCAAAAATCAGAGTGCGGGTTATTTCCCGTAATGCAAACGATAAGTTTGACGAGGCGTTTTACGAGAGAAGAATACGCTATGCAATTGAATACAGAAAAACGGTTATGGGGGAGGATTTTTCCTGCTGCCGACTTATTTTCGGGGAGGCTGACTGCTTCCCGGGGCTTACCGTTGACCGCTTCGGGGATATACTTGTAACGCAGGTGCTTTCCCTCGGTACGGAAAGAATCAAGGATATGCTGTATCGGCTGCTGGTAAAGGTTATGGCGGAAATGGGGGACAAGATTTCCGCAATTTACGAGAGAAACGATGTAAAAATCCGCCTGCTTGAGGGTATGGAGGAGTACAAGGGCTTTTACTGCGGAGAGGGACTGAGGACAGACCTTTGCGGCATGACTGAAATAACGGAAAACGGGATAAAATATACCGTGGACTATATAAACGGGCAGAAAACCGGCTTTTTCCTTGACCAGAAGTACAATCGGCTTGCAATAAGGCAGATTGCAAAGGGCAAGCGGGTGCTGGACTGCTTTACACATACGGGAGCTTTCGCCCTTAATGCGGCGGCTGCGGGTGCGGCTTTTGTTAATGCAGTAGATATTTCGGCGGAGGCTGTTGAGGTAACACGGAAGAATGCGGAGCTTAATGGGCTTGCGGGGAATATGGAGTTTACAAGGGCGGACGTTTTCGACCTGCTTACCGAGCTTTACAACAAGGGCGGTCACCCATACGATTTTATAATTCTCGACCCGCCAGCATTTACAAAAAGCAGCAGTACCGTTAAAAATGCGGAAAGAGGCTATAAGGAAATCAATTTAAAGGCTATGAAGCTTTTAGGAAGAGGCGGGTACCTTGCCACCTGCTCCTGCTCACACTTTATGACAGAGCCGCTGTTCAAGAAAATGCTCCACGACGCAGCAGGGGACGCAGGGGTATCTCTGCGGCAGATTGAAGCCCGCCGCCAGTCCCCCGACCACCCGATTCTCTGGAATGTTCCCGAAACGGATTATCTTAAATTCTATATTTTCCAGGTGGTGTGATATGGAGGAAAAAGAGCTGACTCCGGGGCTTATAGTACAGCATTTCAAGAGAAGCCTGCTGCCCCAAAAGGAGCGGGAAACGAAAAAATATCTTTACGAGATTGTTTGTACTGCGGAGCATACCGAAAGCGGAGAGAAGCTTGTTGTTTATCGGGCGCTTTACGGCGAAAAGCGGATTTATGCCCGCCCTCTGGATATGTTTTTATCCGAAACAGACAGGGAAAAGTACCCGCAGGCAAGTCAGAAATACCGTTTTGAGCCTTTTGTGGAGGATTTTTGTGATGAATGAGATGATAGAAGTACTGGACAGGCTTTGCTCCTATAACAGCGTTGCTGTTCAGTCGGATAACAAGGCGGCTCCCTACGGCGGGGAAGTGAAAAAGGCACTGGAATACGTGCTTTCCGTCTGCGAGGGCTTCGGCTTCAGGACGAAAAACTGCGGTAATATAATCGGTTGGGCGGAAATAGGAGAAGGTGAGGAAATCGTCGGAATACCCGTTCACCTTGACATTGTTCCTGCGGGAGAGGGCTGGGATTACAGTCCTTTCGGAGCAACCGTTACAGAGGACGGGAAGCTTGTGGGCAGAGGGGTCTGCGATGACAAGGGTCCTGCGGTTGCCTGCATTTTCGCTATGCGTGACATACTGCAAAAAAATATAAAGCTAAACCGCCGTGTTCGCCTTATTTTCGGGCAGACCGAGGAAAACGGCGAGTGGACGGATATGGAATACTACAAGAAAAACGAGGAGCTGCCCGCTTTCGGCTTTACCCCCGACGGGGATTTTCCTGCGATTTACGGGGAAAAGGGGATTCTGAACCTTAAGCTTTCCATGCCCGCAGAGAAAAGCGGAATAATTTCCGCAAAGGGCGGAAATGCGGCGAATATGGTGGCTGACAGGGCGGAAGCACAGGTAAATATCGGCGGGGAAACTGTGAAGGTTTCCGAAACAGGAAAAGCCGCCCATGGAAGTATGCCCTGGGACGGAGAGAACGCAGTTTCAAAGCTGTTCCGGAAGCTTGAAGAGCTTGGAGTTACAGGCGGTTTCACCCGCTTTTACAACGACCTTATCGGCTTCGACCTCCACGGCGAGCGTATCGGTGCAGGCTTTTCCGACGAGAAAAGCGGAAAGCTTGTGTTTAACGTGGGACTGCTTGAAGCCGACGAGAAGGAGTGCTCAATCACAGTAAATCTCCGCTGCCCCGTTGACTGTACGGCTGAGCAGGTGCAGACTGCAATCGAGGAAAAATGTGCAGAATACGGAGTAAGCGTAACCCGGCTTGGCTGGCAGGCGCCTGTTTATATGGACAGGTCAGGCGGGGTTGTGGGAGCGCTGGTGGACGTTTATCGGGAATTTACCGAGGACCTTACCGAGCCGCAGGTTATCGGCGGGGGAACCTATGCGAGGGCTATGGACAATATCGTAGCTTTCGGTCCCAGCTATCCGGGAATGGAGCTTACCGAGCATCAGAAGAACGAATATATTCCGCTGAACTGGTTTTTGCGACTCAGGGAGATTTATTTCGGGGCGATAGTAAGACTGGCTAATTTATGAAGAAATGCCGTGCAGAAGCAATCTGCACGGCATTTTTGATGAAATTGTGATTTACAGACTGCAACATCTGCGCTTTTCTGCAATTACAGCGCTTTCAGCAGTTTTTCTATCTCCGCTTTTTTTGCAAGTCCCTCGGAAAAGGCAGTTGCTCCGCCCGCCGCAGTTCCAAGCTTTAAGGCGTAATCATAGCCGCCAGTTAAATAGCCTGCAACAAAACCTGCAACCATCGAGTCCCCTGCGCCTACGGAGTTTTTTACGGTTCCTTTGCAGACCCCGCAGCGGTGGGTTTTTCCGTACTCGTCTATAAGCAAAGCCCCGTCTCCTGCCATAGAAACAAGAACGTTTACCGCTCCCGCTTCCTTAAGCTTTTTTGCATATTCCTCTATCTCCCCGATTGTCTTAAGCTCTGCGCCGAACAGCTCTCCTAATTCCTGGGTGTTGGGCTTTATAAGAAAGGGCTTGTATTTCAGTACGCTTTTCAGCAAATCCTTTGCTGCGTCAACAACAACCCTGATTTTCCTGTCCGAGAGCCTTTCAAGTATGCGGCTGTAAATATCCGTGGGCAGGGAGGCGGGGATACTGCCCGCTAAAATAAGGGTATCTCCCTCGGTAATGGACTCAAGCTTTTCAAAAAGGGCGGCGATTTCGTCTTCGTCGATTTCGGGACCCTGACAGTTAAGCTCCGTTTCCTCAGCGGATTTTATCTTTACGTTTATGCGGGAGTTTCCCCTTTTAAGCCGCACAAAATCCCCCTCAATCCCCATATCGGCAAGCCCATTTTCAATCGCTTCTCCCGTAAAGCCTGCGGTAAAGCCCAGCGCCTTTGAGGGGATACCAAGCTCCTTAAGCACTATTAGATCGG
>JBJERM010000122.1:0-70915 GCA_051882315.1 Ruminiclostridium sp.
TCGGTTATGAATTTTGAGCAGGCTACTGCGTCTGCCAGCAGCTTAAGCTCGGGAAGCTCAAATTCCCGTTCCGACAGGTAGTAGGCGGTATTTTTCCCGCTTCCTGTTTTCTGAATCTCATAGCCGAAGGCGGAAAGCGCCTCAAAATCGTCGTAAAGGCTTTTTCTCTCGGCTTCAATTCCGTTTGCTTCAAGTCTTTCAATAAGCTCCGATATGGTAAGGGGATGCTCCTCGTTGGTTTCATGGCGGAAAATGTCCAGTAAATACAGGATTTTAAGCTTCTGATTTCTGTTTTTCGGCATTTTATTCTTCTTCCGGCTCTTCCACAACCTCTTCTTCGGAAGCGCAGACAACCTTCAGCATTTTATCAGCAACTGCGGAGATAAGGTTCTTGTACTGGAGCTTTTCTACCCAGCCCTTGGGAAAGCCCTGTTCTCCGAAGTAAGCGCCCATCATAGCTCCTGTCATAGAAGCGCAGGTATCGCTTGCGCCGTCGTGGTTTGCGGCAAGCTGAATTGCATAGCGGGGGCTTTCAAAGTGCAGCACAGCGCAGTAAACCGCAATTGCAAGAGCCTCGTAAGCCTCAAAGCCGTAGCCCATTTTTCTTACTGCCGACATAGGGTCGATTTCAGGATTGTTCACAAGGTCGAGGGCATATTTCAGGGTTTTTCTGAGTACCTCGCCGTCGGAAACGCTGCCCAGCAGCTCGATAACGGTCTTAACTGCGTCCTCTATTTCTGCGCCGCTTACGATTTCAGCAATAATCGCCGCATAGCAGCCTGCCGAAATATAAGCCACAGGATTTCCATGGGTGATTGCAGCAGCACGGCAGCCTATATCAAAGGCTTTTCTTGTGTCGTTGTAGAAGTAAAGTCCGATAGGAGCAGAGCGCTTTACAGCGCCGTTGTCCTTGTTGTCGTTAAGGGGATGCTCGGGTGTGCCGTAAGCCATATTCCTTATTTTAAGGAGAGCGTCAATGTTCTTTGTGTCGGCAGTACGCTTCTTGTACAGTCCCTTTGCCTTTAAAAGACGGAGCTTGTATGCGTTCTGATTGGGGTCGAAAAGCCATGCGTATTCCTTGCCCGCAACGGTCTTTGTCTGTGTGTAAAGCCATACCTGATATGCAAGGAAAATATAGTCCTCGTAGTTTACCTGTCCGTCGTCAGCCCCTGCGCTGTGGGCCCAGAGAAGTCCGTCGGCGGTAAAGAGGGAAAGCTGGGTGTCGTCGGTAAAAAGCGCCGTTCCCGTCCTCTTGCTTACCGCAAGGTCAAGGCAGCCCTTCTTTTCAAATCTTTCGCATATTGAATCGTAGTCCATAAGCTCAATCGGGTAGCCGAAGGCGTCGCCGATTGCAAGACCTAACATTACTCCTTTAAAACGGTCGTCAAGATATACTTCACTCATCGCTTGCAGTCCTTTCCTTTTTAAGCTTTCTCATGGTTTTTCTGTCGTAGATTTTCTTGGAGATAACCATGCTGTTTTCCGTCATGTAGAGCCGCTCCAGGTAGTCGTAGTAAATACCGGGGGAGGCTATTCCGTTGATGCACACAACGTCTGCGCCTGCTTTTCCGATGATATTGTCCGTGAGCAGTACGCAGTTGGTGCTTAGAATCGAATATGTCTTGAATTTTCCCTTGCGGAACTTGAAGAAATCGGCATGGGTGCCGTTCCAGAGTATGCTGCAGTAGTCATGGAAATCGGTTATTTTTGCAGTTCCGCCGCTTTCCTCGTAGGCTATCTGATATGGCGGCTTCCAGGGCACGGTCATGCTTTTGAGCCGCTTTACCTCCGCTCTTACCGCTTCAAGCTGCTCTGGGGTAAGCCGTAAGCCGTAGGAGAAAATCATTTTTCGGTCGTGGGTTACTGAGAAGTCAAGATAAGGCTCTTTTTTTGCAGTAAAAAGTATTCCGTCCCCGAAAACCGAGAAAAGCTTGTGGGACTTCCAGTCGTGGTTTCCGTAGGAAATTACCTCACCGTCCATAAACAGGTCAAGATGTCCGATTTTACCCGAGCCGTTATTTGAAACGTGAACCATAACCTCTACGTCCGGCGGGCTTGTGTCGTCCCTTACGGGACCTTCAAGCTCCGGGAGCTGGTCGTTGGTGGAGATGTATTCGTTGATGTAGCGAAGAGTGCCTAAGGGGAGGAATGTTGAAATAAAAACCGGGAGAGAAATTCTTATTCTGCGCTTAAGGCTGTTTTTCGCCTTTTGCGGAACAATCTGCTTTATAAAGTCGGAAATCATTTCCCCACCGTAGAGAATACAGTAAATTCCCGAAATAAGAAGAAAGGCTTCGGTGCGAAGATTTGTTGCAAACAGCAACACCGCAAAGGTGGCAAAAAATATAAAGGCGATAAGCGCGCTCCAACCGCCGGGCTGCTTATTTATCTTGCAAACAATGAAATCCGCAAGCTTGGAGGCTGCGTTAAGCATAACGTAAGCGGCGAAAACCATAATGCAGATGGAAACGGTAAGACTGGGGAGAATCAGTACCGCTATGCCCAGCCCTATGTTCAGCAGCGCCGTTATCAGCTTTGCTTTTTTTCTTTTAGCGGTAAGCTTTCCGCCGCGCGCGATGTAATCTACGGCATTGTAAAGTCCGTGCAGCAGCAGAACCGTTCCGCCTATCACCGTAAGAGGCGTCAGCAGAATCTCCCTCTGGCAGACTATTATTATGCCCAGCGTCAGCATGGCGGCGCCCATCGCTAAAAGCGCAGCCTTGTACAAATAAACTTTATACATTATTTATGGTACTTTCTGTTATTTATTATCGTAAATGCTCTGTAAATCTGTTCCATGAGCATTATTCTTGCAAGCTGGTGCGGAAAGGTCATTTCCGACATACTTATTCTTATATCAGCGGCTTTCTTTACGCTTTCCGAAAGCCCGCAGGAGCTTCCGATTATGAAAACCGCCGTGCTTTTCCCCTCGTTTCCCGCCTTTTGCAGGGTTTTTGCGAATTTCACGCTGTCCTGCTGTGCGCCCTCGATACAAAGGGCGATAACAAGGCTGTCACGGGGGATTTTTGCTGTTATTTTTTCCGCTTCTGCGGCAAGCGCCTTTGAAATCTCCTGCTCGGTAGGATTTTCGGAAAGCCGCTCGGGTTCGATTTCATCAATTGTGAACTTGCAGAAGCCCGAAAGCCGCTTTTCGTATTCCCTGAAGGCTTCGGTCAGGTATTTTTCCTTTAGCCTGCCGAGAGCGATTATTTTTACGTTCATTTACAATATCCTTTTGGAAAGCCTTACCACTTGCGGTTAATATTAGCCTTTCTGCGCTGTCTTGCCTCAAGCTTTGCAATACGGTTTTTCTGAACGGCGTTTAAGATAACGTCGGCGATAATGAACACTGCCAGAAGAACTATACAAATCTTGAACCAGCCCTTGTCGAAAATGCTGTTTATCATACGCATGGTGTATTCAAACTGTGAAAGCTCAATGCTTTGTGAAGCGATAAGGTTGGTGTTCCAGATAACCTCGTCGTTAAGGGATAATTCGAGTGTTCCCAGTACCTGCCCCTTTTCGATAGGAGCGACAACAGCGTCGTTGTCGTTTTTCTCGGCTGTTATTTTTACGTCCTGCTTTATAACGGAAGTATCCATTCCCTTGGGAAGCAGGGTTGAGAAGGAGGCTGAGGGCTTAAGTATAACAACGTCAGCATTTTCGCCCATATCAACCTTTATGTTGGCAATTACGGTGTGCTCGCTTATAACATCGACTATTCCGAGAGACTTGAAAGCCCATTTGTAAAGGGTAATTGCGTCGGTAAAGTGGTAGTTTGAGCGGTTTCCTTCGGGGGTTGTATAGGGTGCGCCGACGGTAACAAGCATATAGTTGAAGCCGTTCTGTGTGGCGGTGGAAATCATATTCATAAAGCCGGGCTGTTCCACACCGTTCTCGTCCCAGTAAACGTCAAGGCTTCCTGTTTTAACGTTCTGAGCGTACTCGTAGTAGTAGGGGTTGTCGCCTATGTTCCTTATCATGGAGTTTACGTTTACAAGGGTATAGGGGTCGGGATTATACTTATTTGCGGGCATTACATATTCCTGAGTATTAGCAATCTCGATAAGCTGGGGAACCTTTTCGTAGGCGTATTTGCCTATTAAGTACAGGTCGTATGGAGTGGAATAATTGTCCGCCTGCCAGAGTCCGTGGGTGTTGCCGAAATGGGTGCCCTCGCAGCCTATTTCCGCTGCCTTTTTGTTCATCAGATTCACGAAATCAGCGATACTGTCACAAATATTAAGAGCGATTACGTTTCCTGCCTCGCAGCCCGATTTTACAAGCAGACCGTAAAGACAGTCCCGCATAGTAAGGTTGGTCTGTCCTACCGCAATACCGCAGGTTCCTGCGCCGTCCTTGTTGGGGTCGCCCTCCCAGAACTCATTTGTAGCGTCGTAGGTAACATCAACGGGCATATCAAGGTTGGAGCAGTTTTCAAGCGCCACGATAGCGGTCATAACCTTTGTTATCGAAGCGGGGTAGCAGCGCTCATGCTCGTTCTTAGCGGCAACTACTGTACCCAAATCGAGATTTACCATATAGTAGCCCGTACTCTTAATATCTCCCTCGGGAGTAAATGCCGCAGAAGCGGGGATATATGAAAAGTCTGTGAAAAATACGGCAAAAGTAAACATAATCACCGCAAACAGAGCCTTAATTTTTATATTTCGCATATAGACAAAACCACCTTTTTGGGATATAATATACTAATAAAACGTATTACATACTATTATAGCATAATTTTCTTAAAAATAAAAGACTTTTTTATAAGTAATTTTAAATTTTAGGATTTTTTTGCAGGGCGTGTGATACGGGTAATTTTTTCAAGAAAGGGTAACAAAAATGGCAGAATTCAAGTATGAGATAGTAAAGGAGCTGGGAGTTATCTCCGAGGGCGCAAGAGGCTGGACAAAGGAGCTTAATCTTATAAGCTGGAACGACAAGCCCGCTAAGTTCGATATAAGGGACTGGGCGCCCGACCACGAGAAAATGGGCAAGGGCGTTTCTCTAACTGAGGAGGAAATGCAGAGCCTTATCGAGCTGTTTAATGCAAGGGACGAAGAGGATAGTTTTGAATAAGCATCAAAGCTGAACTTT
The DNA here is from genome assembly GCA_051882315.1 of Ruminiclostridium sp. Lineage (GTDB taxonomy): Bacteria > Bacillota > Clostridia > Oscillospirales > Ruminococcaceae > Ruminiclostridium_E. The sequence goes on from JBJERM010000122.1 coordinate 5,101, forward strand.
TACAGAGAAGCGCCCGCCGTTCACGGCGGGCGCTTTGCTGTTATTCTTCAACCAACGTTGTGGGAGAAGTAAATATAAGTATATTCTTCGTATAGGAAAGTATAGTCGGGTCCTGATAAATATCAACCGTTCTTGTGCAGCTCTCTCCTGACTTTACCTCGTCGGAGCAGTAGTCAATGCCAAGGCCTGTAATATTGCCGTTTTCGTCGGTGAGAAGTATTGTAACGTCGCCGGGAGTCATAGTCACGTCCTCCGTGGAATAAAGGTTGTATTCCGCAGTAAGAAGTCCGTCCTTGTAGTCGCCGGTCGCCTGTAAATCCGCTTCCCATGCAACAACCTGCTCATAGCTTTTCGGCAGTATCTCAAATTCATCCCAGCGTATGCTGCCGTCCGGCGTACCCTCGTCGCAGTAAATCATATTAACATAGGTCATGCCTCTCGCAAGGGCGGGAACATAGACAAATGTCTCGCCTATTACGTTTCCCTCCTTGTCCTTTGCGTAAGCATTGGCGGACAGGGAAATCGTTTCGTTGTAAATGCTTGTAATTGCGTAGATAAGGCAATAATCGTCGTAAAGCTTATAGGGCGCAACGCTTATAAAAATACCGGGATATGAGTCGGAAAGGTTGTAGGTAACGCCCCAGTTCACCCTGTTGTAGTCCGAGGGCAGGGAGGCGAGGATTTCCTCCGGCGAAAGCTGCTGAGCCGTTGTTTCGGAAGCGGCGCTTTCTGTTTCGGGGGCTTCTGTTGAAGCTTGCGTTTCTTTAGGTGCAGTCTCTTCTGCGGGGGCAGTCTGTTCGCTTGCGACTGACTTCGGCTTATAAGCATGAATATCCGAAGAAGCGCCTTCTATGGGAGTACCACGGAATGCCACAAGACGAAAAACGTCAAAGTCCTCCCGTGTTTCCATAACAAGACCTGCGTCAAGCCCGCAGTCTGCCATATATGAGAAAAGGTCAAGGCTTCCGTCCCCGTTTTCACGGTAGAAGAAATCCCTGCCGTTGACTGTCTTTACCTCGTCAACGCCGGCAACCAGCGTTTCGTAGTTTTCTCTTGAGGTGCAGCCGCAGTAAAGCACGGCGTTTCCGTCCTTGTCCAGAATATTGAAGCCCGAATTTTCCTGTATAAGCTCGAATTTATGCCCGTTTGTGGTATCAACCCAGACGTTCATTTTCCCGTAGTTTTCAAGCTTGAAGACATACTGTAAATCTGCGTGTATATTGGACTCGGGGGCGTCGATAAAAACGTCCTCGTAATCCTCCTTTTCGCTTTTTGTTCCGATTGAAAAGCTACAGCCCGCCACGGACAGGACAATAGCGGCAGAGGCGAGAACAGCGGCAAATGCCTTTAAAAATCTTTTCATCATAATTCTCCTTTTCAGAGCCTTTCGGCTCTCATCGCATAAACGGACATTGAAGCGGCATTTTCCGCCGAAAGGGTATAAATTCTTGAAAGCAGCAGGCTTTTAAGCTTTTGCGGCATAGCTTTTAGGGCTGAAATCTTCTGCGGGAAAAGCTCTCTTGCAATTTCTATTTCCCGTACAGCGTCGGTGTTATCGGGGCAGGTAATATCCGCGGTTTTCACAATATCCCAGCCGCAGGCTGCCGCCGCTGTTTCGATTTCCTGGGGGTAGAACATTGTGTGAATGTTGAAATGGTCGGAGCAGGGGTAGGCTTCGCAGATTGCCTGTATTTCCGCCGCCGAAAAGTGGGAGTACTGGGACATTTCCGTAATTGCGGGATTCCATTCCGCAATACATAGGTTAAGTCCCCAGCGGCGGGTTTTGAAAAGTATATCGTGCAGCTCCTTCTGGGAGGACAGATACCATAGGCAGTGGGAAAGAATTATGTAGTCGAAGGAGTTGTCCTCAAAGTCGAAGGAGTCGCTTAGAATATTTACCCCAAGGTCAATATTTATCCGCTCTCCCAGCCCCGAGGTCATAAGCCGCTCTCTAGCCTGCCCGACGGTTTCGGGGGAGCCGTAGTCGGGACCTGCCACATCAATGCCGTAGATAAAGCCCCTGTCGCCCACGGTATAGGCGAGGGCTGCCGTGGTTTCGCCCTGTCCGCAGCCCACTTCAAGTATTCTGCTTCCGCTTTCTATTTTCCAGAAGTCTATAAGCCGGAGCCTGTTTTCAATTGCGGCTCTGTTTGTTTCGCCGTAAAGCCCCGTGAGCCGCATAATTTTTTCCGCTCTTACTGCTGCGTCCTCGGGCATAGCCTTCCCTCCTTTGAAATAAAGCAAATCCCCTTGCGTAAAGTAAAGTTTAATGAATAAAGAATATTGAACATTAAATAATGGAATAAATATGGTGTGCCCTTGGGGCACGGATTTAAAATAGTGCTGTTTAATTGCATTTATCAAAATAATCGGCGAAGCCGATACCTAAAATATTCATTTTTCTTTATTCTTTATTCAATATTCATTTCTTGTTGAAAAGACTTTTTCGACAAGCTGAGTCTTTTGTATAAAGCAAAAGCCCCCTGTAAAGCAGGGGGCGGGCTTTGCGTCCTTTTAGGCGAGCCGCAGGAAACTGCGCCCGTTCAATAATCAGAATGTGCCGAGCTTACTGTGCACGCTGAACCTTACCGGAACGTAAGCATCTTGTGCAGGCGGTAACTCTGCAGGGAGTTCCGTTTACGATAGCCTTAACCTTCTGAACATTGGGCTTAAAGCTTCTGTTTGTACGTCTGTGTGAGTGAGAAACCTTAATACCGAAAGTGACACCCTTGCCGCAGATTTCGCATTTTGCCATGGGTCAGCACCTCCTTCATTTCTTTGAGTCTTATTAATCTGAAAACATCTGATAAACAGTTTTTCACCGAATACCTTAATAGTTTATCAAAAATACCCGCCGTTGTCAATAGGTTTTAAAAATTTTTTTAAAATGCGACAAAAAACGGCTGACTTGCCCCGACAATATGTGCATTTCATATATCGGAGCAGAAGAAAAAGCGAATAATGATGAATTGTGGCGTGCATAACAGGGAATATTTCAATATTGCCGCAAAGCGGCGCTGCTATCATTCCATTTACGTTATTCAATAATTACAGGTTTGCGTTCCAGTACTGCTCCTTTTCATGGGTCTGGGGGCGGTGCATAAGCGCACGGAGCGAATCCGCAGGTTTGATGTTTTCATAGCACACCTGATAAAGCTGGTCGATTATCGGCGTTCTTACGTTTAGCTTTTTTGCCGCCTCATAAGCAATTCCGCAGCAGCCGTAGCCCTCAACCGTTCCCACATTTTTAACCGCTTCCTCTGCCTTCATTCCCTCTCCGATAAGTATTCCTGCACGGTGATTTCTGGAATGAGCGGAGGTACAGGTTACAATAAGGTCGCCCACGCCCGCAAGTCCCGTAAAGGTTTCCCAGCGGGCGCCCATGGCAACTCCGAGCCTTGTGATTTCCGCAAGTCCTCTTGTCATAAGAGAAGCAATTGTGTTGTCTCCAAGCTTCATGCCCTCGATTATTCCGCAGCAGAGAGCTATCGGGTTTTTAAGAGCAGCGGCGATTTCGCAGCCTGCCACATCATCGTTAAGATAAATACGAAGACTATCCGTCTGAAGCTTTTCCTGTATATGCTCGGCGCAGGCGGTGTTCTCGCTGGCGATAACAACCGTTGTGGGAACGCTTCTGCCCACTTCCTCGGCGTGACAGGGACCTGCCATAACGGCGATAGGATTATCAGGGATTTCCTCGCGGATAACCTGTGATAGCCGCTTCAGGCTGCCCTCCTCGAAGCCCTTGCCAACGTTAAGGATAAGTGTGTTTTTATCAATATATGGGCTCGCCTTGGCTGCAACCTCTCTTACAAAGCGGGAGGGAATTGCGAAAACAAGTATATCTGCGCCCTTTACGCAGGAGATGTCGGTTGTAAAGCCAATGCGGTTTGAAACGGCTATTCCGGGAAGCAGCCTTTTATGCTCGCCGAAGCGCTGTATATCTGTAATTTCCTCCTGATATTTCGTCCACGCCGTAACCTCGTGTCCCGCCTTGTTCCAGAGCACCGCAAGAGCGGTTCCGAAGCCGCAGCCCAGTATTGTTATCTTCATTCCTGTAATTCCTTTCTGTCAGATAAGCTGCTGCTCGTTAATAATAAGCCTGAATTGCAGCCCAAGCTTTTCCGCCGCTTTTCTGCACATAATCATACGGTTAAGAAAAATCTCAAAGTAGTCCATAACCGAGCCGTAGCGGGTATCTATGGACATTTTCAGCTTTATAAGAGTGCGCTCCTCGTTGATTTTAAGCTGAGCTTTTTTTACGGAGTAGTTTACCCTGTCGTGAATATCGAAGCTTGAAATATCCGAATTTCTTACTCTTGAACGCCTTACGTCCGACTTATCCGCAAGGATAAGCGCTGCCGCTATGGGGTTTACGGGCACTCCCGTGCCCTCGTCGTGGTTGCCTATTGCGGTAACTATCGTTGCTATATCCTTTGGGGGCATTTGCAGCTTGTCCAGAATCCTGAATGCCATAACCGCTCCGCTTTGTGAGTGGTCTATACGGTTTACGAGATTGCCTAAGTCGTGCATATAGCCCGCTATTTTTCCCAGCTCCACAACATGAGCGTCATAGCCTAAGGTTTCCAGAATATAGCCTGCTGTTTCAGCCACAACGGTTACATGGGCGAAGCTGTGCTCCGTAAAGCCCAGCGCCGTAAGGGACTCGTCAGCGCAGCGTATATAGGTGTTTATTGCCTCGTTGTTCTTTATTTCTTCGTAGGTCATATAGGTAAATCTCCGTGTGGGCGGTAAAAATCTGCTTCCGAAGCAGAAGCTCCGGAAGCAGTCAGCTTGCCGAAAAAGTCTTTTCGGCAAGAAATGAATATTTAATAATGAATAGTGAATAAATGTGGTGTGCCCTTCGGGCACGGATTTAAATTAGTGCATTATTATCACTTTTTTCAGAACAATCGGCGAAGCCGATACCACTATTATTCATTCTTCGTTATTCTTTATTCGTTATTCAATAAGATAAACCCTGTTTCCAGGGTTTATCGACAGCCTTACTTGTCCCAGCTGCAAAGCTCCTCATAAAGTCCGATGTAGAGTTTAGCGGACTGCTTCCAGCTGAAGTCTGCCTTCATACCGGTTTCAACAAGCTTGTTCCACTTCTTCTTGTCCTGGAATACATCCTTTGCTCTGTTGATAGCGCCAAGCATATCAAGAGCATTGTAGGACTGGAAGGTAAAGCCTACGCCGTTTCCGCTGGGGTCGCCGTAGTCCATAATCGAGTCCTTAAGACCGCCTGTTGCACGGACAATCGGAACTGTACCGTAGCGAAGGGCAATCATCTGAGCAAGTCCGCAGGGCTCGCTCTTACTGGGCATTAAGAACATATCCGCACCTGCATAGATTTTCTTTGCGTAGGTGGGAATGTAGCCGCACTTGAAGCTTACGGCTGCGGGATACTTCTCCTGCATATAGTGGAAGAAATCCTCGTACTGCTTTTCACCTGAGCCTAAGATAACAACCTTTATGCCGGAATGAACAATATCGTCAAGCACGCACTTGATAAGGTCGAAGCCCTTATGCTCAACAAGACGGGAAATAATACCCATAATCGGTACGTCGGTCTGGGGAAGACCCGCTTCTTCAAGCAGCTTCTCACGGCAGATTTTCTTGCCCGCCATATTCTTTACGCTGAAATTAGCGGGGATAGCCTTGTCGGTTTCGCTGTTGTACATATCGGTATCAATTCCGTTAAGGAAGCCGCAGGTTTTGTACTGCTTGCTGTTAAGGCAGCGGTCAAGACCGTGGGAGAACCAGGGGTTAAGGATTTCCTTAGCATAGGTGGGAGAAACGGTTGTTACCTTATCGGACATTTCGATAGCGCCCTTCATAAGGTTAGCGTCGCCGTCGTATTCGATAATTGAGCTTAAGTGACGGGGAATAGAGAAAATCTCCTCGGTAAGCTCAAGTCCGTACTGTCCCTGGTATCCTATATTATGTATTGTGAATACATTTCTGATACCCCACATATTATGGTGATATTTGTAATAAATATTGTAATATATTGGAATAAGGGCGCACTGCCAGTCGTTGGAGTTGATGATGTCGGGCTTTATCTGGAGATGCTCAAGCATTTCAAGCACTGCTCTTGAGAAGAAAGCGTATCTTTCTGCGTCGTCGTAGTAGCCGTAAAGACCGAAATCACGCTTGAAATAGTACTCGTTGTCGATAAAGTAGTATCTTACGCCGTTTACGACAGTGGTGAAAATGCCGCAGTACTGGGAGCGCCAGCCAACGGGAACGTAGAAATTCGTAAGGTATTCCAGCTTTTCCCTTACCTCTGGCTTTATGGTATTATAATAGTAGGGCATAACTACCATACATTCGTGGCCTTCTTCAACTAGCGCCTTGGGGAGAGAGCCTGCAACATCTGCAAGACCGCCGGAAGCCGCAAAGGGCTGAGCCTCGCTGGCTGCATATAAAATCTTCATAACAGTATCCTCCTTTGGTTTTTAGGCATAGCGTTTCACTATCCTGCTTATATTGTACCATATATTTATAAAAATGCAAGAGTTTTAATAAAAATTTACTGTTATTTTTATCACAATTGTAAGTTTTGCACAAAAACAAGTGGGTTTTGTTGGCTGGAGAAAATTATCGGCAAATATTGACAAATACTTGCCGTTGTTATATAATAAAGGTGCAAATTTCAAATTGCAAAAAAATTTTTGGGAGGAAACTATTATGAATTATCCGAACGCTGCCAAGGGTCTTAAAATGATGTTCTGGGCAGAAATCGCATCAATCATCGCTGTTGTATTCACAGTTATTCCGTTAATCGGAATTATCGGTTATCTGGCTGCAATCGCTTGCGGAGTTATTTCTATTGTAGGTGTTTATACCGCAGGCAAGGACAATGAGGGCTATAAGAAAGCATTTATGTTTACCATTATATCTCTTATCGGCTCGGTTATAGGCGCTTGCTTAGCCTTTATTCCGGTTGTAGGAACAATTCTCGCAAGCCTTATCAGCATTGCATGCTCAATTCTTGACCTTCTCGTTACATACTACATAATCACCACTTCCGCAAATATCCTCAGAGGTATCGGCGCTAACGCTATTGCAGACAAGGGTATGAACGTATGGAAGATAGTAATGATTTGTACTATTGCAGGCGTAATTATCAGTCTTTTATCCATTATTCCTATTATCAGTATTATTGCAGGAGTACTGGGTATTTTTGTTGGTATTGCTGAACTTGTTGCAGCTATTCTTTACCTTATATTCCTTTATAACAGCTACAAGGCTCTCGGAGCATAATATGGCTGTCTATAAGCGCCTGTACAAATGAGTTTTTACAGACATAACCGCCCGTTTCTGCGGGCGGTTTTTGTATAAATGCGAAAAGGAGAGAGAAATGCTGTTTTTCAAGAAAAAGCCCCTTGCTTCAAAGGAGAAGAAGGAGGCGCTCAGTTTACCTAAAACCAAGAAGGTACAGTTCCTGCCCCAAAAAATAAGCGAGGTTACAGAGGCGCTTAATAACGACCTTTCATATCTGCTGAGTCTTGAGCCGGTGAATTATTACGCCTCAAAATACACTTATTTACAGTGCACTTTTTTCTACAACGAGGATTACAGCACCGTGTTTTTCCTGCTGGAGTATGTTGAGGACGACAGGGAAAAGGGGGCTACGCCCTACTACCGCGCGGATTACGAGCTGATGAGAAAGACTGTGGCTAAGTTCGGGCAGAGGATTTGAGGGGTCGGTGAGAGGCGCCGCCGCTTCAGCGGCGGCGCTTTGACTTGCGGCGGCGAAGCCGCCGCAATTTCCGCCCTGCGCCAAGGTCGGTCGGCGAAGCCGACTGACCTTGGCGCAGGGCGGGCTTCGCCGCAAAACCCTTTGGGTTTTGCGGCGATTTTGTGCGGCTGCTAAAGCAGCCGCACGCAAACCCGCACAATTCCGCTGTAAAATCCTCATATTTTCCCGCCCTCAAATTTTTTTCAAAAACCTATTGACAAAACTGCTTTAAAGTGATATTATGTTAGCAACAAGTAAATATTGCTTTTTAAATCCTATGAGCAAAAGCAAGTAGCTGTTCAGTCGGCGGCACAGAGAGTCCGTATTGGTGGAAGCGGATACGCACGGGTTCGGTGAATGGGTTTGTGAGGAGCCGGGTGAACTTTAAGTAGCCTGCGCCGCGTTTCCTGCGTTAGTGTGAAGGGGTATTAAGGCTTGACTGCTGCGTACTTAACAATACTTCGGTATTTCGTTTATGCTTTTTACAGTCGCCCGATACCTATCGAGGCGGCTTTTTTATTTGCCGCAAATTCGGGTGGCACCGCGATTTATTCGCCCCGAGGGACATTTTAAGTCCTTCGGGGCTTTTCTGTTTTCATTTTTTCTGCAAGAAAGGAGCAAATGCTATGATGACCTTTGAAGAAGTAAAAAAGCTTGCCGGGTCGGGAGATTACGGCTACATTCCCTTAAGCGACGAGATTTTCTCCGATATGAAAACTCCCGTTGAGGTGCTTCGTATCCTGCTGGGCGTAAGCGGACACTGCTATATGCTGGAAAGCGCAGAGGAGCACAGACAATGGGGAAGATACACCTTTTTGGGCTATGACCCGAAAAGCGAGATAACCTGCGCCGACGGAGTTGTAAAGATAACCGAAAACGGGGAAAGCAGGAAATTCGACTGCACAAACCCCGACGAGATAATAAAGAAGATAATAAACGAGCATAAAAGCCCGGTTATCCCGGAGCTTCCCACCTTTACAGGCGGACTTGTGGGCTACTTCTCCTACGATTACATAAAGTACAGCGAGCCGACCTTAAAGCTTGACGCAAAGGACGAGGAGCGGTTCAACGACGTTGACCTTATGCTTTTCGATAAGGTAATCGCCTTCGATAATTTCAGACAGAAAATTATCCTTATATGCAATATCGAAACCAAAGACCTTGAAAATTCCTACGAAAATGGCAAAAAACAGCTTGCGGCAATGAGGGAGCTTATAATGAAGGGCCAGATGAAGCCCCGTGAAAAGGGAAGGCTTCTTTCCCCGTTCAGACAGCTTTTCAGCAAGGAGCAGTACTGCGATATGGTTGAAAAGGCAAAGCACTATATCCGTGAGGGGGATATTTTTCAGGTGGTGCTCAGCAACCGTCTTGACGCCGACTACGAGGGCAGCCTGCTGGACGCTTATCGGGTACTGCGTACCGTAAACCCCTCTCCCTATATGTTCTACTTTTCCGGGGACGATGTGGAAATTGCGGGAGCTTCTCCCGAAACCCTTGTGAAGCTTGAAAACAAGACTCTTCGTACCTTTCCTCTTGCAGGCACAAGACCCAGAGGAAAAACTCCCGAGGAGGACGAGGAGCTGGAGAAAGGGCTGCTTGCCGACGAAAAGGAAAAGGCGGAGCACAATATGCTGGTTGACCTTGGCAGGAACGACTTAGGCAAGATAAGCCGCTTCGGCACGGTTGAGGTTGAAAAGTATATGTCCATTGAGCGCTACTCCCACGTTATGCACATAGGCTCAACGGTAAAGGGCGAGATTGAGGACAGATTTACGGCGGCGGACGCGGTTGCGGCGGTGCTTCCTGCGGGAACTCTATCGGGAGCGCCGAAGATAAGAGCCTGCCAGATAATAAACGAGCTTGAAAACAACAAGCGTGGAATTTACGGCGGAGCGATTGGCTACTTAAGCTTTACGGGAAATCTTGACGTCTGCATCTCAATACGGATTGCATTTAAAAAGAACGGAAAGGTTTTCGTCCGTTCGGGTGCAGGAATCGTAGCGGACAGCGTTCCCGAAAACGAGTACAACGAGTGCATAAACAAGGCGAAAGCGGTAGTCAAGGCGCTTGAAACCGAGCTTGAATAAGGGAGGCAGTTATGATACTTCTGATTGATAATTATGACAGCTTTTCCTACAATCTGTATCAGCTTGTGGGAACGATAAATCCGGATATAAAGGTAATCCGGAATAACGAGAAGACGGTAGAGGAGATAGAGGCACTTGCGCCGGAGAGAATTATTCTCTCCCCCGGCCCCGGAAAGCCCTCGGAGGCGGGAATATGCATCGAAACGGTAAAAAAGCTGGGAAGTAAAATCCCGATTTTCGGAGTTTGTTTGGGGCATCAGTCAATCTGCGAGGCTTACGGCGCTGTTGTTTCCTACGCAAAGGAGCTTATGCACGGAAAGCAGTCCCAGATAACCCTTGATAACGACAGCAGACTTTTTGGAGGTATGCCAAAGGTTATAGGAGCAGCCCGCTATCACTCCCTTGCCGCAGACAAAAGCACCATTCCCCCCGAACTGAAGGTAACCGCAGTAACCGAGGACGGGGAAGTAATGGCGGTTGAGCATAGAACTTATCCTGTTTACGGAGTCCAGTTTCACCCCGAGTCGATTTTAACACCCTGCGGAAAAACAATACTTGAAAACTTTTTAAATAACTGACCGAAAGGAGAAATTATCATGATTAAAGAGGCAATTGCAAAGCTTTTAAAGAAGGAAGACCTTACCGCCGAAATGACGGAGCAGGTTATGGACGAAATAATGGGAGGCGAGGCTTCTCAGGTTTGTATGGCGTCTTATCTTACTGCATTAGAAGCAAAGGGAGCGACAATCGAGGAAATTACCGCCTCCGCTAAGGGCATGAGAAAGTTGGGAACAAAGCTTCTCCACGAGGGCGGAGTTTTTGAAATAGTAGGAACGGGCGGCGACCGCTCAAACTCCTTCAATATCTCCACCACTGCTTCAATCATCATCGCTTCGGGGGGAGTAAGGGTTGCAAAGCACGGCAACCGTGCTGCTTCCAGCAAGTCGGGTGCGGCGGACTGCCTTGAAGCACTCGGGGTAAATATTACCCTTGAACCGGAACAAATGGCGGAGGTTTTAAAGGAATGCGGAATCTGCTTCCTTTTCGCACAGAAGTATCATTCAGCTATGAAATATGTGGGTCCCGTAAGAAAAGAGCTTGGCATTAAGACAATATTCAACGTTTTAGGTCCTCTTACCAACCCCGCAGGAGCAGAAACTCAGGTTATGGGTGTATTTGACGGCGCTCTGGTTGAGCCTATGGCAAAGGTGCTCTATAACTTAGGCGTTAAAAAGGGCATGGTTGTTTTCGGAGAGAACGGACTTGACGAGGTTTCAATCTGCGCTCCCACAAAAATCTGCGAGTTCGGAAACGGAGAGTTTAAAACCTACGAGATAAAGCCTGAGGACTTCGGCATGAAAACAGCGGATATTTCCGAAATCGTAGGCGGTACGGGAGCAGAAAATGCTGAAATTACCCTTGGCATACTGAAAGGCGAAATAAAGGGCGCTAAGCGTGACGTTACTGTTCTTAATGCAGGCTGCGGTCTTTATACCGCAGGCAAAGCTGACAGTATTGCAGAGGGCGTTAAGCTTGCGGCTGAGCTTATCGACAGCGGCAAGGCTTATCAGAAGCTTCAGAGCTTTATCGCCTGCACCAACAGACAGGAGGTTACGGCGTGATTCTTGATGATATTGCACTTCACCGCAAAGAGCAGCTGCGGCTTGAAAAGGAAAGAACTCCCCTTGAAGCGGTAAAAAAGGCTGCCGAAAGGGCAGGAAAGGGAATAGACTTCAAAGCGGCGCTTAAAAAGGGCGGGCTTTCGGTGATTGCGGAGGCAAAAAAGGCTTCACCCTCAAAGGGTATTATCTGCGAGGATTTCAACCCCGTAAAAATTGCGGAGGAATACGAAAAGGCGGGAGCTTCAGCGGTTTCCTGCCTTACGGAAGAATACTATTTCAAAGGCTCTCTTGATTATCTTCGGGCAATCCGTGAAAAAATTGCTCTGCCCGTACTGAGAAAGGATTTCATAATCGACTCCTATCAGATTTACGAGGCAAAGGCGGCGGGAGCGGACGCAGTTCTTCTTATTGCGGCAATGCTTGACAAAAATACCCTCAGGGAGTACAATAAAATAGCCTGCGGTTTAGGTCTTTCGGTTTTAGGCGAAGCTCACAGCAGAGAGGAAACGGATAATCTCCTTGAAGCGGGCTGTGAAATTATCGGAATAAACAATCGCAATCTCAAAACCTTTGAGGTTTCTCTTGAAACTACCGAAAAGCTTATGCGAGAAATTCCAAAGGATTTTGTACGGGTTTCCGAAAGCGGGATAAAGACAAACGAGGATATGCGGTTTGTAAGAAGCTGCGGCGCCGACGCTGTTCTTATCGGGGAAACGCTGATGAGAAGCGGGAACGTTAAGGAAGCTATGGCAGAGCTGCTGAGGGGTATAGAATGAGCCTTAAAATAAAGCTCTGCGGTATGCGCCGCCCCGAGGATATAGAGTATCTGGGCAGCTTTCCCCCCGACTATGCAGGCTTTATACTGACGCCGGGCTTTCGCAGAAGCATTGACAAGGAAACCTTTCTGCGGCTTGTTTCCCTTCTTAGGGGCAGCATCAGCCCCGTGGGAGTTTTTGTTGACGAGCCGATAGAAAGCGTTGTCGGCTTTGCCCCTAAGCTCAGGGTTATACAGCTTCACGGCAGCGAAAACGAGGATTACATAAGAAGGCTGAGAAAACTGATACCCGAAAGCTGCGAAATCTGGAAAGCGGTTCGGGTAAGAAGCGAAGATGATATTCTTAAAGCAGACAGACTGCCCGCAGATAAGCTTCTGCTGGACGCATTTTCGGAAAACAGCGTTGGTGGGACGGGAAAGACTGCGGACTGGGATTTGATTGCAAAAACAAGGATAAGCAAGCCCTTTTTTGCGGCGGGAGGAATTACTGCGGCGAATTTCCGTGAGGCGGCAGAAAGGCTTTCGCCCTACGGAATTGACTTAAGCGGCGGAATTGAAACAAACGGCGCAAAGGACTTGGCGAAAATTCGTGAAATAATGCAGATAAAGGCAGAATTTGAGAAAACGAAAGGAAATTGAAATGGGTACAAAAGGAAGATACGGGGAATACGGCGGACAGTATATTCCCGAAACGGTAATGAACGCAGTAACAGAGCTTGAGGAGGCTTACTCCCGTTATAAAGACGACCCCGGGTTCAAAAAGGAGCTGGCGGAGCTTTACAAAAGCTATGCAGGCAGACCCTCCATGCTCTACTATGCGGAGAAAATGTCGGCTGAGCTGGGCTGTAAGGTGTATCTTAAGCGTGAGGATTTGAACCATACCGGCGCTCACAAGATAAATAACGTCTTGGGACAAATTCTCCTTGCCAAGAAAATGGGCAAGAAGCGCATAATCGCCGAAACGGGAGCAGGTCAGCACGGTGTTGCAACAGCAACCGTCTGCGCTCTTATGGGACTGGAATGTTGTGTTTATATGGGCAGCGAGGACGCGAGAAGGCAGTCGCTGAACGTTTACAGAATGAGACTTTTAGGCTCGGAGGTAAAGGAGGTTGACAGCGGTACTGCCACATTAAAGGACGCTATTAACGAAGCCTTCCGTGACTGGGCGGCTAACGTTGAAAATACATTTTACTGCATAGGCTCGGTTATGGGACCCCACCCTTATCCCGAAATGGTAAGGGATTTTCAGAAGATTATCGGCGAGGAAATCCGCTCACAGCTTATGGAAACCGAGGGCAAGCTTCCCGACTGCGTAATTGCCTGCGTTGGCGGCGGCTCAAACGCTATGGGTGCTTTCTACAACTTTATCCCCGACAAGTCCGTGCGTCTTATAGGCGCAGAGGCGGCAGGACGGGGACTTGATACACCCGAAACTGCGGCTACTCTTGCAAAAGGCTCTACGGGCATTTTCCACGGCATGAAGTCGGTATTCTTACAGGACGAATTTGGTCAGATTGCTCCTGTTTACTCCATTTCCGCAGGTCTTGACTACCCCGGAATAGGTCCGGAGCACGCTATGCTCTGGAAAACCGGCAGGGCGGAATACATGGGAATTACCGACGAAGAGGCGGTCTGCGCCTTTGAATATCTTGCAAAAACCGAGGGAATTATTCCTGCAATAGAATCCTCCCACGCAGTTGCAGCGGCGCTTAAAATCGCTCCGGAAATGAAGGGCAAGCTTATGGTTATAAACATTTCCGGCAGAGGCGACAAGGACGTTTATTCCGTGGCAAGATACCGTGGAGTAGAGGTAAGGGTTTGAAAGGAGAGCGGGATAATGAACAGAATAGAAAAATGCTTCAGTGACCTTAAGGAAAGAAACGAAAAGGCGCTTATTACTTTTATTACAGCAGGCGACCCCGACCTTGAAACAACGGAAAAGGCGGTTTTTGAGATGTTCGGTAACGGGGCGGATATAATCGAGCTTGGCGTGCCCTTTTCCGACCCGGTTGCAGAGGGAGTCACAATCCAGAAATCCTCCCTGCGTTCCCTTAAAAACGGCACAAACCTTACAAAGATTTTTGAAACGGTAAAGCGCATCAGAGAAAAGACGGAAAAGCCCCTGATACTGATGATGTACGTAAACACAATTTTCGTTTACGGTACGGACAGATTTTTTGCAGACTGCAAGCAGTACGGGATTGACGGCGTAATCGTTCCGGATATGCCCTTTGAGGAGCGGGACGAGGTGCTGGAGTATGCGGAAAAGTACGGGGTTTTAAATATCAATCTTGTTGCGCCGACTTCAAGAAACAGAATTGAGAAAATTGCTTCTGAAAGCAAGGGCTTTCTCTATTGCGTTTCCTCAACCGGCGTTACCGGTGTCAGAAGCGGCTATACAACCGACTTTGAGGACTTTTTCGGCACTATCAAGAAGTACGCAAAATGCCCCTGCGCCGTTGGATTCGGAATTTCCGGACCGGAGCAGGCGAAGAAAATGTCGGGCTACTGCGACGGGGTAATCGTAGGCTCTGCAATTGTGCGGATTTTCGAGGAAAAGGGAACTGCTGCGCCAAAGGCGGCGGGAGAATTAGTAAAATCCCTTAAGGACGCATTACTGCACTAAAAAGATACATAAAAACAAGCTCCACGGCGATTAATTTCCGTGGAGCTTTTGTCATATGGGAGGTAAAAGAGATTAAGCGATTAGCCGATAGCTTCGATAAGCTTTTCTTCCGCTTCTGCTGCGGAGTTGTCACAGATAAGGTAAGCGTATTCGCCCTTGCTGCCTACAACGGTCTTTTCAGCAGCCTCAACCTGTGCGGGGTAGAAGGCTACCTCGTCGAGAAGCTTCTGCTTACGGTCGTTAAGCATTGCGATAACGTCCTCCATCTTGCCCTCGGCAGGCTTGATAACTGCGATTTCAATGAGGTGAACGTTCATAAGTGCGGTTGCAACGCCGTATTCGTCGATAAGGTCAAGGTCGTAGCCCATAACGTCGGCGAGCATTTCCTTGTCCTCTACGAGTGCGGTAGCGCCGAACTCAATGCCGCTGTTAAGAACTGCGTTTACAAGCTTTTCACAGTCGTTTGTTTCAGCCTCAGCGCTGTCCTCGTTCTCGGGAACTGATGTATCGGTTGCTTCTTCGGTTGCAGCCTCGGTTTCGGTGGTTGTTTCAGCCTCGGTTGTGGTGGTTTCTGCCTCGGTTTCTGCGGTAGTTGTAGCCGCAGGAGTTGTTGTTTCCTCGTTCTTCTTGCCGCAGGAAGAAGCTGATAAAATCATTGCTCCTGCTAAAAGTGCTGCGATAATTTTCTTGTTCATAATTTTTCCTTTCTTATCTTTTTCAACTTTTTTTCTGTTCGTTAAGGTATGAAAACTTAGTTTTAACGAACCTTTCTCCTTTATAGAACGGCAGGTCGGAAAGGGTTATGCAGTAGGGATTTCCGAACGCCTTCATTAAGAACACTTCGCTCATATACTTTTGGTTACATTCCGGTAAAAAATTTTTGTCAAGCTTAGGCTTCCAGCCCTCGGTATTGTAAACGAACTGCCCCCACCAGGGAAGCCACCAGAGCCATTTTACCTTATCTTTAACAAGGTTTTCCGGGTCGGGGATATAGCCGCATTCGCTGAGCGTCGCCATTTTTCCGTGGGTGTAGGAGGTCACTTCATCAAATTTTGCTTTTTGGGAGGAGTGGTCGTCCGGGATTTCGCTGTAAATATCCTCGCCGCAGATGTCGTAGGTGTTGGGGTGAACCGCCATGTCCTTATTCTGTCCGTTCCATACCCATATTATGTTGGTAAGTCTGTGAAAATTTTCAAGCCTGTCAAAAATCATATACCATAGCTTTTTGTAGGCTTCAATGCTTTCTCCGCCGTCCTTCCCCCTGTTTCCCCACCAGAACCAGTTGCCGTTTGCCTCGTGGAGGGGTCTGAAAAGCACGGGGATATTCTCCTTTTCAAACTCTTTCAGCATCATAGCCGCCTTGTCGATACGGGAAACAGCAAAATTGTACTCGGGAGTGCCGTAAACAACCGCCTTTGTAATGTCAAAGGAGGTCTTGTGGTCGTAGCCTGTGGTCTTATAGTAGAAGGACCAGCAGCAGTTTTCCATATCCTGCATATCGTCGGGAGCGTACCAGTGCCAGCACATTGTTATGATACAGCCCGTTTCCTTTGCCCACTCTATTGCCCGCTTTACCTGATTATCCCCTTTTTTCTTGTCCATATCCATAAGGTCGTAGCCCCTTATTGCGGGGAGCTTTCCCGTATAGCGCATATACACGGCGTCCTCCAGCTCTTCCGCCTGAAGATACTGCTGACCCGAGAGGATTTTTTTGCCGTAAATACTTTTAAGGTAGTCGAAAAGGGCAAGGGCTTGTGCAGAGGGCTGCTTTGAAACAAGCCTGTCGGGGTTTACCGGTCGTGAGTCAAGGTCTTTAAAAAGCTTATCGAAATCGGTTATATATTCCATTATATTTTACCTCGGTACTCCTCTTTTTCTAAAAGGCAGGAGATTTTTTTCATGATGTAGTCGTAATTGTCCTTGATATGGGGTATTTTACAATCAGAGCAGTCCTTTATCCCGTTTTCAAGGATTTTCCCGTTACCGCCGCAGCTTGTAAAGTATAAGGGGCAGTAGCAGAAAAGGCAGCTGAAGCCTTCCTTTGGTATATCCTTGTGACAGGGAAAAAACTCGCATTTTTCGTTCTGAAAGAACTTGTAGTTTTCCGTTTTTCCCACTCTCCTTCCCATTTAACCGCAATTCCCTGATATTGTAGCATAAAAACATGGGTTTTGCAATATTAAAATTAAACGGTAATACTTTTGTATAATTTTGCACAAAAAATTCACTTTATTCTTGCAAAAATTTCAATAACGTGGTATAATTACATTAATATTAAGTTTTTGGGGCAGCAGTACAGCCTGCTGCAAAACAATTGAAAAGAGGCGTAAATATGCTTGAATTTAAGTTCGATACCCAGCTTCTTATAGAGGGCGAAAACCTCTCCGAAGACGACATCAACGACTATTTCAGAGCGAATTTCAAGGGGGATTGTCTGCTTGCAGTAGGGGACGAGGACCTTATAAAGATTCACTTTCATACCAACGAGCCATGGAAGGTGCTGGAATACTGCGCTTCCCTTGGGGAAATCTACGACGTTGTAATTGAGAATATGGAACGTCAGGAGCAGGGCTTAAAGGGATAACCAACAATAATTATTATCGGGAGGGCGGTTTATGGATAACCCTATCGACGAAATAATCGCCATAGACAAGGCAGCGAGAAAAACCGTAGCAGAGGCAGAGCAGAGGGCTAAGGAGATTTTAGCTTCTGCACAGGAAGAAAAGCAAAGATTAAAAGAGGAAAGCGCCGCAAAGCTAAGCGCCGAAACAAAGGAACAGCGCTTTTCCGCACAGAAGATAACCGACGTGGAGATAGAGCGCATTGAGGAAGAGGCGGAGGAGAAGTGCCGTTTGCTGAACGAGAGAATGACCTCGGAAAGAAGCGCCCGTAAGGCGGAAATTGTAAGCCGCATTATCGGGCTTGCCGAAAGGAACTGATGAAATGGGAAACAGCGCAGCAGTTGCAAAATCCCGCGCAGTTTACGGAAGCTTCCTTAAAAAAGAGGACTACGATATTCTTATGAACAAAAGCTCTATCGGCGCTGCGGTAGCTTATTTGCGCACAAAGCCAAGGTATGCGGCGGCTTTCGCAGATGTTGACGAGGCGGCGGTGCACCGTGAGCAGGTCGAGGAGCTTATAAGCAAAAGCGTTTTCGACAACTATATAAGAATATGCAAGTTTTCAGCAGGAAGCCGCAAGGGAATTGCCCGTTTTCATATCAAAAAGCTTGAGGCAGAGCAGCTTTCAAAGGCGGTAATAGCCGTTTCAACAGGCTCTCAGGCGGGCTTTTACGGAAATCTGCCCTACTACCTTATGGACTACCTTTCCTTTAACCCCGCAGAGGCGGCGGAGGCGAAAAGCTTTTCCGCTCTGCTTGATGTATTGAAGGGTACGGGCTACTACAAGTTTTTAAAGCCTGTTATGAGCGGGGAAAAGGCGGACGTCAACGAGATTATTATTGCAATAAACGCCTGCTATATGAAATGGGCGTTTAATGAAATTAATTCGGGGGTTAAGGGCAGGGCAAAGGAACAGCTTAAAAACTTTTTCCTGCGAAAGGCGGATATTGATAACCTGCTTTTATGTTACAGGCTCAGAACCTTTTTCGGGAAAGAGCCTGAGGAGATTAAGTCAATGCTTTCTCCCTATCATTATCGGCTCAGACCCGCAGAAATAGACGAGGCGCTAAAAAGCCCGAATCCCGATACGGCGATACGTGAGCTTTTCCTGCGAAAGAAGCTGGCGGTCAATATAAGCCGCAGAGAGGACTGCCCCGAAATAGCGGTAAACGCCGCAGATTTCAGGTATTTCCGCCGACGGCTTGCCCTCAGTACAAACGAAATCGAGGCGCTTTATTCACTTATGGTGTTAGCGGAGCTTGAAGCCGCTAATCTTTTCAGAATAATCGAGGGAATACGCTACGGCTTATCCTCGGAGGAAATAGAAAAATTTATTGTGTAAGCTTACTGCATAAAAACAGAATTTATAATAGTTAAGAAAGGAATACACATGGCAATCGAGAAAGTAACGCTTGTCGATGTGGGCGGAAGTCTTAAGAAAATCAATAAGACTCTGGTTAAGTGCTGCGAAAGCGGCTGTTTTCACATTAACCCGCCGCCGAACATTTCCGACTCCCACTTAGAGGCGAAAAACCTCCGTGACAGGGGAGTTTACGAGCGCATGATAAAACGCTGCCGCATTGTTGCGGAGGATCTGGGAGTTACCCTTGACGAGAACGCCTCCTACGACGACATTGAGTACAACGTAAGTATTGACTTCAAGAAGTATCTTGACGAGCTTGAGGGGCAGTTCGACTCTCTTACGGAGGAAAAGCGAAGCCTTGACTCTGCCCTTCGCTCCCACGGAGCAATCTATCTGAATCTGCTCCAGTTTTCGGGCTTTGCATCGGATTTCGACGAGCTTTTCGCCTGCCGCTATATAAAGATACGCTTCGGCCGTATTCCTACGGGCAGTATCGGAAAGCTGGATTTCTACGATGACAGGTGCTTTTTCTTCTTCCCCTTCGGAAATGAAACAAGCTATACATGGTGCCTTTATTTAACGCCCCAGTCAGACGCAAACGAAACCGACTTTCTTTTTAAGACCTTAGGCTTCGAGCGTACCATAATGCCCGACTACCTTAAGGGCAACACCGACCAGGCTTCGGACAGGCTTTTAGAACAGATGAAGCGGGAAAGCGACAGGATAACGGAAATTGACGGCAAGCTTTCGGAAATCGCCGCTAAAGAGGGCGCAAAGCTTTCTAAGGTTTACGCAAAGCTTGTGGCGCTGGATAACAGCTACGAGCTGAGAGCAAACGTGCTTGTAATCGGAAACCGCTTCCATTTTTCCGGATATGTTCCCGAAAGCGAAGCGGGGCGGTTTACGGAAATGATACGCTCGGTAGGGGACGTTACGGTAACGGTACGAAATGCGGATAAGGACGACGAAGCGCCGGTTAAGCTTAAAAACAACTGGTTCTTCCGACCTTTTGAGATGTTCGTTAAGATGTACGGACTGCCCGCCCACGACGGAATAGACCCCACTCCCATTGTTGCGGTTTCCTACATTCTGCTTTACGGAATAATGTTCGGCGACTTAGGGCAGGGACTTCTTATTTTCCTGCTTGGGCTTGTGCTTTCTAAGTTCACAAGCTTCAAGTTAGCGCCGATTATGACGAGAATAGGGCTTTCAAGCGCATTTTTCGGCGTCGTTTACGGTTCTGTTTTCGGAAACGAGGAGCTTATACAGCCTTTCTTCCGCTTCCCGAAAGTATATCAGCTTATGGGGCTTACCGAGCCGCCGGAAAATATCTTCCAGGCTTCAACTCTCCTGCTTATAGCGGCGCTTTGCATAGGCGTTGTGCTGGTTATAATAACAATGCTGATAAACATTGTTGTAAGCCTTAAAAACAAGGATTTTGAAAGCGGCATTTTCGGCGGAAGCGGTCTTGTGGGCTTTGTCCTCTACACGGCGGTAATAATAGGCGTTGGCGGCGGTTTTGCCTTCGGGCTTGACATTATGCAGCCCTGGTACGTTATCTGCTTTATTGTTCTTCCCCTTGTGCTTATGTTCTTTAAAGAGCCTATTCTTCACTCCATGGGTGCAAAGAAGTCCTCGGAAAACGGGGCGCTTGATAAGGGACTTAAGGCAAGGCTTGAAAAGATGTTCGCCGAGGAGAACGGAAAGAAAAAACCGGTGGGTACTTTCATAATCGAGGGAGTTATCGAGCTTTTTGAAACCTGCCTTACCTACCTTACCAACACAATGTCATTCTTACGAATAGGCGGCTTTATCTTAAGCCATGCAGGTCTTATGCTGGTTTTCGGCGTTGTGGCAAACCTTGCAGGCGAGGG
The DNA here is from genome assembly GCA_051882315.1 of Ruminiclostridium sp. GTDB lineage: Bacteria > Bacillota > Clostridia > Oscillospirales > Ruminococcaceae > Ruminiclostridium_E. The sequence goes on from JBJERM010000122.1 coordinate 25,819, forward strand.
CCCCGGCTATATAATCGTTCAGGTTATAGGAAACCTCTTTGTAACAGGCTTCGAGGGCTTCCTTGTAGGTATTCAGGTGCTTCGTCTTGAGTTCTACGAAATGTTCAGCAGGTTCTTCAGAGGCGGCGGAAAGCCCTTTAACCCTGTAACTATAAGCTCTAAGGCTGCTTAATAAAAGAAAGGAAATTTACGGCTATGTTATTATTTTTATTACCTCTTTTTGCACTTGCACTTATTATAATTCCTCTTGCGGTTGCAATCTGCAAGGCAAGAGCAGGCAAAAGCTTCAGCAGAAAAAGAACAATCCTCCTTAACGGCGGAGTTTTTACCGGCGTGATGATTCTTATGACGGTTTTAATGCCTGTTATTGCAGGAGCAGAGGGCGCTGCTGTTGCTGCTGAAACGGGAGTAACCGTGGGCGAGGGCTTAAAGGCGCTTGCTGCTTCACTTTCAACCGGCTTTGCAACAATCGGCACGGGTATTGCGGTAGGTAACGCAGCTTCCGCAGCTATCGGCGCTACAAGCGAGGACGAGAAGAACTTTACAAAGTCCCTTATCTTCGTTGCTCTTGGCGAGGGCGTTGCAATCTACGGACTTCTTATCTCAATTCTTATTCTTTTCAGCTGATACCGAGAAACCGAAAGGACGGATATTTTGAAGTGCTTTTTAATAAGCGATAACGTTGATACCCGTATGGGCATGCGGCTTGCGGGAGTAGAGGGCGTGGTTGTCCACGAAAAGAACGAGGTTATGGACGCTCTTAAAACCGCTGTTGCAGACAAAAGTATCGCTGTCATACTTATGACGAAAAAGCTTACCGAGCTTTGCTCGGGAGAGATTTACGATATGAAGCTTAATCTTAAGAAGCCCCTTATCGTTGAAATCCCCGACAGGCACGGCGATTCCCATATCTCCGATACGATTACGGGATATGTGAACGAGGCAATTGGAATTAAACTGTAAAACATCTGAGGTTACAGATTATGATTGATAATGAGAAACAGCTTGAACGCCTGCGTAAGGAAGTCGAGGAGCAGGCGAAAAAAGATGCGGAGAGTATAATTTCCGAAGCCGAAAAAAAGGCGGAGGAGATGTTAAGCGAGGAGCGCTCACAGCTTGAAAAGGAGCGGGGACTTGCCGCACTTTCAATGACGGGAAAGTTCGAGGCTTCCGAAAGAAAACGCCTGTCCGAAGTAAGAAGCGGCGCCGACAGGAAGGTACTGCTCCATAGAAACGGACTTGTTGAGGACCTTTTCTCTGAGATAAGAGAAGAGCTTGAAGCCTTTGTGAAAAGCGAGAATTATGCCGATTATCTGAAAAAAGCGGTGGAAAAGGCGAACGGGGCAGAAGCGCTCTGCGAGGGTACGGTTATTCTCTGCCGCCCCTGCGATAAGACTGCTGCAATAAAGGCGGCTGGGGGTTATCCCGTGACCGCAGAAACCGACAGAAGCATAGAAATAGGCGGAATTACCGTAAAATACCCAAAGGGAATAGCTATCGACCTTACTTTGGATACTGCCCTTGAAAACGAAAGGGAAGCTTTCTCGGCGGATTCGGCTATGCAGCTATAAAAGGCACCACTTAAGTCAATTCTACACCAAAGGACTTGAATTTATGAACACAATTTACGCAATAAACGGACCTGTTATAAAGCTAAAGGGAACTAAGGATTTCTCTATGCGGGAAATGGTTTTCGTAGGCGAAAAAAGGCTTATCGGCGAGGTTATCGGGGTAAGCGGGGAATATACCGTTATTCAGGTCTACGAAAATACCGCAGGTCTTAAAATCGGAGAAAAGGTTGAGGGTACCGGCGGACCTATGAGTATAACCTTAGGCCCCGGAATTATCTCCAACATTTTTGACGGAATTGCAAGACCCCTTACCGAGATGAAAAAGACGGACGGGGCTTTCGTTTCCGAGGGCAGCAGCATATCAACCGTTGACGAAGAGCGGGTTTTTGAGGTAACTGTTACCGCTAAAGTCGGGGACGAGCTTACCGGAGGCGAGGTTTACGCTTACTGCAACGAAAGCTCCCTTATAGTAAATAAGGCTATGGTGCCGCCCACGGTAAAGAAGCTGCGGGTTACTTATGCGGCGGAAAGCGGCGCTCATAAGGTGAATGACGTTATCATAAGGGGCGAGGTAAAGGGTGAAGAAATGGAGTTTACCCTCTGCCAGAAGTGGGCAATCAGAACTCCCCGTCCCGTAAAATCCCGTATTCCGATAAATACGCCACTTATTACGGGACAGAGAATACTGGACTCTATCGTACCTATCGCAAAGGGCGGTACTGCGGCTATTCCCGGCGGCTTCGGAACGGGTAAAACCATGACCCAGCACCAGATTGCAAAGTGGTGCGACGCTGATATTATCGTTTATATAGGCTGCGGCGAGCGTGGAAACGAAATGACACAGGTTCTTGAGGAATTTTCCGAGCTTATCGACCCGAAATCGGGAAAGCCCCTTACCGACAGAACCGTGCTTATCGCCAACACCTCGAATATGCCTGTTGCGGCAAGAGAGGCGTCTATCTATACGGGCATAACCATTGCGGAATACTACCGTGATATGGGCTACGATATTGCAATTATGGCGGACTCAACCTCCCGCTGGGCGGAGGCGCTGAGAGAAATTTCGGGAAGACTTGAGGAAATGCCCGCCGAGGAGGGCTTTCCCGCTTATCTTCCCTCCCGTCTTTCCGAGTTCTACGAAAGAGCGGGAAATGCACAGACTCTATCGGGAAAACGGGGCAGCGTAACCATTATCGGCGCTGTTTCGCCCCAAGGCTCCGACTTCTCTGAGCCTGTAACACAGAATACAAAGCGCTTTGTACGCTGCTTTATTGCACTTGACAAGTCGCTGGCTTACGCAAGACACTATCCTGCAATAAACTGGCTTACAAGCTACTCGGAGTATGTGGACGACTTTACGGAGTACTACGAAAAGAACGTGGGCGAGGATTTTCTTGCCGTAAGGCAGGAGATAAACAGCCTGCTTTTAGAGGAAAATAAGCTTATGGAGATTGTAAAGCTTATCGGCGCAGACGTTCTTCCCGACGACCAGAAGCTTGTAATCGAAACCGCAAAGGTTATAAGAACGGGCTTTTTACAGCAGAACGCCTTCCATAAGGAGGACACCTACGTTCCCATGAAAAAACAGCTGCTTATGATGAAAGCAATACTGCACCTGTATAAAAAGGCGCTTGAAGCGGTAGAAAATGGTATTCCTGTTTCAGCGGTTGTGGCTACGGGGCTTTTCGACAAGCTTACAAAGATGAAGTACGATATTCCCAATGATAAGCCCGAAATGTTTGATGAATATATGCGGGAAATCGACCGATTAACAGGCGAATTGTCCTGAACGAAAGGATTGATATAAATGAACGTTCAGTATGCGGGACTCAGCGAAATAAACGGTCCTCTCGTGTGCCTTGAGGGAGTAAGCGGCGTTGCCTACGAGGAGATTGCCGAGCTGAGGCTTGAGGACGGCACAAGGCGCCTTGGCAGAGTTGTGCAGATGGAGGGGGACAAGGTAATTCTCCAGGTTTTCGAGGGTACCTCCGGTCTTTCTCTTGAAAACACCAGAACTGTTTTTAAGGGCAGACCCCTTGAAATTCCCCTTAGCGGCGAAATGCTGGGACGAGTTTTTAACGGGGCAGGCAGACCTGCCGACGGGTTGGGCGAGGTTTTCGCTGAAAAGCGGGGAGATATAAACGGACGGGCGCTTAATCCTGTTGCAAGACAGTACCCGAGGAACTATATCCATACCGGAATATCTTCAATCGACTGTCTTATGACCCTTATTAGAGGGCAGAAGCTTCCGATTTTCTCAGGCTCGGGTATGGCGCATAACAAGCTGGCTGTTCAGATTGTAAAGCAGGCTCGTATTGCGGAGGAAAACGGGAAGGACTTCGGCGTTGTTTTTGCGGCTATGGGCGTACAGAACGACGTTGCTGACTACTTTCGCCGCTCCTTTGAGGAAGCGGGAGCAAGCAGCAGGGTTGTAATGTTCCTTAACCTTTCAAACGACCCGATTATCGAGAGAATACTGACTCCCCGCTGTGCTCTTACAGCGGCGGAATATCTTGCTTATGAGAAGAATATGCATATTCTCGTAATTATGACGGATATTACTTCTTACTGCGAAGCGCTTCGTGAGTTTTCATCATCAAAGGGAGAAATTCCCGGACGAAAGGGCTATCCCGGCTATCTTTATTCCGACCTTGCTTCTCTTTATGAAAGGGCAGGAATAATAGAGGGCGGCGGAGGTTCTGTAACACAGATTCCGATTTTAACAATGCCCAACGACGATATAACCCACCCTATCCCCGACCTTACCGCCTATATTACCGAGGGGCAGATTGTTTTCGACCGCAGGCTTGATTCCATGGGCATTTACCCGGGGCTTTCGGTGCTGATGTCCCTGTCAAGGCTTATGAAGGACGGAATTGGCGAGGGCTGCACAAGGGACGACCACAGCGACGTTGCAAACCAGCTTTTCGCCGCCTACGCAAAGGTTCAGGACGCCCGCTCCCTTGCTTCGGTTATCGGCGAGGACGAGCTTTCGGAAATTGACAAGAAGTATATGGAATTCGGCGTTCAGTTTGAAAACCGCTTTATAAATCAGGGCTTTGATGAAAACAGGAGCATGGACCAAACCTTAGAGCTTGCATGGGATTTGCTGTCCTTACTGCCGAAATCGGAGCTGGACAGAATAAGCGACAAGGTTATCGAAAAGCATTATCACTCTTAAAAGAAAGGCTTTACTATGGCACAGCAGGTTTTTGCAACCAAGGGCAATTTAATAGCAGCAAGACGCTCGCTTATACAGGCGAAAATCGGCTATGAGCTTATGGACAGGAAGAGAAATATCCTTATCCGTGAAATGGTAAGCCTTACCGACAAGGCACGGGAGCTTAACGAAAGTCTTGAAAAGACCTTCGCGGAAGCCTATCTCGCCCTTCGTACCGCCAACGTTACCGACGGCGTAATTATTGACAAGACCGAGCGTATGCCTGTTGACGACAGCATTGAAATTAGTTTCAGAAGCGTTATGGGTATCGAGCTTCCCAGAGTAAGGGGAGGGGACGCAAATCCAACTCTTTGCTATACCCTTGCGGATACGGATTCTGCCTTTGACAAGGCATATATCTGCTTTACAAAAGCCAAGCAGACGGGGCTTGTGCTGGCGGAAATTGAAAACAGCGTTTACCGACTGTCTACTGCAATAAGAAAGACCCAGAAGAGAGCAAATGCACTTAAAAATATTCTTATCCCTATGTATAAGGAGCAGGTGCGGTTTATTACAAGCGCTCTTGAGGAAAAGGAGAGAGAGGAATTTTCAAGGCAGAAGATAATTAAGGCGGTTAAGCTAAAAAAACAGTCTCAGGCTGTCGATAAACCGCCATCTGCGTCTGTCAACTCGTCATCGCTTTGATATGGCGGCATCCGTGCCGCCTTTGGGCGATGACTTACTTGCATCCTGCAACCGCATAACGGCAGGCACAAAGCCTAGCCGTTATGCGGTTTCCTAGCATCTGACGGCTTCTCGGCAGCCTGAAATATGTTTTTTGACGAACTGGGACTGCTGCGGCAGTCCCTTTTGTTGTATAATGATGCCGCCCGTATGAGAAATCTCATACGGGCGGCGGGTGATATGGAGAGGAAAATAATGAGTAGGTGTGTCTTGATTTTTAATTCTTGCTTTCGGCGAGAACTATTTCAATATCAATGCTGTCAACGCCGTTTCTCTCGTTTACTCTTGCAACGGTGGCGGTGATTGTATCGCCTACCTTCATCTTGCCGATAATGCTCTGAACGTCGGAAACGGTTGATACATTTGTTCCGTTGATTTTGGTGATTATATCTGAAATCTGGAGTCCGCTCTTAGCAACAGGGTCGTTTTCGTTTATTGCAGATACAAGAAGTCCCTGTGAAAGCTTTGTGCCGTAAAGCTGAGCACGGTATTCGTTAAGCTCAACGGTGGTTATGCCGAGAACGGGTCTGCTCTTGACGTAGCCGTAGCTTAAAAGGTCCTCCATAACAGGCTTTGCTTCATTTATCGTAATTGCGAAGCCAAGTCCCTCGTACTGGTCAACAATTATCTTGGAGCTTACAACGCCCACAACGTTTCCGTACATATCGAAAAGTCCGCCGCCGGAGTTACCGCTGTTGATTGCGGCGTCAATCTGGATAAGGCTTAATTCATAGCCTTCAGACAAGCAAACTCTGTCAAGTCCCGAAACGATACCCTTTGTCATTGTGTGCTTGAACAGTACGTTTGAGGTTACGCCTGGGTTGCCGATTGCACATACCTCCTGACCTACGGAAAGATTGCTGCTGTCGCCCAGCTTTGCCGCAATAAAGGGCTCGTCACGCTCAATTTTCAGTACCGCAATATCGGTGTCCTCGTCCGAGCCGATTACAGTAGCTTCGTACTCGTGGGTTGTGCCTGCGTCGTAGTAGTCGTTTACTTCAACTACAAACTTGACGTAGTTTGTTACAAGGTGGGCGTTTGTAAGGATATATCCGTCCTCTGTAAATACAATGCCGCTTCCGTAGCCTGCGAATATGGGTTCCTCGTCCTTCTTCTCGTATCTGCTGCCGTAGCCGAAGTAGGAGTCGTAGTAGTCGTTATAAATTGTGGACTGGTCGGCGTAAACCTTGATGAAAACAATTGTGTCGTTTACCGCCTGATAAAGCTCCTCAGAGGTATAGGTTCCGTTAGGACCCGTAGGGGTAACGTCGGAGGGGTAAATCTTTTCCGCACTTCCTTCCGAGTTGGAGGAAGAAATTGCATTAAGCGCTCCTGTAACATCGCCGCTGCCGCTGGGCGGGTCGATTTTCTCCTCTTTTTCGTTTGTGTAGGTAGCGGTAATGTTTGGCTTTTCGCTGCTTGTATTTATGAGATTACCTGCAAGAAGCGCTCCGCCGAAGCCTGCGCCGCCGCCAACGACTGCAACTGCCGCAACAAGTGCGATTACGGTTTTTAACTTGCCGTTCTTTGTGCGGGGATTTTTTTCAGGCTCGGGAGTCTGCATGTTCTGCGTTCCCTGAGGCTCCTGTGTATAGAAATTCTGTTCCATAATCTATCATCCTTTCATGTCTGCTTATGTATGGCGCTTGCATCGTATTTTCCTTTGATGATTATATAATAAAGCCCGAATGTGATAAAAGCGTGATTATTATTTTAATTTTGGAACATTTTTGGATAAATGAAACTTGCAGAAATGTGAAACGGCTGTGAAAAGCTTAATTCTCTTTTTGTGCAGTATCTTCTTCCCGCTCCTTAAGCTTTACTCCGAGGGCGATACCACATTCCACACGCTTTCTCATAAGCTGGCACTGGAGCTTGTTGGGAGTTCTTACGTCCCCCTCGTAGATATAGCCGGTAGCGTTGCAGCCGCCGGAGCAGTAGAATCTTGCCCAGCAGTCGGCGCAGTCCTTTTTGCTGTAAATGTGGGTTTTAGCGAAATAGTCGGCAATTTCCTGATTAACCTTACCATTATATATATTGCCCATTTTCCAGTCATCAATACCAACAAACTGGTGACATGGGTAAATATCTCCATCTGGAGTTACCGCAACATACTCGTTTCCGCAGCCGCAGCCACGAAGCCGCTTGATTGCACAGGGTCCCTGCTGCAAATCAATCATATAGTGGAAGAAGTTGAAGGGCTTTTTGCCTGTCTTTTCAACGCTTTCCGCCATAATGTCGTAAAGGCGGTCGTAGCCTGCAAAAATTTCGGGCAAATCCTTTTCGGTAATAGCGTAGTCCTCTGTTTCGGGGGCAGTTACAGGCTCAACGGAAAGCTGGTCGAAGCCGAGGGAAGCTATGTGCAGAACGTCCTCCACAAAATCAAGGTTGTACTTTGTGAATGTACCGCGGACGTAGTAATCTGTTCTGCCGGGTTTTGTCCTGCCCTCTACAAGCTTTTTGAACTTAGGTACGATTATATCGTAGCAGCCCTTGTTGTTGGGAGTTATTCTGATATTGTCGTTTACTTCCTTCCGACCGTCAAGGGAGAGAACGCAGTTGGTCATCTCGTTATTGATATACTCGATTTTCTCGTCGTCCAGCAGCAGACCGTTGGTGGTAATAGTAAAGCGGAAGTTCTTTCCGTGCTGCTTTTCAACGCTTCTTGCGTAGTCAACGGTAGCCTTTACCGTGTCCCACGCCATAAGCGGCTCGCCGCCGAAGAAGTCAAGCTCAAGATTCTGCCGTCCTGCGGACTTTTCGATAAGGAAATCTATTGCCTTTCTGCCTGTTTCGGGGGTCATAATCTTCCTGCCCGTACCGAAATCTCCCGTTTCCGCAAAGCAGTACTTGCAGCGCAGGTTGCAGTCGTGGGAAACGTGAAGGCACATAGCCTTAATCGGCGCTTTCACCGACATTTCCGCATATTTTCTGTATTCGTCCGCGCTGAAAAGCACCTGCTCCTTATAAAGCCCGTAAATTTCAGCGTAACATTCCTTAAGCTCCTCCTCGGAGTAGCCGGAAAGCTTTTCCTTTATATCTTCGGGCATTTCCTCCGATAGGGGAGGGGTAAGCAGCCCGGTCATATCGTAGACTATCTTATCAACGGAGTACACTCCACCGCTGTTTATGTCAAGAATTATATAGTCCTCACCCTGTTTGAATCTATGTATTAAAGAACCCATTGTTCACCGTTCCTTTTCATGCTTTTCTTACTTTTCTTTTCAAAAATACAGGGCAGTCAAGCCGTAAGGTATAACCCTGCGGTTTGCCGCCCGTTTCTGCGTCTGAATGTTCCTGATTACTTGTTAGCTTCGCACTGCTGGTTAGCGATTGTGCAGGAAGTCTTGCAAGCAGACTGGCAGGAAGTCTGGCACTTGCCGCAGCCGCCCTTAACAGCGGATTCCTTTAAGTTAGCCTTGTTTATTGTCTTGATGTGCTTCATATAGCATACCTCCAAATAAATTTACTAAGATACAGTATAGCATATATTTTCGGAAAATGCAATACCCGAAAGAAAAAATAGCTGTTATTCCTTAAGTGCGGCAAGAATTTTGGATTTTGAAAGGTCCGCCTTTGTCGCCGCAGGAATAAGTTTTACGAAATCCTTAGATAAATCCGTTTCCGCAAGCCCGAATTCGCAGAGAACGTCAACTATTATCCTGAACTTGCAGCAGTTAAGCCCCGCCTTGTGGGCGAGCAGCTCGGCTTTCGAGAGGATTGTTGTGGTTTTAAGAATATCGTAGCCCTGCTTCATATCCTTGTTGTCCGGCGCCATACGGCAAAGCAGCTTTTTGTCCACCCTGCCGCAGCGGTAGTCCTCGTAGGCGGTTTTTGCTGCAAAGAAGCGCTCCTGCTTGAAGCCTGCGGGACGGACATCATGTACCCTTACGCTTATTTTCCTGCTTCCGCCGAACTCGTTTATTTCGAGAGAGGCGAGAATATCCGTCATATCCCCATCGGAAAAGGGAAATGCGTCAAAGGTTGAGCCGAAGAAAACAGCACGGTATTCGCTGCCGCCGAAGTCGAAGCCGAAGGAGATATATTTTCCCTCCTTAAGCTTTTTCTTTGACTTTATAAGGCAGTTCTGAAGCAGAAAGGCAGGCTGTCTGTTTCCCTCGCCGAAGGGCTCAAGCCTTTCGATAAGCTCAACGTTGGCAACAGTCAGCTCAGCGGGAGTAACAACTGCGTCTGCATAAAGGGTTTCGGAAACGGACTGCTTGATATTTTTGTCGCAGTAGTCGTAAGCCGCTTCTGTAAACTCAGCAAGCTTGTCGGGGGAAAGGGTAAGTCCCGCAGCTTTTTTATGGCCGCCAAAGCGCACAAGCTTATCGGAGCAGGCGCAAAGCAGGTCGTAAAGGGAAAGTCCCTCTGCGCTTCTTGCGCTTCCACGACATTCCCCGTTTTCGTTGGAAATGACGATATTCGGCTTTCCGTACTTGTGGAGCAGCTTTGTGCTTGTAAGCCCGATAATGCCGTGCTGCCAGCCCTCGCCTGATACTATAAGTATTCTTTTGTTCAGTAAGTCCGGATTGCTTCTTATTTTTTCGTCTGCGGCTGCAACAATTTCGTTTTCAATCCGCTGCCGCTCTGCATTAATCTCCGAAAGCTCCCTTGCCTTTGCGGCGGCGGAGTTCATATCGGGGCAGAGCAAAAGCTCCATAGCGATTTTCGGGGATTTGCAGCGGCCTGCCGCATTAATTCTCGGGCAGATAGAAAAGGCGATAAAGGTAGAGGTTATTTCATCATCTTCCGCAGCTCCGCTTTGCCGCAGAAGCTGCAAAAGACCGTAGTTCTCTGTGCGGTTCATATATTCCAGACCCTTGCGGACAATTATCCTGTTTTCCCCCTCAAGGGAAACAATATCGCCGATTGTGCCTACTGCCGCAATATCGGCGTATTGCATAAGAATACTGTCGCTGTCCCCTTCAAGCGCCATTATAAGCTTAAGGGCAACTCCGCAGCCTGCAAGCAGCTTGAAATCCGAGGTGTCCTCGGGGCGGTGCAGGTCGATAACCGCCTCCGCTTCGGGGAGAATTTCGGGAACCTGATGGTGGTCGGTTATAACAAGCCTCATACCAAGCTCGTATATCCGCTTTGCCTCGTTTACGGCGGAAATTCCGTTGTCAACGGTTATTATCAGAGAAACTCCCTGTACGTGAAGCTTTTCTATTGCAGGAATATTAAGCCCGTAGCCCTCGCTTCTTTCGGGTATGTACCAGCAGACCTCTGCTCCGAGAGCCTCAAGGTAGCTGAAAAGCATATAGGTTGCGGTTATTCCGTCGCAGTCGTAGTCGCCGTAAACTGCGATTTTCTCCCCGTCCTGAACTGCCGCCGAAATAACGTTTACCGCCTTGTCCATATCAAGAATATCAAAGGGGTCGGAAAGCTCCTCGCTGTTAAAGAAAGCGTCTGCCTCCTCACGGGAGGTTATGCCCCTTGAAGCAAGGATTTTACATATAAATGGGTTAAGCCCTGTGCTGTTTTCAAGGCTTTTTGTAATCTGCGGGTCGGGACTGTTTATCTGCCAGTTTTTCATTTTATCATTCTTTCGTTTTTAATAATATATAGTATAGCACGTTACGGAAGAAAAAACAAGCTTTCAATTTTCTCTTTTTGAAGGCGGATTGTATTATTGCCGAATAAATCAAAAGTAAATTCCTTGTTTTTGTGCAGGATATTGACAAATTCTCCCTTATGCTGTATAATGTACTTTAACACAAAAAAGTCTAAAAGCTTTAAAGTTTTAGTGGGATGAAAAGGAGTTTGGAAATGGTACTTATAGCGGCAATACTTATAGTGTACGTCCTTATGGCAATCGGTATAGGCGTATACTGCAACAGAAAATCAAAAACGGTAAGCGATTTCGTTCTTGGCGGCAGAACGGTTGGTCCCTGGATAACCGCCTTCGCTTACGGCACAAGCTACTTCTCTGCGGTTATCTTCGTTGGCTACGCAGGACAGTTCGGCTGGAACTTCGGCGTTGCTTCCACCTGGGTAGGTCTTGGAAACTGCTTTATCGGCTCTCTTATGGCGTGGGCTCTTATGGGTCGCCGCACAAGGGTTATGTCCAAGCACCTTGAAAGCGCAACAATGCCCGAATTTTTCGAGAAGCGCTATATGAGCAAGAACCTTAAAATTGCTGCTGCGGTTATTGTGTTTTTGTTCCTTATCCCCTATACCGCATCGGTTTATAACGGTCTTTCCCGCCTTTTCGGTATGGTGTTCCAGGTTGACTACTCTGTCTGCGTAATCGGTATGGCGGTTATTACGGCGGTATACGTTATACTCGGCGGCTATAAGGCTACCGCTTATAACGATTTTGTGCAGGGACTTATAATGCTCGTGGGAATTGCGGCTGTCGTTATCGCAACCCTTAACAGCAGAGGCGGCTTCTACGAGGCATTCCGACAGCTCTCCGAAATCGAATGTGCTTCCGGACCTCTGGCAGGTATGCAAGGCGCATATTCCAGCTTCTTCGGTCCCGACCCGATAAACCTGTTAGGCGTTGTAATACTTACCTCCCTCGGTACATGGGGACTGCCCCAGATGGTTACAAAGTTTTACACAATAAAGGACGAGCGTTCCATAAAGTCGGGAACTGTTGTTTCTACTTTTTTTGCATTCGTGGTTGCAGGCGGCTGCTACTTCCTTGGCGGCTTCGGTCGTCTTTTTGTGGAGATGGGCGCAGACGGCAAGCCTGTTGAAGGCTACGACTCGGTTATCCCTGCTATGCTTGAAAGCCTCCCCGACCTGCTGATAGGAATAGTAGTGGTACTGGTGCTTTCCGCCTCAATGTCCACACTTTCCTCACTTGTACTTACCTCAAGCTCATCAATAACTCTCGACCTTATCAAGCCCTTTGTGTTCAAGAACAAGCTTGAAGAAAAGAAATCCCTTGTTATAATGAGAGTTTTTATCGGCATATTCCTTTTAGTTTCGGTTATTATCGCTCTTAACAAGAACGCTCTTATAACCGACCTTATGGGCTATTCATGGGGCGCTCTTGCAGGGGCGTTCTTAGCTCCGTTCCTGTACGGCCTGTTCTGGAAGGGGGTTACAAAGGCGGCGGTTTATGTAAGCTTCGCTTTCGGCGTTGGTATTTCCGTTCTCCACCTTATCTTGAAGTCCTGCGGTATGCTTTCGGGTACAATCCTCGGCTTCAACGTTGCTTCTCCTGTAAATTTAGGTGCATTTGCAATGGTGGCTTCTCTTATCATAGTGCCTCTTGTAAGCCTTATTACGCCTAAGCTTAAAAAGGCTGATATTGACGGTATTTTCAGCTGCTACGACAAGAAGGTAAGCGTTCACCAGTCGGAAGCAATCACTTCTGCGGAAGAAACTGTGTAAAAATGCACAAAATAGCATTTTAAGGTTGAAAAAAATATAAACTTATGATACAATAGGGATAGTCGTTTGACTATCCCATTTGTATATTTTGAAAGGAATATCGGAATTATGTTTTACAACAAGGAAATGGAAACAATGCCCCGCAAGGAGCTTGAAAAGCTTCAGCTTGAGAAGCTTAAGAAGCTTGCGGTTTACTGCTATGAAAATGTAAAGCTTTATAAGGACAAGTTCGACGCTGTAAAGCTTGACCCATATAAAATAAAGACCTTAAGCGATATTCAGTATATCCCCTACACCACAAAGGCGGATTTCCGTGACAACTATCCATTCAATATGTTCGCCGTACCCATGAAGAAGATTATAAGACTTCACGCTTCCTCCGGAACTACTGGCAAGCCCACGGTTGTAGGCTACACAAAGAACGACGTTGAGATGTGGAGCGAATGTATGGCAAGGCTTGTTATGGCGGCAGGCGCTACCGACGAGGATATTGTGCAGATTTGCTTCGGCTACGGTCTGTTTACGGGTGCGCTGGGACTGCACTACGGTCTTGAAAAGCTTGGAGCAACGGTTATACCCAGCTCCTCCGGCAATACCGAAAAGCAGGTTATGCTTATGAAGGACTTCGGTACAACAGCACTTGTTGCAACTCCCTCTTATGCACTAAGAATAGGCGAGGTTATTGAGGAAATGGGAATTGCTCCCGAGGACATAAAGCTTCGGCTCGGTCTTTTCGGCTCCGAGGGCTGCACTCCCGAAATGAGAGCGCAGATTGAAAGCAAGCTTCACCTTTTCGCTACCGACAACTATGGCATGAGCGAGCTTATAGGCCCCGGAGTTTCAGGCGAATGTACCGAGCGGTGCGGTATGCATTTCTGCGAGGACCACTTCCTGCCCGAAATAATAAACCCCGAAACAGGCGAGGTTCTCCCCGAGGGGGAAAACGGCGAGCTTGTTATTACGACCCTCAGCAAGGAGGCGCTGCCCGTACTGCGCTACCGCACCCGCGACCTTACAAGCATTACATACGAGCCCTGCAAGTGCGGAAGAACAACGGCGAGAATGATGAAGCCTACGGGAAGAACGGACGATATGCTGAAAATCCGCGGCGTAAACGTATTCCCCTCACAAATTGAGAGCGTGCTTATGGTTATACCCGAAATTGCACCCTACTATCAGCTTGTTGTTGGCAGGGAAGGCTCGGCGGATACTCTTGAAGTCAGGGTTGAGATTGCGGACGCAGGACTGCTTGACAGCTACGCTAATCTTGAGGCGCTCCGGAAAAAGGTTAACCACAATCTTAAGACGGTGCTTGGTATCGACACAAAGGTTTCTCTTGTTGAGCCGAAGTCTATTGAGAGAACAGCGGGCAAGGCTAAGAGGATTATTGATAACAGACCAAAGGAAAGCGCAACATTTTCTGTTGCTAAGTAAGGGGTATATACATAGAAAACCGACGGAGCAAGTCCGTCGGTTTTTTATAATGTTTGTGTTTTTTGAGGAGGGTCAGTCTTGCGGCTGCCTTCGGCAGCCGCAAAATCGCCGCCGCATAAATGCGGCGGCGATTTTGTGCGCCCGCTTCAGCGGGCGCACGCTATTGCTTGAAAAAACCGTTTTTAATCCAGCTCAAACGCCCCCGTATAAAGCTGATAATACTTGCCCTTTTGTGCAATCAGCTTCTCGTGGCTGCCCTTTTCTATAATCCTGCCCTGTTCAAGCACCATTATAACGTCCGAGTTCTGAACGGTGGAAAGCCTGTGGGCGATAACGAAAACCGTTCTGCCCTTCATAAGACTGTCCATACCCTTCTGTACAAGTGCCTCGGTTCGGGTATCAATGCTTGAGGTAGCCTCGTCAAGTATCATTACCGGCGGGTCCTCAACCGCAGCTCTTGCAATCGAAATAAGCTGCCGCTGACCCTGGGAAAGCTGAGCGCCGTTCTCGGTGAGCATTGTGTTGTAGCCATCGGGAAGTCTGCGGATAAAGTCGTCTGCGTTTGCAAGCCTTGCTGCTGCATAAACCTCCTCGTCCGTTGCATTAAGATTTCCGTAGCGGATATTCTCCATAACCGTTCCCGTAAACAGATTGATGTCCTGTAAAACAACGCCCAGAGAGCTTCTAAGGTCGGATTTCCTGATTTTGTTGATATTTATTCCGTCGTAGCGTATCTTTCCGTCTGCAATATCATAAAAACGGTTGATAAGGTTGGTAATCGTAGTCTTGCCTGCGCCGGTAGAGCCTACAAAGGCTACCTTCTGTCCGGGCTCTGCATAAAGGGAAATGTTGTGCAGTACGATTTTTTCCGGGTTGTAGCCAAAATCTACCTCGTTCATGGTTACGTTGCCCATAACCCTTGTGTAGGTAACGGTGCCGTCGCCGTGGGGGTGCTTCCACGCCCATACGCCTGTGTGCTCCTCGGTTTCGGTAAGAGTTCCGTCCTCGCCAAGTCTTGCATTTACAAGAGTAACATATCCGCTGTCCTCCTCGTGCTTCTCGTCGATAAGGGCAAAGATACGCTTTGCGCCCGCAAGCGCCATAATAATGAAGTTAAGCTGCTGTGAAATCTGGTTTATGGGCATTGTGAAGTTCTTGGACAGCTGCAAGAACGCCGCAACTCCGCCTAAGGTAAGCCCGCCTACGCCGTAAACTGCAAGAACGCCGCCGATGACCGCAATAAGCGCATACTGGAGATGTCCGAGGTTTCCGTTTACGGGTCCCATTATGTTTGCAAAGGTGTTGGCTTCTCTTGCGTTAACGCAAAGCTCATCGTTAATGCGGTCGAAGTCCTCCTTGGTCTTCTCCTCATGGCAGAAAACCTTGACAACCTTCTGACCGTTAATCATTTCCTCGATATAGCCGTTTACTTCCGCAATAGAATTCTGCTGAGCAACGAAGTATTTTCCGCTCTTTCCTGCAATCTTGCCCGAAATAAGCATCATAACCACAACGGAAACAACAACGAAAATCGTAAGATAAATGCTTGTTGTGCACATGGCGATAAACACGGAAACGATTGTTATTACCGAGGAAAATGCCTGCGGAATACTCTGGGAAAGCATCTGACGCAGAGTATCAATATCGTTTGTGTAGTGGCTCATTATGTCGCCGTGGGTGTGGGTGTCGAAATATTTTATGGGCAGGTACTGCATATTCTCGAACATTTCGTCTCTTATGGACTTCTGAACGCCCTGAGAAATAGTAACCATTATGCGGTTATAGGCAAAGCCCGAAGCAATTCCCACAAGATATATAACTGCCATTATAGCAAGCACCTTTAAAAGGGGTGTAAAAACAGGGTTTGCAGTACCTATCATGGGAGTTATATAGTCGTCGATAAGGGTCTGTAAGAACAGGGAGCTTACAACGCCTGCAAGAGCGTTAAGGACAATGCACAGGAGCACAAGGAAGAACTGTAATTTATAGTCCTTGAAGATATAGGACAGCAGCCGCTTTATTGTTGCTCCGTCCGGCTTTCCCATAGGTCCCATAGCTCTCGGACCGCCGGGACCTCCCCGCTTTACCATTACGGCAGGCTTTTTTACTTCAGCCATTATTCCTCTCCCCCTTTCTGCTGCGAATAGAATACCTCACGGTAGATTTCGTTGCTTTCCATAAGCTCCTTGTGGCTTCCGACAGCGTTTACCTTTCCGCCCTCCATGACAATTATCTTGTCTGCGTCCATAACAGAGGAAATTCTCTGGGCGATTATAAACTTGGTGGTGTCGGGGATTTCTTCAAGAAATGCCCGCCTTATTGAAGCGTCGGTTGCGGTATCTACTGCGCTTGTAGAGTCGTCAAGAATAAGAATTTTAGGCTTTTTGAGCAAGGCTCTCGCTATACAGAGTCTTTGCTTCTGTCCGCCGGAAACGTTTGTACCGCCCTGTTCAATATGGGTGTCGTACTTGTCGGGGAAGCTTTCGATGAAGGAGTCTGCCTGTGCAAGCTTACAAGCGTGGACAAGCTCCTCGTCGGTGGCGTCGGGATTGCCCCAGCGCAGGTTCTCTTTGATACTGCCCGAAAAAAGAACGTTCTTTTGCAGCACCATTGCTACCGAGTTTCTCAGGGTTTCAATGTCATAGTCCTTTACGTCAACGCCGCCAACAAGCACCTGCCCCTCGGAAACGTCGTAAAGACGGGGAATAAGCTGTACAAGTGTGGACTTTGAAGAGCCTGTGCCGCCGATAATTCCAACGGTTTCTCCCGATTTTATGTCAAGGTCAATGCCCGAAAGAGCATAGCTTCCGCTTTTTGAATAAGCAAAGGAAACGCCGCTGAACTTAACGGAGCCGTCCTTAACCTCAGTAATGGGAGAAGCGGGATTCGCAATATCGCTTTCCTCTTTAAGCACCTCGCATATTCTCTCTGCGGAGGCTCTCGCCATTGTGAGCATTACGAAAATCATGGACAGCATCATAAGGCTCATAAGTATCTGCATTGAGTAGGTGATGATTGTCATAAGCTCGCCTGTTGTAAATGTACCCTCAACAACGATAAGGTGAGCGCCTACCCATGAAATGAACAGCATGCCGCCGTACATACAGAACATCATAAGGGGAGAGTTGAAGGCAAGCACCTTTTCGGCGAAGCTGAAATCCTTGTAAATATCTCCCGAAACCTGCTTGAACTTCTTGATTTCGTAGTCCTCTCTTACAAAGGACTTTACAACACGCATACCGGTAACGTTTTCCTGCACAACGTTATTAAGCTTGTCGTATCTCTTGAAAACACGCTCGAAAACAGGGTGTGCGGTTTTCATTATGATAAAGAGACCGATACCGAGAATCGGTATTACCGCAAGGTACACAAGGGAGATTGTGTGGTTGATGCAGAATGCCATAATAAGGGAGAAAATAAGCATAATCGGCGCTCTTACCGCAATTCTCAGTATCATCTGATAAGCGTCCTGAACCCTTGTTACGTCGGAGGTAAGGCGGGTTACAAGGCTTGCTGTTGAGAACTTGTCGATATTGGAGAAGGAGTATTCCTGAACCTTATGGAACATATCCTTTCGAAGATTGCGGGCAAAGCCTGTTGAAGCGATAGCTCCCGCCTTTCCGCCGCCGAAGCCTGCTAAAAGTGAAAGCCCGCAGCAGCCCACAAGGCAAAGTCCCACAATAACTATGTACTGAACGTCGCCCTGACCGTTGTTTCCGTTAATGCCGTTATCAATAAGCAGCGCCATAAGGGTAGGAATAATTACCTCCATTACAACCTCGCCTATCATAAACAGCGGCGTCAATATAGAAACCTTTTTAAATTCCCGTATGCTTTTTGCAAGAGTTTTAATCATCGGTTTCTTCCGTCCTTTCTTCGTTTTCTTCAATATTTTTCTTGATTTTGTCAATTACCTCAAAGAAAACCCGCTGTTCCTCCGGGGTAACTCCTTGGAGCAGAAGCTTATCGTACCTGTCGAATTCGTTTCTTATCCTTTCGTCCAGGGCTGCCGCCTTACGGGTAACGACTATCTTTTTAAGCCTTGCGTCGTAGTCAACAGACTGCCTTTCAATAAAGCCTCCCGCTTCCATAGAGCTTAAAATCACAGAGACCGTTGAGCGGCGGCTTCCGAAGGCTGCCTCAATATCCCGCTGGAAAATGTCCTTGTGGGGATTTTCGCAGAGGTAGCGGATGATCTGCCCCTGAGCCCTCGTTATTTTGGCGGAGAAAACTCCAGAATTATCGAAATGCCTTGAAATAAGGTGGCAAATCTGCCTTATATGAAATGCAAGCAATACCTTTTCCGCCATAATTCCTCCTTTCATACAATTCACATTAAATGTTAGGACACTAACATAGTGTAGCAGATTTGTATAAAATTGTCAATACTGCTTTTGTGAAAATATTACGAAAAATAGGCTCTACTTCAAAGATTCCGAAAGGGCTTTAAGCAGTAAAGCAAAGCGGCGCTTTTCTTCTTCCGTAAGGCTTTCCGCCGCAGAAAGAAGCTCCTGCTGCTTGGGAGAAAGGTCGCCTACCGAAAGTCCACGCTTGTTGTTGGTAAGTCCTGCGATGTAGTCCAGGCTTACGTTGTAGTATCTGGCGAGCATTATGGCACGTTCGAAGGAGATTTCGTTTGCGCCTTTTTCATATAAGCCGTAATACTGGGCGGTTGTACCCAGATATTCCGCAAGCTCCGACTGCTTTTTGTCGTTGTCCTCTCTTAAGTCACGTATTCTCGGATAATAAGCCATATATGATTAGTCCTTTCCTATTTTGTTCGGAAATTATACCATATTTTATTATTATCCTATTGACAAGTAATTATATTTGATTTATAATGTTGCTATAGATAACTATAAATAGTTATTGATTTTGTTGAAAGAGGAAAAAGTATGAAAAAATTTACTTTGAAATTTGCCGCAATTTTCATTGCGGCGGTGCTTTCAGGGTGCTCGGCGGGGGCGGGGACTGAGCCCGGGGGAAAGCCTGCTACTACAACGGCGGCGGAGACATCGGCAGAAGAAATAACCTCAACAGCAGCGGTAACGACAACAACAGCAGAGATAACAACCGAAGTTATAACTTCTACATCAAAAGAGAAGAAAACAGCTGAAACAGTTCCCTTACCTAATCAAGAGGAAATTACGCCTTTGGAAATTATACACTTAGTTCCGGAAACGGATTATAGCGAGCTTGAAGCAACGTCAACTATTCTAATGAGTTACTGCCCTATTGTAGATGTTTTTCCAAAGATTTTGCTTATGTTATTACAAGAAAATAACAGCTCGCCTACAGAAACTATTATAAAAGGTTGGGGCTGTTATCCATCTGCTTTTATAAAAAAATTTGAAGATAATAAGTACCCCGAATTTCTGATTGACTTAACAGGCTGTGAGCCGGAAACAATGTATAATCAGATAGACAACGGCTTGCCTGTTGCGGTCTGGGTCACAAGCGCTTTACAGCCGCCTGTAATAATGGAGGAAACAGACGATTACAAGCTTTACACTCCTAATGAGTGCTATGTAATGGTAGGGCATTCAACTACTCATGTTATGCTTTATTCTGTGATTAAAAATGACTATTTTGAGTTCGACAAAATAACATTTGAGAAAGTATTCGAGGAGTTAGGCTCAATGGCGCTTACGGTAAATCCAGGAGCAAATCAATGAATATTCACAGAGAAGCATAACCATGTTTTGAAGAAATGGGAAGTATGGCTCTTGTGGTAGTAAACGACCGGTAATAAAAACAATTAACCCCCGTATCACCACGATACGGGGGTCAAATCTTTCTGCCCAAAAACCCGATTAAGCCTTACCAACAGAACCGAACAGCTCCATCTTTTCCTTAACGGTAGCCTTGATAGCCTCGAAGCCGGGAGCGAGAAGCTTTCTGGGGTCGAAGCCCTTGCCCTGAAGGTCCTTGCCCTCTTCAACGTATTTTCTTGTAGCTTCCTGGAATGCAAGCTGGCACTCGGTATTAACGTTGATTTTAGCAACGCCGAGGGAGATTGCCTTCTTGATCATGTCTGCGGGGATTCCTGTACCGCCGTGGAGTACGAGGGGCATATCGCCTACCTTTTCCTTGACTGCTGCAAGTGTTTCAAAGGAAAGACCTGCCCAGTTTTCGGGGTACTTGCCGTGAATGTTGCCGATACCTGCTGCAAGCATTGTAACACCAAGGTCAGCAATCATCTTGCACTCGTTGGGGTCTGCACATTCGCCCATGCCAATAACGCCGTCCTCTTCGCCGCCGATAGAGCCAACCTCAGCCTCAAGTGAAAGACCGAGAACCTCACAGGTGTTTACAAGAGCGGTTGTCTTAGCGATGTTTTCCTCAATGGGGTAATGCGAGCCGTCGAACATTACGGAGGAGAAGCCTGCGTTGATGCAAGCCTTTGCGCCTTCAAAGGTGCCGTGGTCAAGGTGGAGAGCAACAGGAACTGTAATCTTAAGCTCCTCAATCATGCCCTTAACCATACCAACTACGGTCTTGTAGCCGCACATATACTTGCCTGCGCCCTCGGAAACGCCGAGGATAACAGGGGACTGACATTCCTGAGCGGTAAGAAGGATTGCCTTTGTCCATTCAAGGTTGTTGATGTTGAACTGGCCTACGGCGTATTTGCCCTCGCGAGCCTTGTTCAGCATTTCTTTTGCAGAAACTAACATTGGAGTATACTTCCTTTCGTGTTTTTTTTAACAATTTTATTCTACCACAAATCGGGAAAAAATGCAATATAAAATCGGAAAATAAATTCATATCAAAAAAACTCTTGTGCGGGCAGTTTTTTTCGGTTATTCTGCGGGCTTGTTTTTTTTACGAAAATATTGCAAATATATGAACTTTGGTATATAATAATATAAGTATATCTTTTTGTTAGAGTGTTTTGGGTGCAGGTATTTCTATGAAGAAGGTTCTTGGTGCAGTATGGGAGTATTTTAAGCGTCTGGATAAGACGCTGCTGCTGCTGTGCCTTCTGATAAGCGGCTTTGGAATATTCCTGCTCTACACCCTTAATCTGAACGAAATAAGCGATTACGTTTCCTCCCGTCAGTGGAAAACCCAGACCGTTGCAACGGTTTTGGGTCTTGCGGCAGCCCTTGTGCTTGCGGGAATAGACTATAAATTCATAGCAAGAATCTGGTGGCTCTACGCACCGATTTCGCTGATACTGGTGCTGCTTCTCTTTACCTCTTTGGGCAGGGGCGTTGAGGGGGCGGACGATATAGGCTGGCTCAATCTTGGTTTTATCCAGTTTCAGCCCTCGGAGCTTCTGAAAATCTCCTTTATAATGACCTTTGCCGCCCACCTGCACAAGGTGGGAAGCCGCATAAACGAGCCGCTGAACCTGCTTCTTCTCTGCATACATGGGCTTGTGCCTGCTGCGATAATAATGAAGCAGGGGGACGACGGCTCGGCGCTGGTTTTTATCCTTATTTTTGCATTTATGCTGTTTTCGGCGGGAATTTCCTGGAAATATATGCTTGCCGCTTTGGTGGCAGTCCCGGTTCTCGGCTATGTTGCATGGAATTACCTTATGCAGCCCCACCAGCTTAAGCGCTTTCAGGTGCTTTTCGATACGGAAATGCAGCAGGCGGAAATCCTCGGCATTTACAATCAGCAGTGGCTTGGCAAAAAGGCTCTCGGCTCGGGTCAGCTTACCGGTCTTGGCATTTTCGGCAGCGACAAGTACACCTACGTTCCAGAAATTGATACGGACTTTATCTTTTCATATATAGGTATGACCCTTGGCTTTGTGGGCTGTGTTGCAGCGGTAACGGCGCTTGCGGCGCTTTGCGTAAAGCTTATTGCCGCAGCGGGCGGGGCTAAGGACAACCTGGGCAGGTACATCTGCATAGGCGTTTTTGCGGTTTTCTTCTCCCATTCGGTTATAAATATAGGTATGGCGCTGGCAGTAATGCCCGTAATAGGAATACCGCTTCCCTTTTTAAGTGCAGGCGGAACCTCCGTTATATCCCTTTACCTTGCGATAGGTCTTGTTTTAAGCGTAAGAGCACATAGCAAAAGGGAAAAGCATATGTTTTATACCGAGAAATATGACGATTAGGACGACGATAAACCGCCATCTGCGTCGTCAACCGCATAATGGCAGGCACAAAGCCTAGCCATTATACGGTTTCCTAGCATCTGACGATTTCTCGTCGCCCTAATACAGTTTATAATAATCCGGCTGGCATTTTATCGACAGCCTTTAAAGGCAGTAATGCCCTAAAATACAAAAGGAAGGACAGAAAAATGGCAATTCAACCCAAATTAGTAAAGCTCGCTGATATTTACAAGGAGGAGGCTCTTGAAGCCCAGAAAAAGCGTTATGCTGACGCAATTGCGGCTTATAAGGCGTACTTTTCCTCCGAGGGAGAGAATATCCGTATTTTCTCCGCCCCCGGAAGAACGGAAATCGGCGGAAACCACACCGACCATAACTGCGGAAAGGTGCTTGCGGCAGGCGTTGACCTGGACGTAATCGCAATTGTTGAGCCTCTTGAAGAGCCTGTTGCGGTTATAAAATCCGAGGGCTTCGAGGAAAACAGGATTCTTCTTGACGAGCTTGAGCCTGTTGAAAGCGAGAAGAACGGGGCTACCGCCCTGCTCAGAGGCGTAGCAAAGGGCTTTAAGTCGAGAGGCTTTAAAATCGGCGGCTTTAAGGCTTATACCGTTTCAAACGTGCTTAAAGGCTCGGGACTTTCTTCTTCCGCCGCCTTTGAGGTACTTATCGGCACGATTTTCTCCTACATTTACAACGGCGGCAAGATTGACCCCGTAAAAATCGCCCAGATAGCCCAGTTTGCCGAAAACGTATATTTCGGAAAGCCCAGCGGACTTATGGATCAGATGGCTTCCTCCGTGGGCGGCTTTGTTGCTATTGATTTCAAGGACACCGAAAGCCCTATCATCGAAAACATAACCGTTGATTTTGACAGCTTTGGTCATGTTCTCTGTATAGTTGACACCAAGGGCGACCACGCAGACCTTACTCCCGATTATGCGGCTATTCCCGCAGAGATGAAGGCGGTTGCGGAATATTTCTCCGTTCCCGTTCTGCGGCAGATATGCAAGCAGGACATTATTCTCAATATGAACATTCTCCGTGAAAAGTTCGGCGACAGGGCGGTGCTTCGCTCACTCCATTTCTTTGAGGAGAACAAGAGAGTTGACAAGCTGGTTAATGCACTTAAAAGAAACGACTTTCAGGCATTCCTTGACTCAATCAACGAAAGCGGAAATTCATCATACAAGTATCTTCAGAACGTTTACTCCTGCTCCGACGTTATTCATCAGGGGCTCAGCATAGGCCTTAATATTGCGGAATACTCCCTTGAAAGAAAAGGCGCCTCACGAGTTCACGGAGGCGGCTTTGCAGGTACTATTCAGGCGTTTGTGCCGGTTGAGCTTTTAAAGCAGTTCAAAATGGAAATGGAAAAGGTTTTCGGAAAGGACAGCTGTCATATTCTGAAAATCCGTCCTGTTGGCGGATGTGAGGTTATTTTAGACTGAACTCCTCCGCCCGCTTTATAAGGGTTATGTCCACAAGTGCGTCGGTGAGTATGCCGGTTTCGGTATATTCCTCGCTGAAAATCTTTCCGCCCCGACGGATTTCGGCGGAAAAGCCCGCCTTGTCGTAGGGAATAAGAAGGCTCATTCTCCGTGAGCTTTCGGGAAGATTTGCGGCGATTACCTCTAACATTCTTTCAATTCCCTCGCCCTTTGCGGCGGAGATTTTAACGGTATTTTCGTTTTCGGGAATGTCGTAATCCACAAGGTCGCACTTATTCAGTATATTTACAACCGGAATTTCCCCGCAGCCAAGCTGAGCAAGTATCCTTTGGGTAGTTCCCGCCTTTTCGGCGGCTTCGGGGTCGGAAATGTCCGAAACGTGCAGGATAATATATGCGCAGCTTGCTTCCTCAAGGGTGGAGCGGAAGGCTTCAACAAGATGATGCGGCAGGCGGCGGATAAGTCCTACCGTATCAATAAGGGTAAGGCTTCTTCCGTCGGGCAGTTCGATTGCACGGGAGGTAAGGTCGAGGGTTGCGAAAAGCTTGTTTTCTGCAAGAACTCCCGCATTTGTAAGAGCGTTCAGCAGGGTTGATTTTCCTGCGTTTGTGTAGCCCACAATTGCGGCGGTAAGCACTCCGTCCTTCTTGCGGCGGCTTCTTGAAAGTGAGCGTCTTGCGGTAAGCTCCTCCAAATCCTTTTCAAGCTTTTCAATTCTTCTTCTTATATGCCGCTTGTCGGTTTCAAGCTGCTTTTCGCCGGGACCTCTTGTTCCTATTCCGCCGCCAAGACGGGAAAGGGAACGACCTATTCCCATAAGGCGGGGCAGACGGTAGCGAAGCTGAGCCAGCTCAACCTGAAGCTTGCCCTCGTTGGAAACAGCACGGGCAGCGAAAATATCAAGTATAAGCATTGTGCGGTCGATTACCCTTACGTTTACAATGTCTTCTATATTGCGGATTTCGCTGGCG
This sequence comes from Ruminiclostridium sp., assembly GCA_051882315.1. Lineage (GTDB taxonomy): Bacteria > Bacillota > Clostridia > Oscillospirales > Ruminococcaceae > Ruminiclostridium_E. Next base: position 50,574 of record JBJERM010000122.1, read on the forward strand.
GTAAGCTCGGTATCGAAGATTATAAGCTTAGCTTCAAGATTTTGCGCCAGTTCTGCAAGCTCCTCGATTTTTCCTTCGCCCAAGACCGTTGCGGCATCGGGAGAGGGGCGCTTCTGAACTACTCTTGCGGCAATTTCAGCCTCGGCAGTTCGGGCAAGCTCCGTAAGCTCGTCAAGAGAGGATTCCACATCGTATTCGCCCGTATCAATAGCGGCGGCTATCGCAATTATCCGTTCATCCTTTTGTTCGGTTAAATTCATAAAATCATTCCTTTCCGGAGGTGTTATCATGGAATTTGAAAAATATGACGTAATAATAGTAGGCTCGGGGGTTTCGGGGCTGTACGCCGCCCTTAACCTTAATCTGAACCTTAAAATCCTTATGCTGTCCAAAAAGGAGCTTACTCTATGCAATTCCGCTCTTGCACAGGGCGGCGTTGCGGCGGTTATGGACAAAAAGGACGACAACTTCGACCTGCACATAAAGGATACTCTTATTGCAGGCGGCTACAAGAACGATATGGATAACCTTAAAATTCTTGTGGAGCAGGGTCCCACGGACGTCAAGAACCTGCTGAAATACGGGGTTGAGTTCGACAGAAAGCCGGACGGCTCAATCGACCTTACCTTAGAGGGAGGACACTGCCGCCACCGGATTGCACACCACAAGGACAGCACCGGCTATGAGATTGTAACCAGCCTTATCGACAGCGTAAAGAAGCTTGAAAACGTGGATATTCTCGAAAACAGCCACCTTGTGGGACTGCAAAAAGAGGGAGATAATTTTTACGCCAACGTTTTTCATGATAACAAGTACTACTATTATACAACAAAAGCTATCATTCTTGCAACAGGCGGAATAGGAAGAATTTACGATTTTACAACAAATTCGGCAATTGCAACAGGCGACGGCATACAATTCGCCTATAATCTTGGCGCTGAAATCAAACATTTAAGCTATATCCAGTTCCACCCCACCGCATTTGCAGACCGCAAGAACAGGGAGTGCTTCTTGGTTTCTGAGGCAGTACGAGGAGAGGGCGCCTATCTGCTTAACGGCAATAAGGAGCGGTTTATGCAGAAGTACGAGCCGGAGAGAAAGGAGCTTGCTCCCCGTGACGTGGTTTCAAAGTGCATGATGCAGGAGCAGAAGGCGATAGGCAGCGACGAGTTTTTCCTTGATATTTCTTATAAGGACAGCGATTTTATAAAGAACCGCTTCCCTATGATTTACAGCCGCGTGCTTGAAAAGGGCTACGATATGACAAAGGAGCCTATCCCGATTTATCCCTGTCAGCACTATTTAATGGGAGGTATAGCGGTAAACGGACACGGTGCTTCCACCGTAAAGGGACTTTACGCCGCAGGCGAATGTGCCCATACGGGAGTTCACGGTATAAACCGCCTTGCAAGCAACTCTTTGCTTGAAGCCCTTGTTTTCTCACGTCTTATTGCGGAAAATATCAATGAAACAACTGCTCCCGTACAGGACTATTCTCCCGTAGAACACGCTTTCAGAGCCCCCGAGGGCGAGCCGCTTCCCACGGGACTTCGCACAGAAATACGTCACATAATGCAGAAAGCGTATTTCGTTGTTCCGGATATTGAGGAGGCAAAGCGGTCGATAGGCAGAGTAAGGGAAATTAAGGAACAGCTTGAAAAGGGGAATTATGCTCTTACTCCCGACTATGTTGAGGCGCTTTCGATTGCTACTTGCGCTTATATTGTGCTGAGTGAGATAATATAACTGCCGGACTAAAAGGAAAGGAACAAGGGAAAACAAATGAAATTACTTCAATTCTACGTTGACGACATTATAAAAACCGCCCTTAACGAGGACATAAACTATATCGACAGCACAACAGACCTGCTTATTGACCCGGAGGACCGCTCCGAAGCCTATTTTATTGCAAAGGCAACAGGCGTTATTGCAGGACTTGATGTTGCGCTGAGGGTTTTTGAGCTGCTTGACGATACGGTTAAAATTACCCGCCATTTCAGGGACGGTGACGCAGTAAACAAAGGTGATATAATCGCAGAATTCAGCGGAAAAACCGCAGCCCTGCTCAAAGGTGAAAGAACCGCCCTTAACCTGCTCCAGCACATGAGCGGAATTGCAACCTATACTAATAAGTGTGTAGGTCTTGTAAGCGGCACTAACGCCTCTGTCTGCGATACGAGAAAAACCCTCCCGGGACTGAGAGCGCTTCAGAAATACTCCGTTGTAATGGGCGGAGGAAAGAACCACCGCTATAATCTTTCGGACGCAGCAATGCTTAAGGATAATCACATTGACGCCTACGGAGGAATTACAGCCGCAGTAAATGCACTCAGAAAAAAAGCGGGTCACATGCTTAAAATTGAGGTTGAAACGAGAAGCTTTGAGGAGCTGAATGAAGCCCTTGCAGTTGGCGCAGACGTTATAATGCTGGACAATATGAGCTGCGAGGATATGAAAAAGGCGGTTGAAATTACAGCGGGACGGGCAAAGCTTGAAGCAAGCGGAAACGTTACTCTTGAAAACATACGGGAAGTTGCACAAACCGGCGTTGATATAATAAGCCTCGGCGCTCTTACCCACAGCGTAACCGCCTTTGATATTTCAATGAAATGGAAGAAGTAATATGCGCAGGATTTTAGGCTATGTAAGAAAGGCTTGCGAGGAGTTCGATATGATACAGGACGGCGACAGGATTGCCGTTGGTATCTCGGGAGGCAAGGACAGCCTTGTGCTGCTTAACGCTCTTGCCGCCTACCGCCGATTTGCGGGAAAAAGCTATGAGCTTATGGGTATTACCCTTGACTTATGCTTCGGCGGTCAGCAGACGGATTACAGCGCAGTTGCCGAAATGTGCAGGAATCTTGGCATTGAGTACAAGATTCTAAGAACCGATATAGGGCCTGTTATTTTCGATATACGAAAGGAAAGCAACCCCTGCGCTTTATGTGCAAAAATGCGGCGTGGGGCTTTGCATGACGCTGCGATTGAAAGCGGCTGCAACAAAATAGCTCTCGGACACCATAACGACGATGTTATTGAAACCTTTATAATGAACCTTTTCAAGGAGGGCAGAATCGGCTGCTTCGCGCCTGTAACCTACCTGGCCAAGAAGAATATTACTATGATACGACCCCTCGTTTTGGCACCCGAGGCTAAGGTTATAAACTGCTGCAACAGGAACGGCTTCCCCGTCTGCAAGTCAAGATGCCCCGCCGACAAGAAAACCACCCGACAGACCACAAAGGAGTGGCTTTACTCTATGGAAAAGCAGGACAAGGGTTTTAAAGTCCGTATGTTTGGCGCATTAAGACGAAGCGGGGTAGACGGCTGGGGCTTTAAGGATAAGAAAGGCGGTGCCGATTCTGAAGCTTGAAATACCGGAACAGGTAACGGAAATTCTGGAGCTTTTAAAGGCTCATACATATACGCCCTATCTTGTGGGCGACTGCGTAAATTCCCTTATTCTCGGTGAGAGGACAATGGATTTCGATATTGCCTGCAACGCTTCTGTGGATAGGATAATCGCAATTTTTGAGGACAAGTACAAAATCGTTGAAGACCAGCTGTACAGGGGCGAACTTATCATAATTACGGGGGGAATGGGCATTTCGGTAGCGCCCTTTCGCTCACGCTTTGACAGAAACGGAAAGCCTGTTTACTGCAATACAATAGACGAAGATTTGCGCAGACGGTGCTTTTCGGTAAATGCAATTGCTTACACCCCCGACCGGGGGCTTTACGACCCATTTGGCGGCTCGGAGTGCCTTGAAAGAGACATGGTTATACTAAGGGCGATTGAGGAAAGACGTTTCTGCGAGGCGCAGCAGCTGCCTGCAAGCAAAAAATCAAAAAAAGCCCCCGAAAAGGCGGTTATTCCCGTTATAAGGGAAAATCCCCGCTGTATTTTAGAGGCTATGCTGAAATATTCACGGGGCGAGGCGGAGATAAGTCCCACAACTCTTGAAAATATGTGCGAAAATCCGGAGCTTCTGGATTCTATTAGTAATCCGGAGGTTATGTCCTCTTTTCGTGATATAATTATGGGCAAGCGGGTGACGGAAACGCTGATGCTGTTCAGCGGCGTTCTGTTTTACCTTTTTCCTATGCTTCGGGAGCAGGAAAACTACGACCAGCGCAGCAGATACCAGGAATACACCCTTTTTGAGCATACCGCAAGGGCGGTGGGCTACGCCGTTCCGGATATAACCCTGCGGCTGGCGTTGCTGTTTCACGGGGCGGGGAAGGTGGACTGCGCCGCAGACAGGGGCGCCTATACCTCCTACGACGGACACGGGGAAAGAGGGGCTATGCTCCTGCGGGGAGCGCTGTCCGATTACGGCGTTGAGGCGGCTCTTACCGAAAAGGCGGAGTTTTTGATACTGCACCACGACGACAGGATAACTCCCGAAAACAAGGGGGATTTTGTGAAGAAGTACGGGGCGGAAAATACCAGACTTTTGCTTTTGTTTCAGTCCGCAAACCAACGTGCGAAAAGCTCCGAGCAGCTTAACGAGCGGGTTTCCGCTTCGCTGAGACAGCTGGCGGAGGAGACCGTGGCTAAGCCTGCTGAGAGGGCTAAGAGGAATAATACGGTGACTCTGGCGGGGCTTAAGAGTATATCGAAAATGCTGGAGTATAAGAGAGGGTAAGTATCAGGCTGCTGATAAACCCTGAAAACAGAGTTTATCTTAATGAATAACGAATAAAGAATAACGAAGAATGAATAATGGTGGTATCGGCTTCGCCGATTATTCTGAAAAACGTGATAATAAACGCTATTTTAAATCTGTGCCCGTAGAGCACACCGCATTTATTCAATATTCATTTGCTTATTGAAAAGACTTATTCGACAAACAAAAAACCCGGGAGCAATTCCCGGGTTTTTACCGTTATGTCCTGTATCTTTCAAGAAACCGCTTTGTTCTCTCGTTTTCCGAGTTCTCGAAAACCTCTTCCGGCGTTCCGTTTTCGATAATTACTCCCTCGTCCATAAATATTACTCTGTCGGAAATATCGTGGGCAAACGCCATTTCGTGGGTAACGATAACCATTGTCATCTTTTCCTCAGCAAGGGATTTTATTACCTTTAAAATCTCTCCTGTAAGCTCCGGGTCCAACGCCGAGGTGGGCTCGTCAAAGAAAAGAATCTCGGGGCTCAGCGCAAGTGCTCTTGCAATGGAAACTCTCTGCTGCTGACCGCCGGAAAGATTGCAGGGATATTCCTTCGCCTTTCCCTCAAGCCCCATTTTTTTCAGCAGCTTCATTGCGTTTTCCTCCGCCTGCGCCTTGTCCTGCTTTAAAACGTGTATCGGCGCTTCGGTTATGTTTTTCAGCACCGACATGTGGGGGAAAAGGTTGAAGCTCTGGAAAACAAGACCGATTTTAAGGCGGATTTCCCGCAGGGTTTTCTGGGGAGCATAAACCGGCTTGCCCTTATCCATTCCGACTATCATATCCATATCGCATATTGTTATAGTACCGCTGTCCGCCCGTTCAAACTGGTTTATACAGCGCAGAAGGGTTGATTTTCCACTTCCCGAGGGGCCGATTATTGAAAGAACCTGTCCTTTTTTTGCGTTGAATGATATGTCCTTTAAAACCTGAACGCCGTTAAAGCTTTTGGAAATGTTCCTGACTTCAAGTATTGCCACTTCGCAGCCTCCTTATCTGTAATAGTCAAGCTTCTTTTCGATAAAGTTAAAGATAAAGGTGAGAACTGTTGCAAAAACGAAATAGAAGGCGCCTGCAATAAACAGCGGTACAAGTGAGCTGTACACCTGCATCTGCTGCCTTGCCTTAAGAGTAATTTCTGCGTAGGAAACCACGTTTGCAAGGGAGGTGTCCTTAACGAGGGTTATTATTTCGTTGGAAGAAGCGGGAACTATCCGTTTTATAACCTGTGGGAGGATTACACGGAAAAAGGTCTGCCTTTTTGTAAAGCCGAGAGCCGCCGCAGCTTCGTACTGACCTTTCGGTATAGACTCAATTCCACCACGGAAGATTTCCGCAAAATAGGCGGCGTAGTTAAGGGTAAAGGCTGTAAGCACGGCGTAGAACATATAGTTCTCGTCCCTTATATCGAATAGTCCGAAGAAATTTTCGAGAAAGGGAGGAAGTCCCTCAATCATCTTTATATAAGGTACAGCGTAGTACACCGCTATAACCTGTAACATAAGGGGCGTTCCCCTCATTATAAGTATATATAAGTTTGTCAGCCAGGAAATCGGCTTGAATTTGCACATTTTCAGCATTGCCGTTATCATTCCAAGCGGGATTGCAAACAGCAGCGTTCCCCCGAAAACCTTGAGGGTCGGTATCATATATTCAAGCAGTATCCCCGTTACCTTTAAAATATCTTCGCCGCTCATAAGCCTTTGCCTTTCGTTTTTCTGCGGTAATATGATGACATATTACTGCGACATTCCTATTTTATCAGAAAATTTAAGATAATGCAATAGAAAAGACGAAAAAAACGAGATTTGCATAAAAGCACCCGAAAAACCAAAGGTTTTTCGGGTGCTTGCTGCTGTTATTCGGATAAAATCTCTATTACTTTACAGTTGTAATATCAGAACCGAACCACTTTGTGGAGATTTCGCCAAGCTTTCCGTCAGCCTTCATTTCGCTGAGGATTGACTGAACCTTATCACGGAGAGCGCAGTCGTTCTTTCTGAAGCCGATTGCGTATTCCTCCTGCTCGCCGAGAGTTTCGGGGAGGATTCTGTAATCCTTGCCGTTTGCTGTAATAAGGTAGTTTGCAACTACGGAGTCAAGGAAAACGCCGTCAACAAGACCAACCTCAAGCTGCTGTAAAGCCTCAACGTTGGTTGCAATTGCGGTAATTGTCATTGTCTTGCCAAGGTCGGAGTCTTCAAGGATTTCCTGAGCGGTTGAGCCGTTCTGAACAGCAACATTCTTGCCTGTAAGGTCAGAGGAAGCTTTGAAGTCGGAGCCGTTTGCAACAACGAAAATCATATCGTTCTTCATATAGGGCTCGGAAAGGTTCATAACCTCTGCTCTGGAGGGACTTACGCTCATTCCGTTCCAGATGCAGTCAATCTTGCCCACTTCAAGGTCGGTTTCCTTTGTTGCCCAGTCGATAGGCTGCTTTACAAGGGTAACGCCGAGTCTTGCACATACTTCCTCGGCAACGTCGATATCAAAGCCTACAATCTGGTCGCTTTCGTCGGTGAAGCCCATGGGAACGAAGGTAGCGTCAAGTCCTAAGATAAGCTGCTTGCTGTCAAGCACCTTCTGTAAAGACTGGTCTGCGCTGCCTGTTTCGGTGGCGCTTTCAGTGTTCTGTCCTGCCGTGGTAGTGGTTTCTGCATTTCCTGAGCCTGAACAGCCTGCAAATGCGAATGCAGCAAGCGCAGCAAGGGCTGTCATACCTGCAAATAATCTTTTCTTCATAATGTACGTCCTTTCTTTTGGGGCAGTACTGCCCTTTTGTGTTTTGGCTTGTTAAGTATAGCACGCTTAAAGACCGCTGTAAATAGCGGAATTGCTTTTTCGTAGGATTGCACAAAACCGCCGCAAAAGAAGGCTCGTTTTTAACGGGGGAATGCAATAATCCTGCGGGAACGGGGGAAAATACTGCCCTAAAAAAATAAAAAAATATTTTTTTGGCAGGAATTTTAAGGGGCAAATTTAAATATTTCTTATAAAAATAGTACCGAGTTGATTTTTACCCCTTGACAACGGGGCGATTTTTGTTTATAATAATATGGCTAAGCATAAAGGGAGTACTATGCTCCCATGCAAGAATAAAAACGGAGGTATAAAAAATGAAAAGAACATATCAGCCTAAGAAGCGCCAGAGAATGATGGAGCACGGCTTCAGAAAAAGAATGAAGACAGCTAACGGCCGCAAGGTTCTGGCAAGAAGACGCGCAAAGGGTAGAAAGCGCTTAACATACTGATAAACCATGGGAGAATTTTCCAAGGGTTTTTACAGTATAAAAAAGGACCGTGAATTCCGCTTTCTGTTTAAAAAAGGCGAAACCTCAGTTAATTACGGTTTCGTCTGTTATTTTAAGCAGAACAAGCGCCGCAGAAATCGCTGCGGCATTGTAACAAGCAAGAAAATCGGCAAGGCGGTTGTAAGAAACCGCGCAAGGCGGGTTATAAGAGAGGCGTTCCGTATCTTCGACCATGACTTAAGAGAGCTTACGGACAAGCGTTATGATTTTATCTTCGTGGCGAGAACAAAAACCGCGTCGCTTAAATCGACGCAGGAGCTTGGACTTATGAAGTCAAGGCTCCTGCCTCTTGTTGCACCCCCGCAGAATAACAACGATAAGGGCTGACAAGGCCTATGGACAACAAAGCTGCTTTATGAAATACCTGTTTATCGGATTGATACGCTTGTATCGTATGACATTGTCAAAGCTGAAGCCGCCTTGCTGCCGCTTTTATCCTACATGCTCGGCTTACGGGATTGAAGCCCTTAAGCGTTTCGGAACAGTAAAGGGCGGCTACCTCACCATTAAGAGGATAGTCCGCTGCAACCCATTCAGCGCCGGCGGCTATGACCCCGTTCCGGAGGAGTTTCATTTCTTTCACAAGGGAACAGACCGCAGCGGCGAAGATAAAGACTAAACAAACAGTGCGGAATAACAGAAGGGTGATTTAAAATTAACTGGTTATATTCATTGATAGGTACGCCCCTTGGATATATTATGTGGGCGTGTTACGCTCTTGTCCAGAACTTCGGCTGGGCTATAATTATTTTTACGCTTATTGTAAAGGCGGCAATGTTTCCTCTTAACCTGAAGCAGCAGAAGAATATGGCGGTTTCTGCGCTTTTTACTCCGAAGGTAAGGGAAATTCAGACCAAGTACAGAAATGACAAGGAAAAGATGCAGGAGGAGCTTACAAAGCTCCAGAAGGAAGGCTACAACCCCACAGGCGGCTGCGGCACCATGCTTATTACCTTCCTTATCCTTTTCGGAGTTATCGACGTTGTTTACAAGCCTATGACCCACATGGAGCATTTCAACTCCGCAGACATAAGCGCTATTGTAACAACGGCGGAAAAAATAGACCTTACCCAGACAATTATGTCAAGTCCCGAGGACTACGCAGTTGTTCTTGAATACCTTAATGGCGGGGATATTTCCTACGTTGAAACTACCGTAAAGGACGAAAACGGCAAGGACGTCAAGACTAACAACCGTGTTGTTCTCGATAACGATTTCAAAATAGACGAAGTAAAGAAAACCGTAGAGTTTACTGCCGCTGACCTTGAAAAGCTTGGCGTTATCGCAACGGACAGCACTAAGCTCAGCGCTCTTTACGGAAATACCCGTCTTTCAAATCAGATGAGAAATGCTCTTTCCTCAATTGATATGAACTATCGTGCGGAGTCCCTTTACCGCGAGCTGCGTGCCCTCAACTGCTATGATAGACTTCCGGATGCGTCTAAGAGTCTTTTTGAGGCAGAAACAGCGCTGCCAGGGGAAACAATAGACCGCTTTGAAAAGCTCAGCGACAATATCTACTTCCTTGGCATTATTAACCTTGGAGAGCAGCCCAGCTGGGCATGGAACACCCTTATAATAATTCCTATTATATCCTTCCTGTTCTCTCTGGCTCAGATGTATATTTCCCAGCGCTACAACGAAAAGCAGAACCCAGAGCTTGCGGCTCAGCAGGGCGCAAGCATGAAGATAATGATGCTTATAATGCCTCTTATCTCCCTATGGATTTCCTTTACCGTTCCTGCGGGAGCAGGTTTCTACTGGGCAATTTCCTACCTGTTCGGTATCATTCAGCTCGTAATTACGAACAAGTTCTGGCCCGCTGATAAAATCCGTGCGGAAGCAAAGGCGAAAATGGAAGCTCAGGCTGCAAAAACAGAACGCAAGGCTAAAATAGTTGAGGTTGACGCAGACGGAAACACAGTAGAAAGAACCGACCGCATTTCACAGCTTACCCAGAAGGAAATAAGAGAGCTTAACAAGAAGAAGCTTGAAGCGGCAAGAAGAGCCGACGCCGAAAAGTACGGCGAGGAGTACAAGGAAGCGCCTGAGGACGACGATTTCTGATTATTATGAAAGGATCTGAAATATATGGAAAAAATCTATGTTGCTAAGACACTTGACGCAGCAAAGGAACAGGCTGTAAACGAATTTACTGCCCTCGGTATCGCCGAGAGCGACATTGACTACGAAATACTTGAACAGCCCGTTAAGAAGCTTTTCGGCACAAAGGGCGAGTTCAAGGTACGCGCTTTCGCCGCTGAGCCTGCACCCAAGGCGGAGGAAACCGCTCCTGCTGCTGAAAAGGAAGAGCCTGCTGCCGAGGCTGTAGAAATGCCCGAACAGAGCGTTTCAGCTGCTGCCGAAGGAGTTGACGTTCTTGAAACCGAGAAGGTAAAGAACGCTCAGAAGTATCTTGCAAAAATTCTCACAGCCTTAGGTCTTGAAGGCTTCACAATCGAAACAAAGGTAAACGGAGATACCGTTGTGCTTGACATCGTTGGCGACAAGCTTGGCGTTGTTATCGGCAGAAGAGGCGAAACCCTTGACTCCCTCCAGTACCTCACAATCTTAGCAAGCAACAAGGCGGAGGAATCCTACTGCCGTATTTCCGTTGACTGCAACGGTTACAGAGCAAAGAGGAAGGAAACCCTTGAAGCGCTGGCTGTCAAGACTGCAAACAGAGTTTTAAGGCAGGGCAGAAGAATTACCCTCGAGCCTATGAACCCCTATGAGAGAAGAATCATACACAGCAAGGTTGCTGAAATCGAGGGAGTTTACAGCAATTCCATCGGCGAAGAGCCCTTCAGAAAGGTTGTTATCTCCTCCACGGCAAAGCCCACCTACAACAAGGACAGAAACGACAGACGCAGAGGCGGCAGACCCTCCTCCGCAGGCAAGAGCTACCGTCAGTCCTCCGGCTTCTCCACCTCCTTTGAGAGAGAGTACAAGAGAACCCAGTCCGAGCCTGTTGAGTATTCACAGGAAACCGTTGACCTTGAAAAGAGCGTTTCTCTCTACGGAAAGATTGAGCTTTAATGAATGAAAAAGGGGCTAAGCCAAGCCCCTTTTTGTTTAATCGCCGCAGCTTGCGGCAATACTGGGCTATCGCCAAGTGGTAAGGCAAGGGACTTTGACTCCCTCACCCGCTGGTTCGAATCCAGTTAGCCCAACCAACCGAGTGCCTCGGCACGCAGAAAGCCCGATTACAAGTCGGGCTTTATTTTTATATTGATGCACCCCGCAATCTATTTTGTCACACCAGCACAAGCAGCGTGACGCTGCACCCCTTATCGCCTCAAGTATCTTCTTGGGGCGATTTTTTTGCCCGAAGGCGGCAATCTTTTTGACCTCAAAATACAGTAGAGTGCCTCGGCACCCAGAAAGCCCGATTACAAGTCGGGCTTTTTTATGTTTCTTTATTGACATTCGGATAATATTATGATAAAATTGAGAAAAAATAGATTGTCGAAAGGAGCATATATATGATTCAGATAAGACCAGTTTCCGACCTTAGGAATAAATTTCCCGAAATAGAAAGCGTAGTAAACAGCGGGCAGCCTGTTTACCTTACAAAGAATGGCTATGGAGCTATGGTTGTAATGAGCCTTGAAGAGTATTCACGGCTTACAGAGAATGTGGAGGAAAAGCTTGATGAAGCGGATAGGCTTGCGGATGCTTCAGATAAGCGGTTGTCCCACGAGGAAGTTTTCGGAGAGGTACGCAGGAGGCTGAATGAAAAACTATAAGCTGAGGTATCTTCCGCTGTTTTCGGAGGACTTGTTTGAAGCTGCTTCCTATATTTCAAACCAGCTCAACAATCCTCAGGCTGCCGAAAGGCTGATAAACCAAGTAGAAAAAGCTATTCTTGAAAGACTGAAAATGCCGCTTTCTTTCGAGCCTTTTAAATCAAAGAAGAACAGAAAAGACACATACTATCGCATTTACGTTGGGAATTATACTGTTTTTTATGTCGTGATTGATGACGTAATGGAGGTAAGACGATTAATATACAGCAAAAGAGATTTAGACAGATTAATCTGAACGAAAAGCATCGTGCCGTAAGACACGATGTTTTTTCTTACTTCTTCCTAAGCACAATCCCGATAAAATTAAGATACTTTCCTCCTCCTGCTTCCATAGTCTTTCTGTCTCCTGCGGCGTACTCGTCGTCCTGATTAAGCCAGTCAGCCCAGACCTCATCGTTGCTCTCCATTTCGTAAACCGAAACAACCTCGGCGTAGCTTGCGGCTACTATCTCCTGCCAGTAAGAAATATCCTGTATGTAGTCAAGCTGCTCGGGAGTCCAGGACAGCAGAAGCTCGGGAAGGCAGATTATCGTGCAGGTCCTTTTTCATTCCGGGAACCGCAATATACTTTTCGCTTTTTTCGTACTTCATTTTTAGTCCTCAATTATGAAACTATTGATATGGCTTTTCAGGGCAGTAACAATTTCCCCCTTGTTTTCTGCGCTGTCGTAAAGATTTATCAGCAAGAACATGGGCGAATAGAACAGGAGCGCCTTTTCCTTGTAGTTTTTGCAGCCTGCACCACGGAAAAAGTCCTCGCAGTAGGACAGCGGTCCTGCGGAGAGGTATCGGCTGTACAGCTCTGCTGTTTCGGCACTGCGGTACTGCTCTATTGTAATCATTCTGCGAAAATCTGCGGCAAAGCTGTCTGCTGTCCAGTATCGGAACATTGACAGGGTAAAGGCTTTGAAAGCCTCGGGAGAGGTTTTCGGCGGCTTCTCGCCGTCCTTGCAGTTTTCGGCGGGAACGTGATTTTCTGCTGCAAGCTCCCCGTCCCGCTGCTCCATTCGGTGAAGTATGCTGTCAAAAATATCCTGCTTGCTTTTGTAATGCTTGTAAAGTGCAGCCTGCGTTACTCCCAGCTCTCCCGCAATATCCCGCACCGAAACGCTGTCAGCGCCCCGCAGAGCAAACAGCCGCAGAGCCGTCCGGAGTATCTTTTCTTTGGTATTTACATATCCTGCACCCTTAAGAACGGCGGTAACGTAGCTTATATTCTCAAAGGCGGTAATATCCGAGCTTCCGAGAATTTCCCCGTCAATCTCATCGGGAGTAAGTTCCTCGTAGATTTTAAAGCCGTAATCCTCCAGAATTTCCGAAAGCCTGCCGCTGTCGCAGAAAAACTTCATAGGCTCGCCGCCTGCCGCCGCCATAGCAAGCATATTTTTTACTCGCCGCACCTCTGAAAAGGGCAGGTCGCTGTCCCCGTAGTCGAAAACAATAGTACTTCCCTCGGGGGATATTTCAGAAATCTCCGAGAGGATTTTCCGCAGCTGTTCCTCGGTCAGGTAGAAGCTTACCCCGAGAAGGCTGAAAAATGTCTTTTTGGTCATATCAAAGCCTGCGGAAATAAGCTGCTCCTTAAGGCTATCCTTGCTGAAATCTATGGGCACAAAGCGCAGATTATCGGGGATTTCAAAGCCTGCCTGCTCAATCCGCTGCCGCTTATCCTGCTGGGTCAGCGGGTGGTCGGCTTCAAATACGGCAAGCTTCTTCATCAGCTCTTTTTCCCGCAGGCAGAAGGTATCATATCCTGCCCCAAGAATAACGTACTGAGTTGTACCGGTTAGAATTTCGGTTTTAAGCCGTTCCTCGCAGTATTTTGCCCTTGCAACAGGGGTTGGCGCAAGCTGGGTGTTGATGATAAAGTCAAGCAGCTCGGCTTTGTCTTCGGTTTTTGACTTTGCCTCGGGGGCGAAAAAGTCTGCTCCGCTCAGTATGTAGCTTGCTATCTGCTTCTTTTCTTCCGGCAGCAGCAGCTTTTCGGCGGCGCTGTCGCAGAATACGGGGTTTTCTGCGGTTTCGGTGTGATATGCCCGCACAAAGGCGGACATAAGAGCGGTTATACTGCTTTTATCTTCCATACTTCCTCCTTAGCTCTGTTAGGTAAACACTTGTTTACCTATATTATAGTAAACAAGCGTTTACTTGTCAAGGGCTTTTTAAAATTCTGAAAAAAATATCCGCACCGAAAAATTATTTTCGGTGCGGATATTGTTTATGGATATATCAGGTTTGTTTTTTGGTTGTAACCTTGGTTGTTGTCGCTTTGGTTGTGGTTGTCGCCTTTGTTGTGGTTGCCTTGGTGGTTGATGTGGTATTGGTTGAAGAAGCGGCAGCCTTTTCCTCCTGCTCCTTAAGCCACTTGCTGTAACCCTGCATAAGGGACTTTGACCACTTTCTTCCTGCCCACTTGCCGCCGTTTACCTTGTAATAATACTGGAAGTAAAGAGGACTCTTGTTTATGTAGGCCTTGGAGACGTCAATCTTTGCGCTTTCGCCGTCACGAAGCTTTCTTGCATAGAGAACAAATCTTGTGTCAACGTTCATACCCATAGGATAGTAGCAGGTTGAAAGGGTAAGGAACTCATCGTCATAAGCGATATTTACAGCAGGATTATAGAATACGCTGCGGTCGAATACTGCCTCAAAATACTTATAGAAGGTACCCTGGTTCTTGAAATTACGGTACTTGTAGTAGTTGAAAACGTCGCCGTACTTTGTCTGGGTGTTTACGAACATACCTGCAAATACAACGTATGTGCTTTCACCGCCGAAAACGGACTCGTACGTGATTGTGGGGTGCTTTAAGTAGAAATCAAGGCTGCCGTATCTGTTGGGGTAGTAGTTCGTGATTTTCGCAAGACCTACGCCTGTTCTTATATTGTGACCGTAAATAATAAGGTTGTCGGGGCGGTTGGTCTTTGTAACGGGAACGTGGCAGTCGGCAAAGGTTGTGCCAACCTTTGTGTAGTCGTATCTGCCATAGAAGTCGTGCTCAAGGTAGAACTTGTTGTCGGTAGCCTGAACGACAGGAACATCTATGGGAGTATCCTTGATAGTAAGCCAGCCGATAAAGTCGGTATTGAGCTTACGCATATATTGAAGGTCGTGCTTGATTTCGGGATAGCTTTTTCCGCCGCGGTAGCCGCTGACATGCGCCGTAGCTGTGATTGTATCCTTTGTTCTCTTGGCTGTGGTTGTGGTCGTGGTTTTTTTTGCAGTGGTTTCAGCTGTGGTTGTTTTTGCGGTTGTCTTAGCCGTTGTTTTTGCAGTAGTCTTTGAAGCGCCTGCTCCGTATTCTTCGGGCGCTGTGGTTACTTCGGGCTGAGGCGTATTTTCGGGGGTAATTATATCCTCATCGGAAAAAACGTCATACTCGGCGGGAAGCATTGTGTTATCGTCAATATCAGTTTCCGCTTCGGTAATTTCCGGCTCATCGTAAAGGAAATCCTCGCTTGCGATAACTTCCTCTTCGGGGAACAATACATTGCCATTCTGAACGACAACGGCTTCATGGCAGCCTGACACAGCTATAATTGCCGCCAGAACAAGGCATAGAAATGCCTTTCCTGATTTTCTCATTATCTTTACCTCTCTGAATTACGATTTATGCGCTTATACTATGCGGCGCATAAAGTAATTATAGCATATTTTCCCTTTATTGTCATTATATAACGTTAATTTTTTGTATAGAAAAATCGGGTAGGTTTTTATGCAAATTGCAAAAATATTACAGTCATACAGCAAATTTCCGCAAAAAAATACAGCCGGCAAAGGCTCCCATTCCGGCAGTTCTGCCCGGCGGCTACTCTCAAATACATGAGAGTTAGCCTGCTCGGAGTATTCGCATACTGCTGAATTGGAGACGCCATATACCGGCTGTGCTTTAAGGCAATAATTGTGCTGTATTGCCTTAATTCAATAATTACTGCTTGGAGAAGGAGTCCTTGGCTGCTCCGCAAAGAGGGCACACGAAGTCATCGGGAAGGTCCTCAAACTTTGTTCCGGGCGCAATTCCGTTATCGGGATCGCCCACTGCCTCGTCGTATTCCCAGCCGCAAAGGTCGCATACATACTTCATAATAAAAAACCGTCCTTTCTTTATTTGGCTGTAACGCCAATTTTATTATAATCCAAAGTAAAGGGTTTGTCAATATTTTTATATGGGGCAATTGAGGCGGTGGAGAGGAGGAGATTTTGCGGCGGCTCCGCCGCCGCAAAAAACAAAAACCGCAGGAAAATTCCTGCGGTTCGTTTTCTCTGCGAAACAATTACTTGCCGAGATTGTACTTCTTCTTGAACTTATCTACACGTCCGCCTGCGTCAACAAGCTTCTGCTTACCTGTGAAGAAGGGGTGGCACTTCGAGCAGATTTCTACCTTGATGTCCTTCTTTGTGGAACGGGTTTCAAAAGTAGCACCGCAAGCGCACTTGATTGTTGTCGCTTCGTAGTTAGGATGGATACCGTCTTTCATGCTGTCACCGCCTTTACTTTCAAAATAACGTCAATGGGGAGCAACCCAAAGACTCTGTCGAGAATTTATTATAGCATATCCGAAAACAAAAGTCAAGAAAAATTTTTGCTTCTGATGAAATTTGTTTTAATCTCTGCTTTTACGGCGTAACCATACGGCAGCGGCTTCCTTTTTCGCCCTTTTCAATGTCAATTCTTGCGGGGATTGTTTCGGCTAAGCTTTCAACGTGGGAGATTATTCCAACAATTCCGTTGGTCTCCTGAACGCTTTTAAGAATACCGATAGCGTCCTTAAGAGTCTCCCTGTCCAGCGTTCCGAAGCCCTCGTCAACAAACATGGCTTCAAGCCTTACGCCTGTTCCCTGTGCCTGGACAACTGCTGACAGACCGATAGCAAGGCTTAATGCCACAAAGAATTTTTCTCCGCCGGAAAGGGTTGTAACGCTTCTGCGCTTGCCGTTTTCAGCGTCGTAAACCTCAAGCTCAAGACCTACCTTTCCCTTTTCGCCTACGGTCTGGTAAAGCTGATAGCGCCCGCCGTAAACGTCCTTGAGCAGCCTGTTCGCCTGTGCGGCAATGCTTGCCAGCATAACGCCGAGGACATAGTTCTTGATGTTGAGCCCTGTGCGCTGGGGGTTCAGCTTTTCATAGAAAATCGTGTCCTCCTCCAGCTTTGCAGATTCCGCAGTGTGGTGCTCCAGCGCCTTTTTCAGCTCTCTGCTGTCCTTTGAAGCCTCTGCAAGATTCAGCTTCAGCGTTATCGCTTCCTCGGAAATTTTCTTAAGGTTTTCGGAAAGGCAGCTGCATTTTTCCTCCTGCAAAGCCACGTCGGGGCGTCCTTTTTCCTTAAGCGTCTCCGCCTTTGCGCTGTACTGCTCCTTTGCGGCGGCAAGGCGGGTTTTGGCGGTGGTTATCTTCTGCCGACGTTTGTCGATTTCCTCGGGTTTCAGAAGCGCTGCGGAGAAATCGCTGCTGCCCTCAAAGGGAGAGGTGGAAAGGGCTTCCTGCCACAATGCTGTCTGCGCTTCAAGCTCTTTTTGTGCCGCTTGTACGTTCCCACGGCAGTTTTCAAGCTCGGTTTCAGCCGCCTTCAGGTCTGCACCGGCTCCGGAAAAGCTTTCCGAAAGAAGGCTGCCGGTTCTGCTGTATTCCTCTGTAAGGTCTGTGAGCCGTTTTATTTCATTTTCAAGCTGCTCCGGATTGTCAATGCCCTCAATTCTTGATTTTTGCAGGCTTTCGTATTCGCTTTTTGTCTTTGTGCATTGGATTGCTGCCGTTTCCGCCTTTTTCTTTTCCTCACCAAGCCTGTTTTCTGCTTCTTTTTTGGCAGTCTCAGCGCTCTGGAAGCTTTCATGAGCCTCGTTTACCGCCTTGAAGCAGTTGTCCAGCTCCTCCTTGGAAATGCTTCTTTCGGAGAAAGCCGCAGGCTTCGGGTGGCTTTCGCTTCCGCAGACGGGACAGGGGCAGCCCTCCTTAAGTTCACTTGCCAGCTGACCGCTTATGCTCTCGTTGTAGATTTGCTGAGCCTGTTTCAGCTCCTCGATAGCTGTTTCCTGCTCAGCCATAGCCCTTTTCAGCGCCTCGGCAAGTCTGCCGTACAGCGCTTCCGCCCTTTCCACTTCCTTGGCAGCGGTTTTATGGGCTTTTTCCGCTGCCGCTGCCTCCGATTTTTTCTCGGAAAGGCTGCGGTAAACCTCACGCAAGCCGGAATAGATTGTTATATTCTCCTGTGCCTTGCGGATTTCGGGGAGAGCCTTGTTATGCTCCTCAATTGCCGCCTGCGCCTGAGAAAAAGCTTTGTTTTTAGCAGAGAGCTTTTCTTCTGCCTTTGCGGCGTTTTCAAGGGCGGTTTTGCTTTGCTTTGCGGCTGCTGAATAGCTGTCAAAAACGGGCTTAATTTTCGCCGCTTCAAGCGCCTTGTCAAGCAGCAATTCCTCCTGCTCAAAGGAAGAAGCCTCCACCTTCAAGCTCTCAAAAGCGTCTCTCAGCTTATCCAGTTCCTCAAAATCCCTGTTTTCAACAAGCATCTGCCGATGTGCGGATTCCTCCTGCTCGTACTGCTCCTTAAGGGCTTTTTCTTCCTGCTGTTTTTGGCATAACTGCTCCGAAAGGCTTTTTTCAAAGGCTTCAAGCTCCTCAATTTTCTCAAAGCCGTACCCCGCAAGTCTTGAGCTTATCATATCCTTTTCGGCGTCAAGGGCGGCTTTGCGACTTTTAATCTGCTCCTTTATAATATTTACGATTCTGTCCCATTTTTCCGCACGGAAAATGCTTGTAAGAATAGGTGCTTTATCCTTTGCCACAAGAAGCTGCTCGAATTTTCCCTGGGGCAGGATTATTACCTGTCTGAACTGGTCCTTATCCAGCCCGATTATTTCCTCTGCCTTTGCATTTACATAGGTTTTCTTCGGGTTTTCAAGCAGCGGAACGAAAACCCCCTCTTCAAGCCTCATACAGCCGCAGTCCTCGTTCAGATTCTTTATGCCCTGCTTTAGGGAACGGGTGAATTTATACCGCTCTCCGCCGCTGTCAAAAACAAATTCCACAAGGGTTATATCCTTCTTTTCCGCAAGCTTACAGCGCATAACCTCAAGCCCCTCGTCACGGAGTCCCCCGCTTGAAACGCCGTAAAGAGCGTAGCAGATTGCGTCAAGAATTGTGGTTTTTCCCGAGCCTGTTTCTCCGTTTATAAGGAAAATGCCGCTTTTTGATATTTCTTCAAAATCAATGAACTGCTCCTCCATGTAAGGTCCGAAGCATCTGAATCTTACCGATACGGGCTTCATGTGCGGTCGCTCTCCTTTCCTGCTTCTTCTACGGCTTTCCTGAATATTTCAAGCTGCCTTTCGTTGGGAGCATAGCCCTCGTGGTTTTCGGACAAGAACCGCTTCATTATCTCAGTTTCATCAAGCCTTTCAAGCTCGTCAACGGTTATAGCAAGGGCGCTTCCCGTTCCCTCTCCGCTTATGCCCTTAAGCTCAAGCAGCAGGGGGAATTTCACTAAAAGCTGCGAAAAAAGCGCAATACCTGCCATACGGTCGGTTACCTCGGCTTTTATGAAGCAGTCGTCAATATCCTCCATTGTAATCAAATCCTCGTAGCTGCCCTTTATGGTCTTTCGGTCGTGCAGGGGCGAAACCGGCAGGAAGCGGCGGCTCATATCCTCGGTATCAATTATTACAACGCCTTTTTCCTGCTTTTCCTCAGCGCCAAAGGAGAATTTCATGGGGCTTCCGGAATATTCGGCGTTATCTGCAACTTTCTGGGGCTTATGGATATGCCCTAAAGCAGCGTAATCGAAGCCTTCAAAGACCTGCCTTGAAACGGCGGCTGCCTGTCCTACCCTTGCAGCCGTGTCCGACTCGGAAAGCTCTGCGCCTGTTATGTAAGCGTGGGACAGGACTATATTGCGGATATTTTTGTCCATACTTTCACGGATATTATTGCAGACTGCCACAAAAGCCTCCTCGGTAGTACGGATTTCCTCGCTTTTTTCGGGGAAAAGAGCGCATACCTCGTCGCGGTTGAAGAAGGGAATCGGGTAAACCGCTGTTTGCCCGTCATCAAGCATAACAGGCTCAATATTACGGGTCAGCTTTCCGGTAACGAAAAGACCTGCGCTTTTAAGGAGCTTACGGCAGGCGGCAAGGCGGGGTCCGCTGTCGTGGTTGCCAGCAATTATTATCATCGGGCATTTAAGGTCAAGGCAGATTTTCGTTACCGCCTCGTTGTAAAGCTCGATTGTGTCTGCGTTTGTAACGCTGCTGTCGTAAACGTCCCCCGAGAGGAGGACTGCGCCGATATTTTCACGCTCTATTATTTCGTAGAGCTGACTTAAAAAGAAGCGGTGGTCTGGGGCGAGGGAGCGCTTTCCTGCGGTTATCCCTAAGTGCCAGTCGGAGGTGTGGAGAAGCTTCATTTGGGTGTCCTTTCCTGCGGATTGCCGCAAATTTCCGGATATAAAAACAAAACCGCAGAGATTTCTGCGGTTGAAGATTGGTGGAAGCGGGTGGATTCGAACCACCGAAGCGAAACGCAACAGATTTACAGTCTGCCCCCTTTGGCCACTCGGGA
>JBJERM010000123.1:0-21482 GCA_051882315.1 Ruminiclostridium sp.
AAAATAAAGGCGGCAGGCGGTATCCGCACAAAAGAGGATATGGAGGAATTTTTAAATCTGGGCTGCGACAGAATAGGCACAAGCTCAGGAGTTAAGGCGCTTTGTGAAAAGGAGTGAGGCTTAATGGCAAAAAGAGTTTTTCTGATTGTACTGGACAGCGTGGGTATCGGCGAAATGCCCGATGCTAAGGATTACGGCGATGAGGGCAGCAACACCCTTAAAGCCTGTTTTGATACGGGGAAGCTGAATATTCCTAATCTTCGGGAGCTTGGTATCTTCAATATCGACGGCAACGGCTACGGTGGTGCTGTTACTGCACCAAAAGCGGTTTACGGACGGTTAAAAGAGCTTTCAAAGGGCAAGGACACCACTACGGGACACTGGGAAATGGCGGGAATAATTTCCGCTAAGCCCTTCCCTACCTACCCCCACGGTTTTCCGAAAAGCGTTATCGGAGAATTTGAGGAGAGAACGGGCAGAGCTGTGCTTTGCAACAAGCCCTATTCCGGCACGGAGGTCATAAAGGACTACGGCGAGGAGCATTTAAAAACCGGCGCACTTATCGTCTATACCTCTGCGGACAGCGTTTTTCAGATTGCCGCTCATGAGGAGGTTGTGCCCCTTGCGGAGCTTTACCGATACTGCGAAATTGCCCGTGAAATTCTTGTTGGCGAGCACGGCGTTGGCAGAGTTATCGCCCGCCCGTTTACCGGCGAATATCCCTTTACAAGGACAAAGAACCGCCACGATTTCTCCCTTAAGCCAACAGGAAAAACTATTCTCGATACCCTCTGCGAAAAGGGCTACACCAGCTACGGAGTTGGAAAAATCAACGATATTTTTGCAGGAGAAGGACTTAACGGCTTTGTGCGTACCGCCGACAACAAGGACGGAATGGCGAAAACGGCAGAGTTTGCAAAGGAGGACTGGAGAGGTCTTTGCTTTACAAATCTTGTGGATTTTGATATGGTTTACGGTCATAGAAACGATGCAGCAGGCTACACGAAGGCACTCTGTGAGTTTGACGAATGGCTGGGCGACTTTTTGGGCAGTATGAGAGCGAACGACCTTCTGATTATAACCGCCGACCATGGCTGCGACCCTGCGACGCCCTCAACAGACCATTCAAGGGAGTATGTGCCGCTGCTCGTTTACGGAAACGAGGCTGAGCCGAGGAACTTGGGTACGCTGGAGGGCTTTGACAACGTGGGAAAAATAGTTCTGAAAAGCCTTGGTATTGACTCAGGCTGTCGATAAACCGCCATCTGCGTCGTCAACCCCATAACGGCAGGCACAAAGCCTAGCCGTTATGGGGTTTCCTTGCATCTGACGATTTCTCGACAGCCTGAAATATAGCTTTTCCGACAAGCTGAACCCGTGAAAAAATTCACGGGTTATTTTATATGAAAATAATTATCACTCGCTGAGCAGTATATCCGCAAACCTGCCCCTGATAGCCTTAACAAGCGCCGAGGGCGACAGACAAATCTGCGTTCCTACCCTGCCGCCGCTTATATAAAATTCGGGCAGAGCTTCCGCAGAGGAATGAACAACCGTCATAAACTGCTTTTTCATTCCGATAGGCGTACAGCCGCCCCGGACATATCCTGTAACTGCGTTTATATCCTTGACGTGAAGCAGCTCAACCGACTTTTCATCAACGCTTTTCGCCGCCTTTTTAAGGTCAAGCTCCTTGTCAACCGGCAGCAGAAAGCAGTAGTAGCTTCCGCTTTTTCCCTTTGCAACAAGGGTTTTGAAGGTAACGTCAACGGGCTGACCGAGAGCGTTTGCAACAGTAACTCCGTCTATGAACTCGTCGCACTCGTAGGTATTCACGGTGTAAGAAATTTTCGATTTGTCAAGAAAACGCATAGCGTTTGTTTTAAGCTCTTTTCCCATTTAATCAGGCTTCTTTCCAATAATTTTCTTTATGCACTCAAAGCTTTCGTCGCTTATGTCGTGCTCCATTTTGCAGGCGTCCCTTTGGGCTGCCTCCTTGCTTACGCCGAATGACATAAGCATTTTCGCAAGGATTGTATGCCGCTCGTAAACCGCCTCGGCAATCTCCCTGCCCTTTTCGGTCATTGCGATATGGTTTAAATCGTCAACTATTATAAGCCCCTCGTCCCGCATTTTCTTCAGAACCACAGACAAAGTGGGTCTTGAATAGCCGAGCTCTGCGCAGATGTCAACTGCGTGAAGCTCGGGCTTCTTTTTCGACAAAACAAGTATGGTTTCAAGGTAGTTTTCGATAGCCTCTGATACTGCCATTTTCATTCCTCCTTAACCTGTCACAACGTTTATAGGCGAACCCGAAATAAACGCACTTAAGTTTTCCTCCGCTATTTTAAGCAGCCGCTCTCTCGTTTCAAAGCCAGCCCATGCAATATGGGGCGTTATTATGCAGTTTTCTATACCGAGAAGCGGGCAGTCCGCCGTCATAGGCTCAGAGACAAGCACGTCAAGACCTGCACCCAAAAGCTTACCGCTGAGCAGCGCGTCCCTTAAAGCGTATTCGTCAACAACCGGTCCTCTTGATGTGTTTATAAGCACAGAATCCTGCTTCATTTTTGCGAAAGCCTCAGCATTCATAAGCTTTTCGGAGGCGGGATTGAGAGGACAATGAAGGGTTACTATGTCGCTTTCTTTGAGCAGGGTATCAAAATCCACGAACTCTGCGATACTGTCCTCTTTCGGCGTTCTTGTATAAACAAGCACCCGCATACCGAAAGCCTTAGCCGCCTTTGCCACGCTTTTTCCTATACTGCCAAATCCCACGATTCCTATTGTTTTTCCGGAAACTCCAAGAATTTTATATGGAAAATAGGAAAACGTAGGACTATTAATCCAGTCGCCCCGCTTTACGGACTGCACATAACGGCTAACTTTACCGTATATTTCAAAAATCAGAGAAAAGGTGAGCTGGACAACTCCGTCAGTAGAATAGCCGGGTACATTTGAAACGGTTATTCCGTGGGCTGCGGCATAGCCTGTGTCAACATTGTTCCAGCCGGTAGCAAAAAGACCTATATATTTAAGATTTTTAGCAGCAGACATAACCTCTGCGGTCATAGGCGTCTTATTGCAAAGCACAATATCCGCCTCCCGTATGCGTTCAATCGTTCTTTCCGGCTCGGTAATTCCGTAGCGGATAACCGTTCCGTACTTTGCAAAGCAGGAAAAGCCAAGGTCGCCTGTTGTTACAGTATCGCTGTCTGTAATAACTATTTTCATAACGCTGAATCCTTTCGGTGTGGTATGAAATTACTTATTTAATTATACCACAACAGAGTTTACATTTCAATAAATAAATCAGTAAATTTTACCGTTTTTGACACAAATATTTCAAATTTGGTGTTGACATAATATAAATGTTGTGATATAATTAAATTAATTAAGCGGTATGGATTAATTTCCAGCTGCTTATACAGAAATATAGAAATAGCAACCGGATATCAAAGGGGCGTAAAGCTCCGAATTATTTCATTTTTACGCATGACGTAACAGGCAGGAGAATTATCATGGCAGAATTAGAACTCAGCAAGGCGCTCTTGAAGCTTTACCACAATATGATGAAGCTTGAAGATATGACGCTCCAAAGCACAAGAACACTCAACCTCACAATCAACGAGCTTCACCTCATCGAATGTATCAAGGAGCTCACAAAGGGCAGCGACGGTCCTACAATCAGCGAAGTTGCATTCAAACTGGACATCACCAGACCCTCCACAACAGTTGCAGTAAACAAGCTTGTTTTAAAGAAGTTTGTTGAAAAGACAGGCTGCGTAAGCGACGGACGTTCAGTAAGGGTTAAGCTTACCGCAAAGGGAGAAAAGGCTTTTGAAACCCACAAGAAGTATCACAGCGACCTTGCAAAGACCGTAAAGGCTTGCTTCGACAAGGAAGAGTATAAGCTTCTCAGCGCTTCCCTTCAGAAGCTTGACAAGTTCTTCGAGGAAAAAATCGAAGAGGCAGACAAGGAAGAAGAATTTTAATTGTTTGGCATTATTTGTAAAGCAGACTTTTCAGAAGTCTGCTTTATAAGTGAATAAAATTTCAGCGATTAAAAGCGACAAAAGATAAAAGCGCTAAATCAAAATAAATGCACTAAAAGAAAGGAAACAAAAAACAATGGGAATGATTTTTAACAGAAAGCTGCCTATCCCGAAGGAGATTAAGGAAATGTATCCTCTTACCGAAAAGGTAGCCAAAATCAAGGAGGAAAAGGACAAGGAGATACGCAATATCTTTTCCGGTGAGGACAAGAGATTTTTACTTATTATCGGTCCATGCTCCGCAGACAAGGAAGAGCCGGTTATGGACTATACACAAAGGCTCGCCCGTATTCAGGAGGAGGTTAAGGACAAGATTTTCATTATCCCCCGTATTTACACCAACAAGCCCCGTACCACAGGCGAGGGCTACAAGGGCATGATTCACCAGCCCGACCCCACAAAGAAGGAGGATATGCTTGAAGGTCTTATCTCTGTAAGAAAGCTGCACACAAGAGCAATTGAAGAAACAGGTCTTGTATGCGCTGACGAAATGCTGTACCCCGAGAATTACAGGTACCTTTCCGACCTGCTTTCCTACGTTGCTATCGGCGCCCGTTCCGTTGAGGACCAGCAGCACAGACTTACAGCAAGCGGTATGGATATTCCCTGCGGTATGAAGAACCCCACAGCAGGCGACTACACTGTTATGCTCAACTCTATTATTGCAGCCCAGAGCAACCACACCTTCCTTTACAGAGGGTGGGAAGTAAACACAACCGGCAATCCCTACGCTCACGCAATTTTAAGAGGATATGTAAACAAGCACGGCAACACCGTTCCCAACTACCATTACGAGGACTTAAAGCTTCTCCACGAGATGTACTGCGCAAAGAACCTTGTAAACCGCTCGGTTATCGTTGACTGCAACCACTCCAACTCGGGCAAGAAGTTCGACGAGCAGCCAAGAATTGCCAAGGAAGTAATTTTCAGCAAGACTCACTCCGCAGACCTTTACGACTTTATCAAGGGTCTTATGATTGAAAGCTACATAGAGGACGGCTGTCAGAAGGCGGAAGATGGCGTTTACGGAAAGTCTATTACAGACCCCTGTCTCGGCTGGGAAAAGACTCAGAAACTTATCTACGAAATTGCTGACGCACTTTAATTTACGTTATATGTCGAAAACTCCCGAAGATTTACTCTTCGGGAGTTTTTTTATTCTTCTATATGATACCCCTCGGTAACAGACCCTATCCTGTATTTTCCGTCAATTCCAAGGGTAATGGACTTATCCTCGTCCATAACAACAACTCTTGCAGAGGAAATAATATTGCCGTCCTTATCGCTGAAATAAAGGGTTTCCCCTGTTTTCAGATTGAAATTAGTCTGATATTTATGCAGCGCCGAGGTTTCCTTGTTGTTTTTGCAGACAACTGTAAGTACGCTTTTTGCAGGGACCGAGCAGGCAGGAAATTCCCACTTTTTCAAATCATCTTCATCATCGGAAAGGAAGTATCCGCTGATTGAAACAGCATCGTCTGAAGGGTTGTATATTTCAATCCAGTCCCCCTCCCCCGCCGTATATAACTCGCTTATTACAGGAGCTGCGTCAACCGCAGTCTTTTTAAGATAAAGGGTTACTGTGATATTTCCCTCCTCATCAGCCATTGAAGCGGAAATTTCAAGCTTTTCATCTGTGTACACCTCGCCGTTTACCTCCCAGCGGTCAAATTCATACCCCGCATAAGGCTTAGTCTGTGCAGTGACGCTTACTGCCTTAAAATAAGAAGCACTTGCAGTTCCCGAGGAAGTCAGAATCTGGGAGTTAAGACAGGTTTCTGCACCTACGGGATTGTAAAGCTTAACGTTATAGTATTCCTGCTCGTAGCCGAACTGATTTGAAAGGCTGCGGAGCATTACAGTCGGGCGCTTTTCAGCAAAATCCCGTATCTGCTGTCGGCTGTCCGCAAAGGTGTTTTCATTAGCCCATGTGGATGTATAGCCGTTATTCAGAGCGTACATACATTCGGTATCACATTCCTCAATCAGCTTTTCTATCGTTTCAAGAACATGCTCGGCGGCAAATGAGCCGCCGATAAGGTCGCATATTTCCGCCGCAAATGCCTGCTGCATATCCTCCCGCTCAAGAAGCTTTCTGAGCAGCAGCGATTCGCCCTGCATGTGGTTTCCTGTCAGCACATTATTAAGAGTATTGTCCTTATAGCCGTTTCCGTACAGTCCCCATGCAAATTCGGCGTCAAACAGCAGAAGCCTCCACTTTCCGTCAAGGTATGGGCTTTCTGTAACCTCGCCCTCCGAGGGGTAATAGCGCCACGCCTTATAGTTGTTTCCCGG
The DNA here is from genome assembly GCA_051882315.1 of Ruminiclostridium sp. Taxonomy (GTDB): domain Bacteria; phylum Bacillota; class Clostridia; order Oscillospirales; family Ruminococcaceae; genus Ruminiclostridium_E. Next base: position 6,351 of record JBJERM010000123.1, read on the forward strand.
CCAGTCCTTATTATCAATATAAATCTGGATTGCGTAGTATTTAAGGAAATTGTCCAGGTCCACAAGCTCGCAGAACTCGCTGAAATTCTTCTCGTCCGTAAGCCCGCTTTCCGCAAGCTCCAGCAGATGATTCCAGTCGTTCACGCTCTGCTCGTCGTCTCCCTCCACTTCCTTTTCTTTTGAGCCGACTATGCGGAAATTCTCCTTGATTCCGCCGTATTCCATTTCCAGATAATCGTTGCTGTATGCCTCATGCAGCCATGAAAAGCCGTAGTATTCGCTGTTCAGGAAAACCGCTGCGGGGCGCGCACGCTGAACATCGGGAAAGCCCGTTTCCGAAGCAAGAGTCATTGAAAGCTCGTCACGGATACTCGCAAATTCACGGTCGTTTGCGTTATTTCTGAGAGTTATGCGGTCGTAGCGGTTTATAAGATTGCCGAAAGAATCGGCGTTGCCCTCAAAAAAGGGGTACTTAAACTTTCCCTCGCTATATATATTCCTTGCGATAAGCCGCCATGACTTCTGAGAAACGGCTCTTGAAGCGCCGCCGACCACTCTGCCGCCCGCCGCCTGACTTATAATCTGTTCACCGTCGGAGGTGAAGGCTTCAACGTACATATCCCGCTCGCTTTCCCTGCCGCCGATTGACCAGTTTGCAGGGGCATCGTATGAAACCTCGCCGCCGTCGTAATCATCGGAATTAAGGTACTCGTCACGCACTGCGCCCTCGGTTGCAACGCCGTTATAGTAGTCGTACAGGTTATACTCGTCGGTAGAGAGCACAAAAACAAGGGTTGACTCGTCGAAACGGTCGAAGACATTTTTTCCTGTTATGTAGCTTTTATGAACAATTTCAGAGATTTCCCCATCTTTAACCGCTATCGCCTTTATTGTTGTGGCAGTAACCTTGGAACGCGCCTTTATCTCAATAGGCTCGGAGTACTGCTTTGAATTCTCCGTAGGGTCGTTTCCGTCGGTTGTGTAGTAAATTGAAGCGCCCTCCTCGGCTGTAAGCTCAACAGAAATATCCGTATCGTAAAAGCTTCCGTTTTTTGAAAATTCAACGGGAGCTTTCAGCTTTTCCGTCTCTTCCGCTTCCTCGGACTTTGCTTCCTCAAAGCTCTTTGGAAGCTGAACCTGCTTATCGCTGTGATTTGCGAGCAGGTAACAGCCTGCCCCGCCAACAAGTATTACTGCACATAAAAGAACAACAAGTTTTTTCATAATCTTCCTTAATTTTCAATCATTTCCAGAAGCTGCGCCTCGGAGATTATCTTTACTCCAAGCTCCTCAGCCTTTGTAAGCTTGCTTCCCGCCGCTTCTCCTGCAACAACATAGCTTGTCTTTTTTGAAACCGAGCCTGCACATTTTCCGCCAAGACTCTCTATCATTTCCTTTGCCTGCTCACGCTTCAAATTCGGCAGAGTTCCGGTTAAAACAAAGGTAAGCCCAGCAAATTTATCGCCTGCCGCCGCCTTATCGTAGGTCATTTTCAGTCCGTACTCTTTGAAACGTTCGATAAGAGCAATCATTGTTTCGTCCTGAAAGGCGCTGACTATATTTTCAGCAAGCACCGAGCCGAAGCTGTCTATTGCGGAAATGTCCTCGGCAGAAGCGGACATAATACTGTTCATATCACCGAATTTTCTGCACAAAAGCTCTGCCGAGCGTCTGCCTATTCCCTTTATTCCAAGGGCGAAAATAAGCCTGTCAAGCTGATTTTCCTTTGATTTTTCTATTGCGGCAATAAGATTTCCTGCGGATTTCTCCTTGAAGCCCGGAAGCATAAGCAAATCTGCTTCCCTGAGGCAGTACAGGTCTGCGGAGTTTTTTATAAGCCCCTGTTCAGAAAGCAGCTTTACAATCGACTCGCCCAGCCCGTCAATGTTCATAGCGTCACGGGATGCGAAATGCTCAATACTGCGCAGCAGCTGAGCAGGACAGTTGGGATTTACGCAGCGCACCGCTGCTTCACCCTCGTTTTTCTCCGCCTTATGCCCACAGACGGGGCAGTTTTCGGGGAGAAAATAGGGCTGGCTGTTTTCGGCGTGTTCAGCAACCCTTACCACCTCGGGGATAATCTCCCCCGCCTTTCTTACAACGATTTTATCCCCAACACGCACGTCAAGCTGAGAAATTATATCCTGATTATGAAGCGAGGCACGGGAAACTGTTGTGCCTGCGAGAATAATGGGGTCAAAAATCGCAACGGGAGTGAGAGCGCCCGTTCTGCCAACGTTTACCTCAATTTCCCGCAGGGTCGTTTCCTTCTCCTCAGGCGGGTACTTAAAGGCAACCGCCCATTTCGGAACCTTTGCGGTTGAGCCGAGAATATCCCGCTGAGTAAAGTCGTCAACCTTGATAACTGCGCCGTCGGTGTCGTAGCTGTAATCGAGCTTTTCTGTTCCTATTTCTCGTATTCTCTGAACAGCAGCTTCTATATTGTCAAAAACCCTGTCATCGACAGTCTTGAAGCCTAAGGCTTTCAGATATTCTATGGATTCATGATGACCTGTAAGAGTTTTACCCTCAATCTGCTGTATATTGAAAATGAAAATGTCCAGATTTCTTTTTGCGGTTATGGAGCTGTCCTTTTGCCGCAAGGAGCCTGCGGCGGCATTACGGGGGTTTTTAGCGGGCTGTTCCCCTCTCTCCTCCTGCTCAGAAACAAGCTTCGCAAAGCTCTTTCTTGGCATATAAACCTCGCCACGCACCTCTAAGAACTCAGGTGCATTATTAAGCTTAAGGGGAATACTTCTGATTGTACGAAGATTAGCTGTAATATCCTCGCCGATAAAGCCGTCCCCACGGGTTGAGCCCCGTACAAACACGCCCTCACGGTATTCAAGTGAAACAGAAAGCCCGTCGATTTTCGGCTCAACGGTATAACGGGGAGAAACCTCCTCCCGCACTCTGCGGTCAAAGGCAAAAAGCTCCTCCTCGCTGAAAACGTCCTGTAAGGAGCCCATCTGAACGGTGTGAGTAACCTTTTCAAAGGTAGAAAGCGCCATTCCGCCTACCCTCTGGGTAGGAGAAAGAGGCGTTACAAACTCGGGATATTCCTTTTCAAGCGCCTTTACCTCCCGCATAAGTGCGTCGTACTCGTCGTCCTCAACGGTGGGGGCGTCCAGCACATAATAGTTGTAGTTATGCTTTTCGATAATATCGTAAAGCTCTGAAAGTCTTTTTTCTGCCGCTTCTTTGTTCATAATATCTTTACATACGAACATTACAGATCAAAATCCGCAAGCTCGCTGTAATACTCCTCGTCTAAAATAATATTTGAATAGGACTCGGGAACCCTGCCCACAAGCACCGTCTGGGCGATAATAAAATCCGAAACAACCTCGATTTCATCATTGAACCCGGGCAGCATAGGAGAAAGCTCCACCGAAACCTCAAGGGTAATGCTGTGTATAGTCTGGTTAATTCCTGCGCTTTTGAAATTGCTTATAAGGCGGGTTTCCGCCTTTCCTCGCGGCTCAAGCCGAAATTCAAGCTCTGAGCCCATTCCGTAAAGGTAGCTTATACCCGTAAGAGTTCCCAGAGAAATACTTACCCTTTCATTTTCTATTTCCGAAATGCTGCTGTTTACTGTTTCATTTATCAGAGATTTCAGGCTGTTAATTTTGCTCTGATTTGTTTTCAGGGCTGCTATATCCCCGTTTTCGTTAAAGGTAAAGCTTATCAAATCGCCGCAGTTCTCCAGCTCTCCGCTTAAATTCCCGAAAACAGCGTTACAGATTAGCTTTTCCGCCGTTATCTGGCATTTATAGCTGAGCAGCTTTTCCAGCGACGGCCTAACCGCCGCCTCAAAGCAAATCAGCAGAACAAAGCATACTGCACCAAGAAAAACCATAACTCTTCCCGCGCAGCGAATCGCCTTATTCTGCCTTTTGTTGCGCCGCATAACACCACCCCAATGCACACCTTATACGTTAATATATGTTTATGCCGTTTGGAGTGATAATAGACAGGCATTAGCCCTTAAGGAACACCTTAAATGCTTTGTATGCCATATAAACGTCGTTTTTGGCAGTAATTTCAAAGGGAGCGTGCATTGCAAGCACGGGGACTCCTACGTCGATTGTGTCAACGTCAAGGTTTGCGATATACATAGCAACCGTTCCGCCGCCGCCGAAATCTACCTTGCCAAGCTCGCCTGTCTGCCAGATAACGCCGTTCTTATCGAAAAGACGTCTGATTTCTCCCACAAATTCTGCGGAAGCGTCGCTTGTGCCGGACTTTCCCCTTGCGCCTGTGTATTTTGTGGCAACCACGCCCCTGTTCAAAAAGGCGGAGTTCATCTTCTCAAATGCGTCGGGGAATGTGGGGTCAAAGGCTGCGTTTACGTCTGCGGAAAGGCACTTTGAAGCGGAAAGAACGGTATGTCCCTTAACGCCATAGCTTTCTGCAAGGTCGTAAATGAAGTACTTGAGATATGCCGAGCGCAGTCCCGTGTTTCCGTCGCTTCCCGTTTCCTCCTTGTCGGTAAGAATTACAACTGCGGTTCTTTCGGGAGTGTTTTTAAGGGAGAGGATTGCGGAAAGGGCAGGATAAGCGCAAACTCTGTCGTCCTGTCCGTAAGCGCCTATCATGCTCCTGTCAAAGCCTACATCCTTAGCCTTGAATGCAGGCACACATTCAAGCTCTGCCGAAACGAAATCCGACTCGTTAATGCCGTATTTCTCGTTTAAAATGCACATTATATTAAGCTTTACAGCTTCACTCGCCTTGTCCTCCTTAAAGGGTCTTGAGCCGATAAGGATATTAAGCTCCTCGCCCTTTATAATCTGATTTGCAGGACGCTTGTACTGAGCGTCAGCAAGGTGGGGCAGAATATCGGTTACGACAAGTACCGGGTCATCGTCGTCCTCGCCTATTTTTACATCAACCCGCTCTCCGTCAGCCTTGTAGATAACGCCGTGAAGCGCCATGGGAATTGCAGGCCACTGGTATTTCTTTATTCCGCCGTAGTAATGGGTCTTGAAGTAGCCCAGTCCGTCGCTTTCGTAAAGGGGATTCTGCTTCAAATCAAGGCGGGGCGAGTCGATATGAGCAGCAGCAATATTTACGCCCTGCTCTATGGGCGCTTTACCGATAACTGCAAGGATTATGGATTTTCCTCTGTTGTTCAGGTAGATTTTATCCCCCTCGGCGTATTTTTCGCCCTTTTTGAAAGGCTTGAAACCTTCCTTTTCCGCAAGTCTTACTGCCTCGGCGCAAGCCTCACGCTCTGTCTTTGCGGTGTCGAGGAACTTCTTGTAGCCCTCGCAGAACTTATCAGCCTTGGCAATGTCCTGCTCGCTGAGTTCAATTCCCGTTTCCTTGCGCTTCATGAAAAGCTTTTCCTTAAGCTCCTCAGCCTTTGCTTCCCTTTTTTCTTTCTTTTCGTTTTTTGACATATCAGTACTTCCTTTCCTGCCCGTACAGCTCGGTGTACGTTGCTAATGCTTTATTGATTTTATCAACATAATGTGCAGCAGTGCTGCTTGGAATATTGTACAGGGTTTTGCCGTCATGTGAACAGCTGCTGTCCGAAAGCCAGTCGGAAACAGCCCCTATTCCTGAATGATACGCCGCCGCAGCAGCGTCAACATCTCCGAAATAATCCACAAGATAATCTATAAGATAAGCGCCGTAGCGGATATTCGTTTCCGCTTCAAACATATCGTCGTAAACCGTTTCATCATCGCCAAGACGGTACCTTATCCAGTCGAAGGTTTCCTCCATAATCTGCATAAGACCCCGTGCACCCACATTTGAAACCGCCTTTGTATCAAATCCACTCTCGGTTTTTATCACCGAGTAAATCAGATACTTATCAACCCCGTATTCATCAGAGTATTTCTCCACATATTCCGAAAATTTCAGTGGGTGAGTTGATTTCTTGTATTCGTAAACGCCCTTACGGTAAAGCTCTCCGCCGAACAGAAAGGCAACTATTATAAGCCCAATGACAATCAGAGCAATAACTGCCCGTTTTGTTCTACTTTTTCTCATAAGTCTCACCAATTTCTGCGGCAATAGCAAGGATTTTCTCCCGCAGCTGCTCCTGCGTACCTGTATTTTCCACGCAGTAGGCTGATTTTTCACGGTAGAAATCTGCCGGGTACTGGGAAGAAAGGCGGTTTTTTGCCTGTTCATCAGTAAGAGAATCCCTGAACATTATACGGCTGAGACAAAGCTTTTCGTTTGCAACAACGCTTACCACAAGGTCGCAAAGGCTGTCTGTCCCACTTTCAAAGAGAGTTGGCGCATCAACAAGAATATGCTTTTCTCCGCCGCCGAGAAAGCCGCATATTTCCGATATTATAGTATAGGAAATATAAGGGTAAATTATCCCGTTCAGAAGCTGCCGCTTTTCGCTGTCGGAAAAGATAATATTTCCAAACTTCCTGCGGTTAAGGGTTCCGTCGGAATTAAGTATTTCCGGGGAAAAGGCGCTTACTATTACTTTTAGTGCAGGTCTTCCCTTTTCCACAACCTCTCTTGCCGCCCTGTCGCAGTCGATTACGGCAAATCCCGCCTCACGAAAGGCTTCGCAGGCGGTAGTTTTGCCTGCGCCGGACATACCTGTAAGTCCCACAATTACACAATCATCTTTAAAAAACATAGTTCTCCCTGTTCATGTTTTCATAAGATATGAACTTATAGTCTGATTATACGGAATGCCGCTGAGCGTAAAAGCCTGTTGTAAACCGCAAGACCCATTCCCGACCTTTCGGGCATTCGCACATACACCGCAGTACAGCCCATATCATCGGCTGTACGCAGGCTTTTAAACAGGTTTTCTGCCTGTTCCTCGGCAGTTGCTCCGTAGGGAAGCTTAATACAGCTGTCCGTTACATTCTCACTTCCGAAACCCAGAAAGGCTGTTTTGCCGTTCTCACTCTCGGAATTTATGAACGTTTCAATCTGCTCATTGTTTCCCTCTATAATATATACCTCTGCATTCGGGGAATAATGCTTGTATTTCATACCGGGAGATAAAGCCTTCTGCCCGGGTTCAAGCATTTGCAGAACGCCGCTGTCAACCGAAACGTCGGCGTATTCCCTCAGCATTTCCGCTGTAACAGCTCCGGGGCGGAGTATCCGCACTCCATTTTCTCCCTCAAAGCAGATAACCGTGCTTTCAACCCCGTACCTGCACTCGCCGCCGTCTATTATAAGCGGGATTTTTCCCTTCATATCCCGGTAAACGTGGTCGGCACAGGTAGGACTGGGAAGTCCCGAAATGTTGGCGGAGGGGGCGGCAAGAGGAAAGCCGCATTCACTTATAAGGCTAAGAGTAAAGCTGTTTTTCGGCATACGAACCGCCGCAGTATCAAGCCCGCCGCAGGTTTCTGCGGGAATATGAGGCTTTCGGGAGAAAATCATTGTGAGAGGTCCGGGCCAGAAGTTCTCCGCAAGGGTAAGAGCAAGAGGGTTTACCTCTCCTGCAATATCATAAAGCATATCAACGCTGCTGATATGGAGAATAAGCGGGTTGTCCTGAGGTCTGCCTTTTGCCTCGAAAATCTTCTTTACCGCCGATACATTCAGGGCGTTTGCAGCAAGTCCGTAGACGGTTTCCGTAGGAACGGCAACCACTTCTCCGCCCTTTAATAGCTCAGCCGCCGCCAAAACGGACTGCACCTCAGCCTTTAATATTTTAGTTTCCATTTTCATCTTTCTTTCGCTTTGCACATATAATGATTTTATTCGGCTGAACCCGCAAGCTTTGCTGCTCTGTCAGCTATCGCAAGCGCGTCGAAAAGCTCGTCACAGTCGCCGTTCATTATCTGCTCAAGCTTATATAAAGTCAGCCCGATTCTGTGGTCAGTAACTCGGCTCTGGGGGTAGTTGTAGGTTCTTATCCGCTCGGAGCGGTCGCCCGTGCCTACCTGAATACGCCGCTGGCTTGCTATTTTCTCCGTCTGCTCGCTTAGCTTTGACTCGTACAGCTTTGAATAAAGCATTTTCATCGCCTTATCCTTGTTTTTATACTGGCTTCGCTCCTCCTGACACTCAACGATAATTCCCGAGGGCTTATGGATAATTCTTATTGCCGACTCAGTTTTGTTGATGTGCTGACCGCCTGCGCCGCTGGAGCGGTAGGTCTGGAACTCAAGGTCGGCGGGGTTTATCTCAACGTCAACCTCCTCCATTTCGGGAAGCACTGCTACTGTAATTGTGGAGGTCTGTATTCTGCCCTGGGCTTCGGTTTCGGGAACACGCTGAACCCTGTGAACGCCACTTTCATACTTAAGCTTTGCGTAAGCGCCCTCCCCCTCGATTGAGAAGCTTATTTCCTTGTAGCCGCCAAGCTCGGTGGGGTTTGCGTTTACAACCTCGGTTTTCCAGCCCTTAAGCTGTGCATACATAGTGTACATCCTGAACATGGAGTTTGCAAAAAGCGCCGCCTCGTCGCCGCCTGCACCTCCACGGATTTCTATAATAACGTTTCTGTCGTCGTCCGGGTCTTTGGGCAGGAGCATTATTTTCAGCTCCTCTGTAATCCGGGAAATAAGCTCCTTGTTTTCCTCCAGCTGAAGCTGAGCCATTTCCTTCAAATCCTTGTCAAGCCCGCCCTCGTCAAGCATTTCCCTTGCCTCGGCGAAATCGCTTTCAGCCTTTTTATACTCCCTGTATTTCTCCACAAGTGGAGAAAGGGTTTTATATTCCTTCATAAGCTTTTTATACTGCTCCTGGTCGTTTACAACCCCGGCGTCCATAAGCTTTTCATTTATTTCAGAATAACGCTCCTCAGCGGCTTTAAGCTTTTCAAGCATCAGACTCCGCCTCCCTTATAATATTTTTTATCTTCTTTTCACACTTTGAGCGGGGCGTCATAAATTCATGACCGCAGCCCTCGCATCGAAGCTTAAAATCCGCTCCGCAGCGCAGAACCCGCATGCGGTCGCTGCCGCATGGGTGACTTTTTTTCATAACAAGCAGGTCGCCGTTTCTTATATCCATACAGCACCGCCTTTCAGTTCCTGCAATAACATATTTAATATTTATTATACCATAATATTGCAGTCTTTGCAACATTTGCGGTCAAATTTTTGCCTTAAATGGGAAACTACTTTCCCGTACCGAATTTATCCCTGTACGCCTTAGGCGAAAAACCTGTTTTCTCCTTGAACCTTCTGCAAAAATGGCTCTGAGAGGAAAATCCAAGAGAAAGAGCAATATCCGAAAGCTGAAAATCTGTTGCTCTAAGTATATTTTCCGCCGTTTCTATCCGTTTTGCTCTTATATATCCCTGAATTGTCATACCTGTTTCCTTTTTGAACAGAGTTGAAATATAGCTTCTGTTGTAGCCGAGGGCTTCTGCAATTCCTCCCGCCGTCAGCGGACGGCTGAGATTGCCGCATATATAGCTGATAACCCTTTTCGTTACCAAAGAGCAGCCCTGCTGCGACAGCCTTTTCATCTCCCCCGCAAATTCAAGGGTCATTTCGTCATTCAGCTTATTTATTTCCTCAGCCGTTCTGCACCCGTCGGCACGGCGTATGTATATATCGCTCAGAGTATATGCTGTTTCCGGTGAAAGTCCTCCGTTTATGCAGGTTCTGGTTATAAGAGCGGTGTTGATTATCATGTGGTAAAGGCTGTTTTTGAGGGGATTTTCCGAAAGAACGCCCTTTCCGCTTTCGGGCAGCTTTCCGTATCTGCGGCTGTTCTCCTTTATCGCTTCCACGTCGCCGTTTTTTACGAGCCGGTAAAATTCCAGCTCCTGCCTGTAAGGCGAATGAAAAAAGTCATTTTCCCTCTGTAAATACAGCTGATAATCAAGAGCATTTTTAATTTTCATATATGATTTCCCTTTTTTGGATTTTAATTACATTATACAACACAAAGATAAAAAAAGCAACAAATATGATAAACTTTTAAACCATAAAATGATAATATTGAAACTGAAAAACATAATTTCAGCGGGTGCGCCCGAAAGAAAGGAAAACATATATGAAAAAACTGATTGTTATGCTGCTTTGCGGATTTATACTTTTGTCCTCTGCGTGCAGCAGTACCCCTCAATCTGCTGCCTCTGCGGACACTTCTGCCGAAACAAGCACGGCAGCGGCTGAAATTGCAGAGGATACTCCGAAAACAGGAGAAATGCGTGATATTTCCTCTGCGGAGCTTGTAAAGGATATGGGACTTGGCTGGAATCTGGGAAATACCCTTGACGTATGCGCTGCCGACCGTGACGGAGACGGGAAAGTGAACGAAGCGCCGGCAGAGGGCGAGAAGGTTGACGAAACCCTCTGGGGAAATCCGAAAGCCACAAAGGAGCTTTTCGAGGCGCTTAAAGAGGACGGAATCAGCTCGGTAAGAATCCCTGTCACCTGGAGAGACCACCTGGACGAAAACAATGTTATCGACCCGGAATGGATGGACAGAGTTCAGGAGGTTGTGGATTACGCTATTGATTCGGGAATGTACGCCATAATCAATATCCACCACGACGGCGGCAGTGATGAGAAATTCGGCGCCTGGGTGGGAACCGCCGCAAGCGACTTTGATTTCTTCTCAGAACGCTATGTTGCGGTATGGGAACAGATATGCGAAAGATTCAGAGATTATTCCGACTACCTTGTTTTCGAGTCGATGAACGAGGTAGGCTTTGATGGCATGAGCCAGAAAAAGGCATACGACCTGCTTACGGAAATTAACCAGCTTTTTGTTGACACCGTAAGGAAAAGCGGTGGAAACAACGAAAAGCGTCACCTGCTTATTGCAGGCTACTGGACTGACATTGAAAGCTGCTGCAATTCTATGTTTACAATGCCTGAAGACCCGGAAAACAGAATGATTCTTTCGGTGCATTACTACACACCCTGGCAGTTCTGCACAACAAATATCCAGAATGAATGGGGCAGCGACGCCGAGGTAAGCCAGATGGAAACCCTTATCGGAAAGCTCAACACAAAATTTGTTGAAAAAGGCATTCCGGTTATAATAGGCGAATATGCCGCCAGCGGAAACGATATGAGCAGCTGCGTTTTCTTTATTGAAAAGCTGGTAAAGCTTTGCACAGATTACGGAATTGCGCCTTTCTACTGGGATAACGGCGGTCAGGTTGACAGAGTAACCTACAAATGGCGCACACCGGAATTTCTGGAGGCTATGAAAAGAGCCTATAACGGCGGAGATTACGAGGTAATCAAAGCCTGAATTATAAGCAGATAAAGCCCGCCCAAGCGGGCTTTTCTCTGTGCTTCTATGACTTAATATACAAGCTTGTAAAAACTGCTTATATAGTGAATTTGCTACAAATTTGTGAAATAATAAACAAATTTGTAAAATTGCGGTTGATTATGCTGACTTTTTGTGATATAATTTACTACAGATATATAGCTCTAACCCGATTATTTACTAATTAAGATATATATTTAGTTCAGGAGGCAACAATGCTTATTAATTCTCTTAACAACTTCTCAAGCCTTGTTTCAGGAGGAAGAGGCGGAATTGAGTCCGTTCTCGACAAGCTGCCTATGGGCATCTGCCTTTACGAAATACGGGACACTATACATATAATTTATATGAACAGCCACTATCTCGACACCATCGGCTACACCCCAGAAACCTATCGTGACAAAATCCACGACGCCGCTTCAATGTTTGTGGAGGAGGACGCATGGAAGCTTTATTCCGCCCTTAACGGTCACGGGGAATTCAGCGTTGACTGCCGAGGAAAACGGGCAGACGGAGAGCTCAGATGGTTCCAGATAAAGGGCGTGCAGGTTGATTTTGTCAAGAGCGTATACCCTGTTTTCCTTACGGTTATTAACGATATGTCAGAGTACAAGGCGCTGGAGCAAAGCCTTGTACTTAACAGCGAAAGATACAGGATTTTCGAGGAGACAACCCCCGCCTTCCTGTTTGAATATCATATTGCAAACGATACAATGATCTTCTCCCACCACAAGGACGGCGGCATTGAGCGCAGAGTTGTTGAAAACTACACGCTTTTCAACCGCAGCAACTCCTCCCTTGTTCACCCCGATGATGTGGAGAAATTCACAAAATGCCTTATGGACGCCTGCGTAAAGCCAACCAAGGCAACTCTCGAATACCGCTCAAAGGCTGTTACGGGAGAATATAACTGGTGCAGGACCTACTATGTCAGCGTTCAGAACGAATTCGGAAATATCGATGCCGTTTTCGGCAGAATACAGGATATTACCGAGGAAGTCAAGAAGCGCAGCGAAATGACAAAGCTTATCGAACACGACACCCTCACACAGACATACAACCGTGACGCTTTTATCAAGCGGGTAAATAAGGCGATTTCCTCCCTCGGCGAAAAGGAAACTGGCTATTTCGCAATGATTGATATTGACGATTTCAAGATTTTCAACGACAGCTACGGTCATATTGTAGGTGATAACGTTCTTATAACCGTTTCAAACTATATCCGCTCCGCCTTCCGTGACGGTATTGTGGGCAGGTTCGGCGGAGATGAGTTTACCGTCTACATATCGGGACTCACCAAGGATGAGTTTGAGGGCAAATTCAAGAAAGCCCTGGAATATACAAGCTTTAACATAAGCGGCAAAAACGTTAAAATCACATACAGCGTCGGTGCAGCCTGCTTTACGGGCAGGAAGTCCTACGACCTACTTCTTGAAAAAGCAGATGAGGCTATGTATGAAGCTAAGAGAAAAGGCAAGAATGCTATTGTTATGCATAATGTATAATACGGAATATATAAAGTCAGCCCTGCGTTTTCCGCAGGGCTTATTTTTATATGTAATTTCAGAATTTCACCAATGCTCCGTCCTTGTAGTAGTAGAAGCTTCTCTCCGCAAAGTCAAGCTTCCATAACGTCTTAAGCTTTCCGGTGCGCTTCATACGGGTCATATTCACCACCATATCGGCTGCCATAAGAAGCACAAGCCCCCTGCCCACAACACAGGACTTAACAGGGTCAGGCTTCATAAGCAGGTTCATTATCGGCTCAAAGGAGCAGTCCATGAAAATCGTAATCAGAAGCGTAAAGCCCAGACTTGTAAACACCGAGGTGTAGCGGGTCAGGTGAAGCGGCAGGGACGAGTAATCCCACCATATTATGTGGCAGGTCTTTTCAACAATCGTACCCAGAGCAATTTCTCCTGCCGAAACAAGAATAAACGTCAGTATAAAGTAAAGGCACATCTGCCCTCTTTCGGTAAGATTAACGGGATTTCCGCAAATCCGCATATTACGGGGTGTACCGAGGACTGTGTAAAAGCCCATTATCGTTATGCCGTAGCCCATAAGAAAGGGAGCGTTCATATTCCTGTTATCCATATATCCCTTACGAAAGGCAAGCCAGACGTTTTCAAGCAGGAAGCCGAGAAAGGATATAAGCGCTATCATAAGGTAGATTGCGCCTGCCGTATATCCCGAATAACCCAGATTTCCCATTTTTTCTCCCCCTTTAATTTGATGTAAAGGAAATTATAGTTCACGGCGTAAACAGTTTAGTGGCAATAATGTGAAAGTTGTCTGAAATTTAACAATTATGTAAAATATACAGTGCGGACAGGATTTCCTGCCCGCACATTCTTGCTATTCTCAGAGCTGAACCTTTTCTATCTTCCAGATTTCCTTTGCATAGTCTGCAATCGTGCGGTCAGAGCTGAACTTGCCGGAGCAAGCCATATTCATCCAGCACTTCTTTGCAAATGCAAACTTATCCTTATAGTCACGGTTAAGCTTAAGCTTTGCCTCGACATAGCTTTCAAGGTCGCCGATAAGGTGATAGTTGTCGGGTCTATGCCATGAAGCGCCGTCCATAAGAGAGAAATAAAGCTCTCTGAAATCGCCACTTCCTCCGTCGCTAACCGTACCGTCTATAAGAGTACGCACTACCCTGCCGATTTTATCGTTCTGCTCAACAAGATAACGGGGGTCGTAAATCTTCATTATCTCCTCAAGCTCCTCAACGGTGGCGCCGAAAATGTAGTTATTTTCCCTGCCCGCTTCCTCAACAATCTCAACGTTTGCGCCGTCGAGAGTGCCGAGAGTAACAGTACCGTTAAGCATAAACTTCATATTTCCCGTACCGCTTGCCTCAGTTCCTGCAGTAGAAATCTGCTCGGAAACGTCTGCGGCGGTAACAAGCTTCTCAGCGTAGGAAACACGGTAGTTCTGCACAAAAACAACCTTAAGCAAATCCTTTGTATCAGGGTCGTTGTTCACAAGTCTGCCTATCTCGTTGATGTACTTGATTATAGCCTTTGCTCTGCGGTAGCCGGGAGCTGACTTTGCACCGAAAATAAAGGTCATGGGGTGGAAATCCTTGATTGAGCCGTCCTTTATTCCAAAATAGATGTAAAGTATTCCGAAGGCGTTCAGAAGCTGGCGCTTGTACTCGTGAAGGCGCTTAATCTGAATGTCGAAAATGCTGTCGGGGTTGATTTCAACGCCCTCATGCTCACGGATATATTCAGCAAGCTGAAGCTTCTTTGTGTGCTTGATGTCCATGAAGCGCTGTAATTCGTTCTTATTATCAGCAAACCACTTAAGCTTCTGAAGCTGCTCTAAGTCGGTTACCCACTCGCTGCCCTTGTTTAGCTCGGTTATAAGGGCGGAAAGTTCCTTGTTGCAAAGAGCAAGCCATCTTCTTGGGGTAATGCCGTTGGTCTTGTTCTGGAACTTTTCGGGGTAAAGCTGATACCACTCCTTAAGAGCGTCATTCTTCAGTATTTCGGTATGTATTTCCGCAACGCCGTTGACGTAGGTTGAGCAGTAGATTGCCATTCTCGCCATGTGCACAAGGTCGCCCGCCACAATTTTCATCTTGTATATTTCGGAATGGATTTTGCCCGCCTTGTACATTTCTCCGATAAACGCCTCGTTAATCTGGAGAATTATCTCGTAAATTCTCGGTACGACTTCCTTAACTATATCAAGACTCCACTTTTCAAGAGCCTCCGCCATAATGGTGTGGTTGGTGTAGTTGAAGGTTTTCTTTGCAATTTCAAGTGCTGCAAAGAAGTCGAAGCCATTTTCGTCAACAAGTATTCTGATAAGCTCGGGGATTGAGATTACAGGGTGAGTATCGTTGAGCTGGATTGTGATTTTTTCGTACAGCTTGGCTAAATCGCCGCCCTGAGCCTTGAATTTCTTGATTATATCCTGTACGGAAGCGCT
>JBJERM010000124.1:0-5843 GCA_051882315.1 Ruminiclostridium sp.
CCTTATGAAGCTGAAGTGAAGAAATGTTGCTTAAATCTTATTGGATTTAGTATAGATAGCCTTCGCTGCTTTGGTCTTATTCCGGCTTTTTTCGCTTCTACCCATAGGAAAAGCACCTGTTTTTTGAGAATACAGAGAACAAAGAATGGCTTAACAGAGCCTTTCTGATAACCATAAGACGCAATAATAGTTGAGTGGAAATAAAAATATTTACCCCGAAAATCCCTTTGTTATACGGATTTTCGGGGCTTTGTTTTGTCTTTGGCTACATTGTTATTTCAGCCACCATGCGACAATCAAATACGTCAGGCTTTTAACTTCAAAACTATCATTCCTTCTGCCGCTTCTTATCCCACCACATCTTCACCCGCCGGCAGGCAGTTTCACACCGGCAGCGGATACTGCGGTTCATTACTCGGAAAATTCCCCACATTCCCGATTCCACATCCCAGCGCAGCGAGCCCGAGCGATACAGATAGTCGCCACGGCATTTAGTCTCTTCCGGTTCAATGTTGAACACATTACCAACGCTCATAGCGCCCTGCACGCAAATATCCGACGATAACGGGTCCTCGGGCTGAGCTTTCCAGCGGTGGCCGTGCAGCAGGAAGCTTATATTTCTCGGTTTATCCGCAGGCATAAGCAAGCGTATTTTCACCCGTTCTCCAACGTATGACCTCAGCAGCGGGGTTGCGGGGTCACCGTGAACCTTTGAGTCAAACACCTTTGAAATCAGCGGGATTCGCTCAAGACGGTTGAAGAACCTTTCGGAGCGGTAGTTGTAGCCCTTTTCTCCGGTGTCCTCGTGGTCGGGAGCGTCGTGTCCGCCCGGTTCGCCCTCCATATCCAGCTCGGTTGTCTTTATGAGAGCGCCCTCCCGGTCAAGCAAACGTATTCCGTTGTGTGCAAAGAGTACAAACTCACGGAAGGTTTCCTGCCCCGGCGCAGCAATAACTGCGCTTTCCTTATAATTTTTGTGCAGTACCCGTGTTCCGCTGTAATGCTTCGCTCCAGCAGGCTCAATTATTATTGCGCCGAACAAGCCGTGATAACGGTGATTTCGCAGGTCGCCGTATGAGCTCAGCAGAACCGTGCCGTATTCCCTGTCGGCGTGCCACAGGTACTTTATGCTTTCCCCGGGGGCAGCGGTCTGCTCCGTAGGATTATAGCCCACGTTTATTCCCGAGGAAGCTACGGGATTGTATTTAAGGAACTGCGGATTCAGGGACACCCTGTTCCCCGGCTTATGAGGGAAATCAAGAGGAACAGAAGGGTAATCGTTAAATTTTATCGGCACATTCGGGTCGAAAAGGTTGTAAAGCGTTACCTCAATCCAGTCTCCTGCGTTTGCCCGTAGAATAAGGGGAATCGGCTCTTTTCTGCCGCTTATTACGTCCCTCGCCTGCTCCAGCGGTACAAAAATCAGACCCTCGGGGTCGTGGTCGCCGAAGCTGTTGTACTCGATGTTCTTCTGAATTGCAGCAACCTCAAATCTGCGGATAACTGCACCTTTTGGCGGAGTCTTTTGCGGGCAGATGGGGCGCAAGCCGCACAGGGGCAGCAGCTTTTCCTGCGGGGTTGCGTAAGCCCTTATAATGCCCCAGAGACCAAGCCACAAATCGTCAATACCGCCGGAGTAGTAAAGATAATCTCCTGCGGGATAGGGCTCGTTTATATGCAGGTTGAATGCCTCGGAAATGCCGATTGTCTGGGACTGGACAAGGGGCGAGATTATATCGGTTATCTCCTTGCGCCAGGGCATACCCTCGATATTGAAAACGTGCTGTTCCTCGTGGGCACCGTCCAGCAGACGTATGCGTATCGGCTCGCCGGGGTAGGTTTCAAGAATCGGAGTACAGGGGTCTCCGTATTCGTAGGAGCTGAAAATATGGGCGGGGTCGTTCTTAATTTTAAGCCGCTCGGGCATAGGCTCGCAGCGGTAGTTAATTCCCATTACACCGGGGTCGTCGGCTGAACCGGGGTGCTCCGGGGGATTCAGGGGCTTGCCGTCTTTATCGAACAGCAGCGCAAAATCATGCAGAAACAGGGCAAATTCGCGGAAGGACTTGCCGTCGGCGGTGCGGATAACCGCCTTTGTTCCACTTTTAATGCACTCCCCTGTTTCCGGGTCAAGGAACTCCGCTCCCGCAGGCTCTACGATAAGTGCGCCGAACAAGCCGTGCTGCTGGTGCATATTGGCAAAAAGGTGGTCGTGGAAGAACACGGTGTTAAGCTCCTCGTTGGCAAAGAACCGCTCAATCAGCGTTTCACATCTTCTTGCACCAGCAATATTATTCCAGCCGTTAGCCGCTCCGTCGGAAACTATGGTGTCGAACTTCACCAGATGAATGTGATAGCCCACAATATCGGTAAGAGTTTTAAGCTGAAAAGCGTTTCCCTCTATATATTCGGGCAGGAAGTTTGTAAGGCGGATTTCGATGCAGTCCCCCGCATTTACCCGTATAACCAGCGGCTCGGGACATATCTCTCCCCACTCAACTCTGCGAATATACTCGTCAAGGGAGCCGACCTTTTCTACGTCCTCCTTAAGGACAAAAAAGCGACCCTGCGGGTCGTGCCAGCCGTACTTGTTATAGGTGAGCTTCGCCTGTACCGCCGCAATCTCGAATACCTTTATTTTTTTATCGGTGCAGCAGGGGCAGGTATCGGTATACAGTGCTCCCGAAGCAAAATTCTCCACAAAATTTGCTTTCTCGGTAGGGGTAGGCTCTCTTTCAAGCCTGCCGCTTTCAGTAATTACTCCAAGTGGCGGAATCAAAGGCTCCTCGCCAAAGGTTCCTGCCACAAAATTCGGATATCCGGGGTGCAAATCGTCCTTTTCGGGAGGCAGCGGACGGTCCTTTAAAGGCATAAGCGGCTCAATCCGTGTTCCGTCGGGGTAAGTGCCGCTGCCGTCCTGCAATCGGTCGAAAACTCTCCAGAGAGTCCACATTCCCTCGTGGAAATGGGGGTAAAGGTGACAATGGAAAATAGCGTCGCCTATCATTCCGTTGAAGCTGCCTGCACCGTACAGAATATCCAGAGTGTAGCACTCCTGCGGGCTTATTGAAATAGAGTCGATTATGGTGGATTTGGGGTCATTCGGCTCTAACCGCCATTGGTGGTTGTGCAGATGGAAAACATGGGTCTCCTTTACTCCCCCGTGTATCAGCCGTATTTTCGCGGGGTCGCCAACGTAAGCCTTCAGGACAGGCGGAGCGGGGTCGCCGTAAGCCCAGGAGCTCATTGAAATATCCTCGGCGGTGTCGGTATGGTCGGCGTGTGGGTCCAGGGGCAGGCGGTTTCGCATAGGCTCGGAGCGGTAGCTTATTGCAGTCGTTCCGTTGGGAAGCCCTGTGTGTGGGTCTATGGGCTGCTGCCCCTCCTTATTCCTTATCTCAAGCTCGTCGTGGAAGAACACGGCATATTCACGAAAAGCGGGCTTTGCCGGATTGTAAATATCCGCAAATAAACCGCTGTCCAGCGGCTTTCCTGTTACAGGGTCAAGCCAGCTTGAGCCTGCGGCTTCTACGATTATTGCGCCGAAAAGTCCGTGAACGTTTGTTCCCTCTTCGTTGCTCCTTGTGTCCCCCATATCCGAAAACAGAAATACTCCCTCTTTGTCTGCGTGCCAGATATGGCGGATAAGCCTTTCGGTGGTAGTGTCGGGATTATAGCCCACGTTTGAGCCGTCTGAGGTAAGAACATCATAGCAAAGCCCCTGCACATGAATGGAGGCGGGGCGGTTCAGCCTGTTATAGAAGTTTACCTGAATTGTATCCCCCACATTGGCTCTGATGACAAGGGGCTGCACCTTCTTGTAAGGCTGCGGGACAGGCATGGAGAAAAGCTCCAGCGCCCTTTTTCGTATACGCCCCGAATCCTGTTTCAGAACGTATATCATTCCGTTGGGGTCGTGGTCGCCGTACTTGTTGTACACAACAGGCAGAGAAATTGCCTCAATATCAAAAACCCGAAGCGGTCCTGTGTTCGGGTACTCGGTTATTTCCGTCAAAAAAATCTCTCCTTTAAAAATACTTGAACAGCAATTTGCCGTACATTATATTTTATGAGAGGACTGCGGTATAGGTGTTTTTACCGCAGGAACGAGAATATAAAAAAACTATTTGCTGTATTCGGTAAAAACACTGAAAATTATTGTTGAAGGCTGATACAGGCATAAATATAACCCCGAAAATCCGAACGGATTTTCGGGGTTAATTTATCAATACTTCCTGCGGTCAAGACCCATTATACGGTAGTACTCCGACTTTTCAGCGTACATAAGCCGCTCCGCCTCTTTTATAAGAGCGCACATATCCTCTGTACTCTCCTGCCATACCGCTCCTGCCGCCATAGTAAGGCCGCGGTCTGAAAGCGACCTGTGCAGAAGCGCCGTATGCTCATTAAAAGCCTGCTCGCTTATGCTGCTGCACAAAACAAGCAGCTCGTCTCCTCCTATTCTGAAAACGCCGTACCCGCCGAAGGCGCTTTTAAGGCTGTCTGCGCAGCCACGGATAAGCTTATCACCGGCGGAATGACCCTCGTCGTCATTAAGCCGCTTAAGCCCTGTAATATCGCAGTAAACAACGCCCACGCCATTGTTAAGGTTCATTTTTTCCAGATACTCCTCCATAGCGCGGCGATTTCCAAGACCCGTGAGCTGGTCGGAATAGCTCATATCCTGAAGCTCCTTTACAAGATTGCGTCGTTTCAGGGTTGAAACGATAAAATATCCCATAATCTGGAGCATATTTGTTGCGTATTCAAGCTTGTTGGGCGGCGGATTGTCTATACCGAAAAAGCCAAGCACCTTTCCGTCAAGATACAGGGGAACCACTGCAATCGCATGTATATTCTGCCTTTTGAGATTTTCGTATTGCAGAGGGTCGCTTTCCCGGATATCCTCAATATCCTCAATGACTATATTTTTACTTTCGCTGAAATTTCTGTACCAGTTTGCGCATACTTCGGGAGGAAGATTTCGCAGATTGTCCTTTTCGGGGGTTATCCCCGCAGCAACCCATTCGTATGTATTATCGTCAAAGCCCTCCTCGGTGCGCTCGAAAATATAGGTGCGCTCGCCGTTGAGCGCCATTCCGATATATTCAAGAATAATATCCAGCGACTTATCGGGAACAGGCTCGTTAAGTGCAATTCTTATGCCGTTATTTACGATTATTTCAAGGTCCTGATAATTTCTGAACAGGTCGCTCTGACGCTTCTGCTCGGTTATATCTATGGCAACCTCGATACGGTACAGCCTGCCCTCCTCCTCAAGCAGGGAGCCCTTAAGCAGGAAATACTTATCCACCTTCGGATTGTAGTACTGCCACTCAATAAATTCTCCCGCCTTCAGTTCCTTATTATTGCACATTGTACATGGAGAATTGCAGCCCTGGAGTACGCTGTAACACTTTTTTCCCTCGTACTCATCACGGGAGGAGAAGCCGTACCACTGCATAGCCCATTTATTCATATACACAAGCTCGTGGTTCTCAATATCGGCAACATACACAGGCTCGTGCAGATTATCGAAAAATTCCCATTTCTTCATAAAATACAATTCCTTTTCGGTATATATATTAAGTATACCATATTTTCGGAAATAGTCAATATTTCAGATATAAAAATATTTTTGGCAGAAGTTCAGCCCGCAGCATTTCAGAATACCGCGGGCTGTCCATTAGCCTACCGAAATCATCTCGGTGAATATCTTTGCATTGGTATAGATAATATAATCGCTGCAAATGGTGTTATCTATACTATTGCCGCCTTCGTCAAGCAGCTGGGCTTCAAGCACTACCTTGTAGTTTGCATACATCTTCAGTTCTTTAGATCGG
>JBJERM010000125.1:0-21478 GCA_051882315.1 Ruminiclostridium sp.
CATTTCGCTGCTCCCTTCCTTTAGTATTATACTTTTATTAGTATAACATACTTTGCTATATTTTTCAATGATTTTTTCGTATTTTAAATTATTTTGTGCAGTTTTACCAAATTCATAGCCAAAGAAAGCGCCCGCAAATCCGTAACAATTGAATTTGCGGGCGTTTTTATTTTTGTGCGCTTTCCTTTTGCAGTTTAATTTAATTGCAGCATTATTTCTGCACTTTTATAACAGTATATCAATACTCGCTTCCGCCCCATTCCACAAGGGTGAAGCCTGTTCTCTCATAGTGGGGGAGTACCTGCTCCTGCACCTCAACAGGCTTTTCGCTGGGGTAGTAGGTCATAAATACCCGGATACTTGTGTCGGGAGCGGGGGAGACGGTAAGGGGCACGCTTCTGTCATAATCGGCGGTGTGGAGGGTTATAACGTTATACTCGTTGTCCTGCATTTTCGGCAGCCAGTAGATTATAAACTCGTTAGCCTCTCTCGCCGTAAGTCCGATATACATAAGCTTTTCCCGCAGGAATTTCGCTGTATCCTCGCCCTTTACGCAGAAGCCCTTGCTGTTATCGAAATCTGCTCCGCCCTCGGCTTCCCAGTAAAGGCAGTAGTACTCCTCACCGTTCTTGTCGTAAAGAGTACCGTCCGGCTCTGCGGTAACCTGCCAGCCGTTGTCGTATTCCGGATATGTGCAGGTAAGCTCTCCGCCGTAGGTGAAGTCAAGCGAAACCGAAACCTCGGTTTCTTCTTCGGGGTAAAGGTAGATAACGGGCTTTGCGTAATCGCCTAAGAAGTAGTAGTTGTATCTGAGTTCTGCGCTGTTGTATGTGCCGAGGAAGAACTCGTCAACAAGG
Source organism: Ruminiclostridium sp. (assembly GCA_051882315.1). Taxonomy (GTDB): domain Bacteria; phylum Bacillota; class Clostridia; order Oscillospirales; family Ruminococcaceae; genus Ruminiclostridium_E. Next base: position 858 of record JBJERM010000125.1, read on the forward strand.
TAAGCAATATTGTAGGAAAATTCACGGTCGGTAAGGGTGTATTTTTCAATTTTTTCAAATGTGTAGATATTGCTGAGCCAGTCGCTGTACATCTTGTAGCTTATTTCAATATCTTCGGTGTATTTTTCTCTTGCCTTTCCGTACAGCTCCCACATTTCTCCAAAATAGGAGTAAGCCCCGTTCCATTCGTAGTGGGTGTCGGACATAGGAGGATTGTTTTCATCTACTTCATCTTTTATAACGGTGGGGACAATCTCGCTGCCCTTAAAGTAATATTTATATTCATAGTTTCCGTATTCGTCCTGTTCGCCGGTGGGCTTTGAGGTAAATAATTCGGTGTATTCGAGATTATCGCCATTAAGAGTGTAAAGGTAGTCGGTTTCTTCAAGCGCTCCCGTGTCACGGTTCTTATAGCCTGTGGCAAACCACGCCCTTGAGCCGTCCTCAAGGGTTTTTAGTACCAGCAGGTTTGAAACGGAATAAACCGCCTGATGAACATTGTAAATTGTGTCGATATACTTAAGAGCGCCGTCCTTTACCCTGTAAATATCAATATCGGAAGTCCAGTTGTAGCCGAAACGGTCCTCTGTCGTATGAAGCTTTGTGTGCAGCACCTCGGGATAGCCGTCAAAGTCCATATCCAGCAGTACAATGCCGTATGTATCATCGGTCAGAAGCTTATCCTTTTCGTTTATGACAGCATTATACACCGCCGTCATTTCCGGGTCCTTGTCTATGCTCATCATATAGGGATTTTCAAGAGCGGCGGCTGTATCCTCGGTGTATATTTCAACATCGGCGATTCCGCATTTGTTTTTGTAATAGCCCTCCTGCTTGTTTTTTGTTGTGTTATAGTAAGAAAGAGAGATAGAGTACAGCTCTATTCTTCCATACACAAAATCCTCGCCGATATTCTTAAGCGGAGAAGCCTCATCAACGTATTTCATCGTTACACTGTCTGTTTCAAGCATAATCGTATCTGCGGTAATGTCCTTGCCGTTAATATTAAAATTCAGTACATCTCTGTTGGTTGTAAGCAGGGGAATACCGTACATATAGGCGGGGTCGATAATGATTTCGTAGGTACACTTTTGGGCGTCGCCAAGTCCCGTTTCTCCGCTTTTCCGTATAAATCCGTTGACGGTAATGAAGCTGCTGAGCTGGCTGTCGGGGCTGATAGCGCAGGCGGTTTTTAGTGTTTCGAGCTTTAAGGACCTATTGGGAGCAACGGAAAGGGTAAATTCGGGATTATATGTATCAATAATGTAAGGAGAATAAAACCGGGAGTTATCTATCATTTCAGCCGACTTTGTCTTGACTATAACATCCCAGTTGTCCTTACCCTCGGCAAGTCCCCTTGTGGATTCACGCAGCTTTATTTCTACGTCCTCAAAGGAGATTGTATTGTCGTCCACAAGCTTTGTGTAGTAATCGCCGGGCTTTACCGTGTGGGAAAAGGGAAGTCCCTCATTATCGGGGATTTTAATGGACTGATTTTTGTACTCTTTTAATTGTAAGTTCCTGTAAGTTTAATTCATTTTCGGGCTTTTCTTCCTTTGTCGGCTCCTCTTTTATCTGTTCTTCTTCGGGCAGGTCTTCTTTCTTAGCGGTTGTTGTATCGTAATATCCGGATAAGGGCTTTCTTACATACACAAAGCTGCAAACCAACTCGTTATCCCAGTCGCTCAGACTTACTGTGGTATTTTCGTCGATAAATTCCCAGCTCACAAACTCTGTGTTCTGCTCATACTCTCCGTATTTTTCGGTTAGCATTTCCTTAAGCTTTTCATAAGTGCCGCTTATATCGTCAGTATTTATTCTGAAGGCGAGTCTGTAAAGCTGACGTTTTCCGTAGTTGCTCTGGATATATATATCAAGCTTAGAATCGCAGCCGAAAAAGTCAACGCTATTATAGCTGATGCCCGCCATATCCCGCACATTATCCTCGTATTTAGAGTTCGGAACAGGGAGGGCGTTAAGTACGTCCTCATAATCCATATCCCAGTTAAGCCCCGAAAGCGCTTCAAAAACGTCCGCTTCTTCCTGTTCTGCCACAGCAGCATTTCCCGCATTTCCGTCACAGGCGGATAAAAGCATAACCGCAGCTAAAACGGCGCACAAAAATCTCTTTTTCATAGTAAATTCCTTTCCCTTTCCGGCATAATTACTGCCAAACATTCCTCTATTATATATAACAACTTTTATACCCGAAAGGTGACATATTTTTTGAAAAAATCTGATTATTTTTGCAATAATTATTATAATTCAATTATAACACCCCACATTTTCTTGTCAATACATTTTTTCTGAAAGAAAAAGTCAAGAAAGGGTTGAATTTCATACTGCACTAAACCTATATTTGATTTATTAAAGTCAGAATACCTTGTATTCAACAGCAACTTGTGCTATACTGTAAAAAAGGAGGGGAGCAGGAATGGATAATACGTTTAACGCAAATCTTCGCAGAATACGAAAGGAAAAGGGAATAACCCAGGAGCAGCTTGCCGAGGCGGCGGGAGTTTCCGCCCAGGCGGTTTCCAAATGGGAGATAAACAGCTTTCCCGACGCAGCGCTTCTGCCGAAAATAGCGGAAAGGCTGGAGGTTTCAATCGACGAGCTTTTCGGGCTTAAGGACGAGAGCATATCCATTTACGACAAGGTTTTAAAGCATATCAATGCCGTTCCTAAGGAGAAAATCTTCGACGAGGCTTTCAGCATCTGCAAGGCGATTATATTGGCGAAATGCGGCTGTCCAAGATACGAGCCGATAATTCCGGAGCTGCTTACGTCAGAGTACGACAATCACAGCCGTCTGAATTTCAGAGAGGGCTTTATGGAAGCCCGCAACAACGGGGATTTGCAGTATGTTTTTCTGTTCCCCGAGCCGGAATGCGGCTACGATAAGGTGCTGAAATACGACGAGCGGTATGTGAAGCTGTTTTCTGTGCTTGCAAAGCCCAATGCCCTTAAAGCCTTATATTTTATGGCAGGACGGGACGGCACAATGTTCTTCAGAAGGGAAACCCTTATGCACGAGCTGGGTATTTCCCGGGAAAACGCAAGGGAGATAATCGAAAGCTTCTGCGAAATCGGGCTTATATGGGAGGCAACCCTGAACGGCGGCGACAGCAGCGAAAAAATCTATCAGTATATTTCCCGCTGTGAGCTGATTGCCTTTCTTGCCGCTGCCCGCTACTTTATGAGCCCGCCCACCAGCTTCGGCTACAGCTCCGAGTGCCGAAACGAACGATATTTGAAAAACGATACCTATATGAGAGAGGGCAGTAATGAAAAAGAGAAAAAATAAAGAAACTAACGAAAACAAGAACCCGCTACACAAGGAATACGGCGTTCTCAGCAACACCCGCTGGATTCTTTCGGCGATGATGAAAAGCTCGAAGAAATTCCTGTTTCTTATCCCTGTTGAAATAGTCTGCGCACCGCTGATGAACTACCTCTGGAGCTTTATTTCAAAGTTCGTTATTGATATGATAACGGGGCAGGCGGGTACAGCCGAATTGCTAACCCTTATGGCGGCTTTTACGCTGATACAGATGGCGTCCACCATGCTCAACACCTACAAGAATACGGATATTTGGTGGCGGTACATAAAGACCCGTTTTGACCTTATGGGCGAAAAGAACGCAAAGGTTATGGCGATTGATTTTGAGCATCTTGAAAACCCGGACGTTATGGACTGCTACCAGAAGGCAAATAACGCCTGCGGCAGCAACGACAGCGGCGTTGAGGGAATGGAGAGAACGATTGTTTCCCTTTTGCAGACAGTTTCGGTTATAGCCGTTGGCCTTGTAATTCTCGGTTCTCTTAATATTTTTGTGGCAGTAGTTCTGCTGGCGCTGGGAGTTCTGAACTTCTTTATCCAGAATAAGACCAACAAAGCGGCAAAGAAAAGAGTATGGGACCCGCTGGCAAAATGGTGGCGGCGGGATAACTATATGAGCAATCAGACCACCGATTTCAGGGCGGCAAAGGATATAAGGCTTTTCGGGCTTAAGGACTGGCTTATCGGGAAATACAGGGATATAAAGGCGGAGCGCTACGAAGCTCAGAAAACCAATGAAAAAATCTGGTGGAGAAGCTCCACTATGACGGAAATAATATGGGCGCTGGGGCTTTGCTCGGTTTACGGCTGGCTTATATATTCAGTCGCACAGGGTTCGGTTTCTATCGGTAATTTCAGCCTTTATATCGGAAGCTCCACCACCTTTTTCAAGTACATAAACGCTCTCTTAAACGAGGCAAGCAACCTGCTTGCGAAAAGCAGAGAGGTGGACGATTTCAGAAGCTTCCTTGACTTCGAGGGCGGAGAAAAGGAAAGCGGAGGTAAAGAACTGCAACCGCTTTCTGCTTACGAATTTGAGTTTAAAAACGTATCCTTTAAATACCCGAAGGCGGAGAAATACGCTCTTAAAAACCTGTCCTTGAAGCTTAATGCAGGAGAGCGGCTTGCGGTAGTAGGACTTAACGGGGCGGGGAAAACAACGTTTATAAAGCTGCTGCTGCGGCTTTACGAGCCTACTGAGGGAGAAATACTGCTGAACGGGATAAATATAAAGGAATACAGCAGGAAAAGTTATTACCGTGCCTTTGCTCCCGTTTTTCAGGAGGTTGAGCTTTTCGCCTTTCCGCTTTCCGAGAATGTTTCAATGCAGTCCCCCGAACAGACGGACTGCAAGCGTTCCGAGGAGTGTCTTATTGCGGCAGGCTTCGGGGAGAAGCTTTCGGAGCTTCCCAATGGAGTAAATACAGAAATTCTCAAGGTTATTCACGATGACGGAGTTGACCTTTCGGGCGGAGAAAAGCAGAAGCTTGCCCTTGCAAGAGCGCTTTACAAGAACTCTCCCGTTGTTGTGCTTGACGAACCCACAGCGGCGCTGGACGCTCTTGCGGAGAGTAAGCTTTATAACGATTTCGACAAGCTTATCGGCGACAAAACCGCAGTTTACATCAGCCACCGCTTAAGCTCAACCCGCTTCTGCAAAAATGTTGCTATGTTCAAGGACGGGGAGCTGGCGGAGTACGGAACGCATGAAAGCCTTATGGAGAAAAATGGCGCTTATGCGGAAATGTTCCGCTTGCAGGCGCAGTATTACGTTGACGGGGAGGTGACCGCAAATGCGTAAAAACAAGCAAAAGATGGAAAATGCTGAAAAGCCCCGTATTACTTTAGAAACCCTTAAATTTGCTGCAAAAACTGCATGGAAAAACAAGCCCTCGCTGTTTTTAATCTATCTGCTGAAGCTGCTGTCAACCCTTGCGTCTACACTTTTAGACGTAATAATGGCGAAATTAATCATAGACCAGCTGGTGCTTATCGTAAGCGGCGGGGAAACGGAACTGCACCTTAAAAATGCCTTTATTATTGCAGGAATTTATATAGCCGCAAGGATGCTGACAGGGCTTATAGGCAACGCCTGCAATCACGCAACCGCAGTGCTTTCCGAATGGTTTTCCGAGTATATCGACCTTGAAATGGCGAGTCATTCAATGAAAATGGACTTTCAGCATACCGAGGATCCGAAGGCGCTCGACGCTCTTAACAAGGCGAAGGAGGGAATGAGCTGGTACAGCGGCGGAATTACGGGGATTCTGGACTCGGTTTTTGCTCTTGTGCTGAGCGGTGCACAGCTGCTAAGCGTTTCGGCAATTATTCTGCTTACCTGCCCGCTTCTGCTGCCTGTACAGGTGATTGCACTTGTTATAATTTCCGTGCTTAATGCAAAAAATAATAAAATCGACAGAGAAAGCTTTATGAAGCTTGCAAAATTCAACCGCATTTTCGGCTATATTTTCTATCAGCTTTCTGATTTCCGCTACGGCAAGGACGTCCGCCTTTACGACAGCGCAGAGATGATGTGCAAAAAGGCGAAATACTATGCCAACAAGCAGATTGACGTCTGGCGGGAAACCACGAAAAAGCAGCGCCCCAATTCCTACGGAATGGACGTAACAAATGCTTTGCGTGACGGCACAAGCTACTTTTATATGGGCTATCTGGCTATTACCGGAGCAATTACAATAGGCGATTTTTCAATGTGCGTAAGTGCGGCGGGAACGCTGTACTGGAGCCTTTACGGGGTTGTAACCTCGGTTCAGCAGATTTTGCAGAGATGCGCCTACGCTCATCGGTATATCGAGTTTATGAACTATCCCGAAGCCCTTGAAAAGGGGGATAAGCCGGTAAAAGGCGGCGAGCATATCATTGAATTTCGCAACGTTGGCTTTAAATATCCACGCTCGGAGAAGGCAGTCCTGCAAAATATAAACCTTACGATAAAATCCGGTGAGCATTTGTCAATTGTAGGGCTTAACGGCGCAGGAAAAACTACCTTTATTAAGCTTTTGTGCAGGCTGTATGACGTTACCGAGGGTGAAATTCTCGTTGACGGGGTTAATATAAAGGAGTATTCCGAGGAGGAGTACCGGAAGCTGTTCTCCGTTGTTTTTCAGGACTTTCAGCTGTTCGCTTTCAGCCTGCGTGAGAATATCGCCTTCGGTGAAAAGGCGGATAATGATAGTATTGAGCAGGTTCTGGAGCTTTCGGGACTGCTTGATGACGCAAAAAAGCTTCCCGAGGGCATTGACACAATGATATACAAAAGCTTTGACGAAAACGGAACGGAGCTTTCCGGCGGTCAGCGGCAGAAAGCGGCGATTGCCCGAGCTCTCTACAAAAACGCTCCCGTCGTTATCCTTGACGAGCCTACGGCAGCCCTTGACCCTGTTGCGGAATACGAGATTTACAGGCAGTTCAACACTCTTGTGGGCGGAAAAACAGCCGTTTATATATCCCACAGGCTTTCAAGCTGCAAGTTCTGCGACAGAATAGTTGTTTTCGCAGAGGGTACAATAAAGGAAAGCGGCACTCATGAGGAGCTTGCGGAAATTGAGAACGGAATTTACGCAAAAATGTTTGCGGAGCAGGCTAAGTATTATGTAGGTTGTACTGTATAAATTATAACCGAAAAACGGTTTAAATATCAGAAAGGAAGTAAAAAACTATGTCAGTTTTAAGTGTAACAAAAAGCAATTTTGAGGAAGTAAAGAACAGCGAAAAGCCCGTTTTACTGGACTTTTATGCAGACTGGTGCGGTCCCTGCCGTATGGTTTCTCCGCTGGTTGACGAGATTGCAAGGGAAAACCCCCAGTACCTTGTGGGCAAAATAAACGTTGACAGCGAGCAGGAGCTTGCAGTGGAATTTGGCGTTGAGAGTATTCCTATGCTTGTGGTGATGAAGAACGGCGAAATTGTCAATAAGTCGGTTGGCGCAAGACCTAAGGCGCAGATTCTGGCTATGCTTGAGGAGTAAAAGAGAATATGATAAAAGGCGGTATGGAAAAGCACTCCATACCGCCTTGCTGTTAATATTTCGTGTAAAGCTTCTCAAGATAATCAACAGGGTTCAGCTTTGTATCGCCCTGCCGTACCTCGAAGTGAACGTGGGGTCCCGTAACCATTCCGGTCTGACCGAGGGCTGCAATAAATTCGCCCTGGGTTACCTTCTGACCTACCGTTACATAAAGGGCGCTGCAGTGAGCGTAAAGGGTCTGATAGCCGTTGCCGTGGTCGATTATGATATACTTTCCGTAGCCCCAGTAGTCCTCGCCCGCAAAGGTTACGGTGCCGCTTGCGCCTGCGTAAATCGGCGCTCCGTAGTAGGCGCATATATCAAGTCCCTTATGACCCGGATAGCCGCCGTCCCAATCGGTATATTCGCTTACATAGCCGCCGTCCGTAGGCCAGATGAACTTACCGTAGCCTGCGTCCTCGGGGGAGTACATTTCGGGAGTTGGCTTTGTGCCCTGGGCGATTTTCTCCGTAACGGGCAGGGACTCTATCTTTGCCCGCAGTATTTTCCGGCTGGTTTCAATGTTGTTTACATAGGTTACCTTTGCCGTAATGTTGTTGACGCCGTTCACGCCCTGGGTGGTAACTCGTGTTACGCCCGAATAAAGGGTGCTGTCGTTGTAGTACTCGGTCTCAAAGGGAACCTCGGTGTTGTAATTTTCGGTTACTGTAACGTTTACCGAAAGGAAGGGGATTTCGTCTCTTATTTTTATTTTGTCTCCTGGTGCAGGAGTCATTTCCCCGAAGCCCGGATTTAAAAGCTCAAGCTGAGCCTTCGTAAGTCCTAACTTTTCAGCGATTGTATCGGTAGTATCTTCTTCCTCAACAATATAGTAGCCTGCCTTTGTCTTAACGCTGGTAAGCTGAGAGATAAGCCAGTTTGTATCAATAATACTTCCCGAAAGGTAAAGACCTGCGGTTGAGTATTCGAGGGAGTCCTTGAAGCTTATTTCCGCCTCGGGGTACATCTCCTGATATTTTGCAAGAATACCGTCAAGGGTAGCCGCAACCTCGGTGTTGTCCAGCATTGCACCCATAAACACGCCGTTAAGGTAGAAGCCGTAGGCGTATTCAACGCTAATATCCGAGTATTCAAGTATCTTATCCGCCACCTGATAGCGGTTAAGGAGTGAATAGCCCTCGTTAAGCTCAATTTCGTACTGTGGCTCGATTTTTATGCTCTCGTCGCTTCCCAGATAGTTTATTCTTTCTTTAAGGATTTCATCTGCGTCGTAGAAGACCTGCTCATTTTCGATATAGCCGAGAAACTTTCCGTTTACAGTCAGCTTTACAGCGTAGTTAAGGTTAGATGCGTAGGTGACAATGCTGAACAGGAAAACAACGCTTATAACGGGGGCGGCGATATTGAATACCGTAACCGCAATTCCCGATTTTCCGAAAACAAACTCCCCTAAATGGGAAAGGGCGATTTTTATAGAGGCGTCAAGCCCCTTTTCGTTTTTGTTTTCAATTATGTCGTTTCCCGCACGCTGGAGAGCGTGGATAACCTTAAGAAAAGGAGAGGCGATTATTACAAGCAGGTACTTAAGCTTTATAAGTGCCGCTTCACGGATTGTATTGGACTTGCGCCAGATAAATTTTCCGAAGGAAGCGATGTGGCGGGCTGTATGTACTGCTATGCTTACGAAGATAAGGCAGATGTATCTGCCGAAGTTGGACAGGAACTGCAATATATCGGCAGTAAGCTTACTGCCCTTTTTTCCTGCGCTGTTTTTCAAAGCCAAAACGCCTCCTTTCCGTGATTTTCGGTTAGTAACTCGTCTATTATAGCATTTTTTTACCGAAAATGCAAGCAAAGACGTGAATTTCCATATACTGCACAATATTTCTGTTTAAGGAAACAAAAAAATGCACAATATCTTTTACAATAGTGTGCATTTTATTGCGATTTTAACGGTCCTTTGAAGGCTCGACAGGCGCAAATCTTATGCGTATATCGGGCATTTCGCTAATTACCGTGTAGCAGTTTTCCTGCCAGCCCTCGCCGTCGGCAGGGTTATTTTCGCCGCTTGCGGGAGGAGCAAAGATGTTGAGGGTAAGGTCTGCTGCACCGGTCAGAGGCTTCTCGTAGAAAGCGCTCATAAGGTCGATTGTTTTCGCTTTGGGGGACTTGTAGAACCATCTGCCGTTGATTTCCAGCATGAGGTTAAGTTCCTCCTTGAAGGTTATCTCGCAGAAGGAGGGGTTGCAGTCGAAGTGCAGGGGAATACGAAGTCCCTCCGCGTCCTCGGAGCCGCCCCAGCGAAGCTTTGCAGGAAGAACCGCTTCCTTTCCTGCGGTCATTTTCGGCTGGAAGAAATCGTCGTGTATAATCTCCTTGTAGGTTTTAAGAACGGGCTGTTCTATACCTACCTCGCTGTTGTTGGGGTCTTCTATTTCAAGACCCAGTCTGCCTCTGTCCCTGAACTGGTAGAAGGTAAAGGCGGTAAGCCATTTCTCGCTGTCCTTTTTCAGCATATCGCAGCAGAGCTTAACCATTTCCGCCTGCTCGTAAGCGCCTGTAACGTCGCCGTCTGCATTAAATTCGCTCATAACCATAGGCTTAGAAACGCCGCCGTTTATTTCCTTGAAGCGCAGATAGCTCTTCTTTGTAAGGTCGTAGATGTCCTTTACGGCAGAGCGGCTGTGAGAGCTTCCGCCCGTTTCCGCAACGTCGTAGGGCCAGCCCCAGTGAAGCGCCATATACTTGTCAACAGACCATATATCGGTAGCCTTTACTGCCTCGGAAAATTCCTTTTCCTTTTCAATTTCGGTTGCATCGGGCTTTTCAATACCGCCTATGCAGAGAATTGTCTTAACGTTAGGGGCATATTCCTTTATAATCTTATGGAAGCGCACATAAAAGTCTGCAACCTCCTGATAGGTGCAGCGCTTGTTGAAGGAGAACCAGTTGCCTGTTGCCTCGTGGTTTATGCGAAGCTGCATACGTCCGAAGGTGCTTAAATCCTTTGCGATTGCAATAAGCTGCTCATCGGAAACGTGTGGGTCAACGGTAAGGGTAAGGATAACGTCCTGTCCGTGTGCTCTTACCTCCCGCATATAGTTGAAGGGCTCGCCCTCGGTATTGCCTCCAAGACCGCCCTTGTATGTAAAATAATCGTCGTAGGGGTAGTCCCAGGCAAAGCTAACCTGCGCGTCCTTCATAGCCTCGGAAATTCGCTGCGGCCACTGCTTATCAAGGGGGTAGTAGCAGTACATAAGGCTGATTGCACGGTGGGGTCTGCCAAGCTTGTTCAGGATATAGTCCTGATTAACGTACTCGCCTCTCTCGCTTCCGTCGCCTAAGTCAACCGCACAATCTGCTGCACCTAAATGAACCTCGTATAACTTTAAATCCATTTTGTCTTTTCCTTTCCGCATTTGCTCTGTTTTCGCCCCTTCGGGCTTTGTCAAGTATAAGTATAGCATATTGTGAAAACGATTTCAAGGGGTTTTGGAAAATTTTTATGGGGTAAGGTGTTTTGTAAAAAAATATTCCCTGTACCGGGATATTTCGGTGCAGGGAGTGATAATTAAGCGGCTGCTTCGATTAGCTTCTGATTTATGCGGAGCATAGCTTCGGTATAATATTTCCGTTCTGCGTCATTCATTTCCTGAGAGTCCAGCGCTTCAAGCTTTTCCATTGTTTCTGCGTACTGCTTAAGGAAATTCGTATAGTCGTTAAGCAGACTTAAATCATTGGGGTTTTCAGAGTATTTTTTCATAAACCTGCAATACTCGTCAAAAAATGCTTCATAGCTGTCGATTGACTCCTTGAACTCGGGACGTATTTCATTATCCGTAGCTGCGGCAGTCGTTTCTGCGGGTTCGATGGTTTCCGGCTTGGCGGCAGTTTCCGTTATTTCGCTTGTTTCGGTTGTTTCCTCTTTGATTTTATCCGTAGATTTATATGTTTCAGATTCCGTTATGTTCGTTTCATCTGTTTCAGTGCGTTCGTTTGATGAAACGCTGTTTTCAACTGCCGCTGTTATTGAAGATGATTGTGTGATTTTTTCAGCACTTTCTGTGCTTATGTTTTTATTTGCTTTACAGCCCGAAAAAGCAAGCAGTACAACCCATAAGCAGAGTATTACAGTAATTTTTTTAGTCTTCATTTTTAAGGCAACACCGCACAATTAACGGCTGACGCCTTTGCCGCACGCTTGCTTGCATCTTTTCCGTCATCTTGCACAGAAATTTCTTGACATACGTTAGTATGCCTGCGAAATTTCTGTACAATCTGACGAAAAATCTGACTGCGCAATCGCACGACAATAATTATGCGGTATTGCCTTAATCCTCCTGAGAATTATAAGCTTAAACAGGAACTATCCTTCCTATAATTATACCATTATACTTCCTATTTGTCAAGCAAAACAGGAATTATAATTCTTATATAGCAATAACAGGAGGAACTATAATGCTTATTTTTGATTTCAGAGCCATAGGAAACAAGCTTCTTGCGGTACGCAAAAAGGCGGGACTTACCCAGAGCGAGGTGGCGGAGGCGGCAAATCTCTCCGACAGAACCTATGCGGATATTGAGCGGGGGACGGTAAATATGCGGATAGAAACTGTTCTGAAAATATGCGAAGCGCTGCATATCACTCCGGATTCAGTACTGACCGAAAACAATCCCAACCTTTCCGCAAAAAAGGCGGAGCTTTTCGAGGAGCTGGATAAATGCACTCAGGAACAGCAGGAAACAGCGCTTGAGCTTCTGTCGGTTTATCTCGGGTCGCTTAAGTAAGGCTTATGGGCTTTGCAGGTTTTATTGACAAGCAAAGCGGCACTTTAACCTGCTTCTTTGCAAATAATCAGCTTTACAGTCGGCACTTCTGTAAACAAACAGCTTTACCGTAAAAAACCATCACACCTGCAAATAAAATGTTCTGCCGACAAAACAAAACCGCAGCCGAGGAATTTCTGCTCAGCTGCGGCATTGAATATATGCTTTTACAGCGCCTTCGCTGTCTTATCTCCCCGCTTGAATAGCAGGGCTGCCACAAGGCCGAAAATAACTGCGGCGGTAATTCCTCCTGCACAGGCCCGCAGACCGCCGGTAAACGCTCCCAGCAGCCCGCTTTCCATAACTGCAAGGTACACGCCCTTTGCAAGCTGGTAGCCGAAGCCTGTCAGCGGCACGGTTGCTCCCGCTCCCGCAAAGTCAACAAGGGGTCCGTACAGTCCGCAGGCGCCGAGAATGACTCCTGCAACCACATAAATAACAAGAATCCTTGCGGGGGTAAGCTTTGTCAGGTCGATAAGCACCTGACCTATGGCGCACAGGGCGCCGCCCACAAGAAAAGCCCATAAATAATCCATAAAAACCTCCTACATATTGCTTATATGCACCGCATGGGCGATTCCGGGTATACTTTCGCCCTGCTGAACGATTGTGGGTGACATAAGCGCACCCGTTGCGGTAAAAAGCACGTTTTTAAGCTCGCCGCTCTTTATCCTGTTCAGTATATGACCGCAAAGCACAGAGGCGCTGCAGCCGCAGCCCGAACCCCCTGCGTGTACGTCCTGCTTCTCCCTGTCGTACAGCATAAGCCCGCAGTCGCCGTGAACCTTGCTGATGTCAACACCGTCCTGCTGAAACAAGTTTATCAGGATTTCACTGCCTACGAGTCCTAAGTCTCCGGTGAGGATAAGGTCGAAGTCGGCGGGGGTCAGGCCGGTGTTTTCGAGGTGGGTTTTTATGGTGTCGTAGGCGGCAGGTGCTGATGTCAAGGAAACACCATTAAATTTTTGAAATTTTTTTGGGGTGGGGGTGGTTGATTATAGTTTTGTTGTTTACCTCTGATTTTGTTGTATTATAAGTATAATTCGCTCATTTTTTGTTGTAAATCTCAAATAATTCGCTCATTTTTTGCATAAAGGGTTGACTGAGGGATATAAAAAGGGTATAATAGTCTTAAAGATTGAGGTGTTAAGCTATGTACTTGAAAAGAAAAATTGATAATTATCTTTCGGAATGGGCTATGGATTCAAACAAAAAGCCTTTAATTGTGCGGGGAGCAAGGCAAATCGGCAAGACGGAATCTATTCTTCAGTTTGCATATAGGCACTATGAAAGCGTTATTGAGATAAATTTTGTCAAAGACCAGAAATACAAGAAAATTACTGTTGACGGATATGACGTGTCAGATATCATCAAGAATATCTCACGAATTGACCCCAGCAAGAAATTTATTCCTCAAAAGACGTTGATTTTCTTTGATGAAATTACTGAGTTTCCTGATATTGCAACAGCGTTGAAATTCTTTAAAATCGACGGACGTTTTGATGTTATTTGCAGTGGTTCTATGCTCGGTGTTAATTATAAAAAAATAGAGCATAACAGCGTTGGCTACAAAACCGATTACACTATGTACTCGATGGATTTTGAGGAATTTTTATGGGCAAAGGGATACGATTCATCGGTTGTTGATGATATGCTTGAGCACATGAAAGCTTCTACACCATTCAACGAGCTTGAAATGGATTTGTATCATTCGATGTTCCTCGATTACTGCGTTCTTGGCGGTATGCCTGCGGTAATTCGTGATTATATTGAAAAGGGAACATTTGAAGGATCTCTTGACACTCAAAGGCAGTTAATTGCAGATTACAAAGAAGATATACGAAAATATGCCGAGGGTGTTGACCAAACGAGAATTATTAATGTTTTCAATCGGATTGCACCTCAGCTTGCTAAGGAAAACAAAAAGTTTCAGATATCAAAGGTTGCATCAGGTGCAAGATTTCATGATTATAGAGGCTGCGTAGAGTGGCTGTCGGACGCCGGTATTGCGAATATCTGCTATTGCCTTGAGTTTCCGGAACTTCCTCTGAACGGAAATTATGATTTGGATAAATTCAAGCTATACTTTGCTGATACAGGATTGCTGGTGTCCCTTCTTGACGACGAGTCACAGGAGGACCTTCGTGCAAACAAGAACCTCGGAGTTTATAAGGGAGCGCTATATGAGAACATTGTTGCGGAGGCTCTGATAAAAAGCGGAGCGCCCTTGTATTATTATAAGAGAGAGGATTCTACCCTTGAAGAGGATTTCTTTCTGCGAACTGCGGACTACCTTGTGCCTGTGGAGGTAAAGTCAACAAACGGGAAATCAAAATCTCTGAGAACGCTTATCGAATCCGAACATTATCCCGATATCAGGTTCGGAATCAAGCTCGTAAACGGAAATATCGGAACTGCAAATAAAATATACACTTTCCCGTATTTCTGCGCATTCCTGCTTAAAAAGTGCCTGAAAAGCAAGGAGTTTGTGGTCTGAGTGAGAGCGGGAGGAGTTTATGTATATAGTCAGAAATTGTTTCTTTGATGAATGTTCTTGCTGAGGAGATTAACTTGAACACATTGATTCTGAACGGCGGATACAGCCCCAATGCCAATTCAATAATTAATATTTTGACCGATAATCTGACAGGAGATTATAGAATTGTCAATTTGTATTCAAGTGATATATCCGATAGCGTTGTTCCAAATGACAGCTTGGAAAACTATATCAAATCCTGCAATTCCGTAATTCTGATTTCACCCGTTGTTTTTGGAACTTTATCCGGCAGAATTATTGATTTTGCGTCACATTTCAGCAATATTCCTTTATCGGTTTCGCCTGAATTTGGATTGACGATATTTATCGGCAATAACGGAGATATTGGATATGCTTCCGAAACTGCCAAAAGGATAATGAAAAGCTTTAATGTCAGAAAAGTTCTACCCGATGTTATTGTTAATTCTGACAGGGACAGCGACATTTTATCAGCGATAGATGTGATAAATTCGGAATCACGCAGCATTGCTCCCGAAAAAATTGAACAAGCTGCGAAGGTTACTAAGTTCAGCTCTCCGCAGGATAAAATCACGCTTTTTCGCTCCTTGTTCAAAGGTTGTGAAGATGTTTATGCGCTTCGTTGGCATAATTCCAAAACAGAAAAAAGCGGATATTCTCCTGTTTGTTCAAACAAGTGGATTCCCGGAGTTTGCAATATGCCGAAGGTTCGGTGTGGCGACTGCAATTACCGCAGCTATACACGACTGGACGATAAGGCTGTTTATGCGCATCTTAGCGGCAAAGATACGTTGTGCCGTGATGTAATTGGTATATATCCTATGCTTCCCGATGAAACAACGAATATATTGGCGCTGGATTTTGACGATGGAGATTGGCAGAAGGACGCAGCGGCAGTACGTGCTATCTGTAATGAACATAATATCCCTTGCGGCGTTGAGCGTTCCCGCTCCGGGGAAGGCGCTCATCTTTGGATATTCTTTGAAAACCCTGTATCGGCGGCAGCGGCACGAAAGCTTGGCAGCGGTATTCTTACCGAAGCTATGAAAAAGCGCCATAATATCAGCTTCGGCTCATATGACCGGATGTTTCCCAATCAGGATACAATGCCCTCGGGAGGATTCGGCAATCTAATCGCCCTGCCTCTCCAGAAGCAAGCTGTTCTTTGTGGTAATTCTGTTTTTGTTGATGAAGAATTTATGCCATATTCCGACCAATGGGCTTATCTGTCCTGCATCAGAAAACTGACAAAAGAGGATGTTCTGAATTTTATAAATGTTTTGTGCAGTAGGTCTGAGCTTGGCGAACTTTATTCCGAACCAAAGCCGGATAAAATCCCGGAAATAACGTTCAGCGATATATCCGATAGTATTTTCCCGGAGAAGCTGAATATTATCATTTCAAATATGATATATATTCCTAAAAAAGGTATAACGCAAAATGGGCTTAACAGAATAAAACGCCTTGCTTGCTTTAAGAATCCGGATTTTTATAAGAGCCAGGCAATGCGAATGTCAACATTCGGAAAACCAAGAATTATTTCGCTTGCCGAAGAAAACGATGAATATATTATGCTTCCAAGAGGTCTTAAAGAAGCTCTTGATGCATTACTCTCCGAAAATAATTGTACTGCTGTATTTGAGAATAAAACCGTAACAGGCAGGAATATAGATGTGAGCTTTAACGGCGAGCTTCGCGTCGATCAGCAGGCGGCTGTTGCTTCGCTTATGCAATATGAAAATGGAGTTATTGCTGCAACAACTGCCTTCGGAAAAACAGTAACAGCAATAGGGCTTATAGCAGAACGAAAGGTTAATACGCTTATCCTTGTTCATACGCAGGCTCTTTTGCAGCAATGGAAGAAAGCACTTGAACAGTTTGTTATTATCAATGAAGAATTGCTTGAGAAAGTGATAAAAAGCAAAGGGAAAAAGCCTGTATCTCTTATTGGTCAGCTTGGCGGGTCGAAGAATACATTGACAGGCTTTATAGATATTGCGGTCATACAGTCGCTGCATAATGACGGAGAGGTAAAGCCGCTTGTCAACGACTATGGAATGATAATTGTTGACGAGTGTCATCATGTATCTGCATTCAGCTTTGAATCGGTTCTTCGTGCAGCTCACGCAAGATATGTTTATGGTCTTACAGCTACTCCCAAGCGTTCTGATGGACATCAGCCTATTATATTTATGCAATGCGGTCCTGTCAGATATACTGCCGATGCAAAGGCTTATGCGGATAAGCAGGGATTTGAGCGTATTCTTGTACCACGATTTACCAAATTCCGCTGTACTGCAACCGATAAGAAGCTTACGATAACAGACATTTACAAGGAGCTTTCAGAGAGCGGAAGCAGGAATAAGCAGATAGTAAATGATGTAAAAACAGCTGTTGCAAACGGGAGGACTCCGATAATAATATCGGAAAGAATGTCACATTTACGTTCCCTTTATGAAATGCTTGCAGACGCAGCCGACAATGTAATAATCATCAGCGGTCAGGGGACTGCAAAAGCTAAAAAGGAACTTATTGAAAAAATACGGGAGATACCAAACGAGCAGACGTTAATACTGCTTGCAACAGGTAAATATGTGGGCGAAGGCTTTGATTATCCGAGACTTGACACGCTGTTCCTCACAATGCCTGTATCCTGGAGCGGAACATTAGCGCAGTATGTGGGAAGGCTGCACAGAGAATATGAGGGAAAAACTGAAGTAATGATTTTTGATTATGTAGATATAAATGTTCATACGCTGGAAAATATGTATAAAAAGCGTATTTCAGGGTATGCAAAGCTTGGGTATGCGCCCGGACAGGTTAACGAAGACGGTTTCAGAACAATTTATAATAATGATTACGAAAATGACCTGTTCAGGGATATTACAGCCGCTAAAAAATCAGTTGTGGCTGTAGGCTCATACATTTCGTCAAAGCATCTTAACAGGCTTATCGGCGCTGCTGAAATGCTGTCGGAAAACGGTGTTTATTTCAGGGTTGTAACCCAAAAAAGTGACGACATATATAACAGTAAAATTGAACGGCTGCTGACATTTCACGAAATAGAACATACGCTTAAGAATAAGCTTAATAACAGCTTTGTTGTCATCGATGGGAAAATCGTCTGGTATTCAAACAGCGAAATGTTCAATTCCTTTGACAAGGAAAATTATGTGCTGAGAATTGAAGATGACGCACTTGCGGGAGAACTTGTTGCTCAGCTGTAATTTTTGCGGGTGTTGGCATTATATATTTGAGTATCTTTCGTTTGGCTGCAAAGAATTTGTGATTGAGTCAAGCGTGATTATGCAAATCTGAAATGACTATATTGGGCGGACACGTTTGATAACCGGAATATATAGGAAAGCTCCCTGTTTGTCGTGCTTTTCGGCATGCTGGGAGTTTTTTGTGCGTAATTTACGAGGCAGAGCTATACTTTTCATTGTTTCTATAATTATATAATAGCATAGGCCGATTTACCCTTGTAAATCAGCTCCTGCAACACAGAAAGCCGTTTTCTTTCTTGCATATCAGCTTATCGAGATAATGCTTTCTCTCTATCATAGCCCGAATTCCCATCGAATAATTCTGCGTATTTCTACAATTTTAATTCATGCAGAGCTTGGCGGGATATTAAGAAAAAAGCTGCTCATAAAAGAATAAGCCGACTTACTTTCGTAAATAGGCTTACTATTCGGTATCGGTTAATTTGTCTAAAATTTCAGCGGGCGAATAAACAGGAATACCGGCAGAAGAATAATCCTTAATATTTCTTGTTATGATACAATCTGCACCTATTCGCTTTGCTGTTTCTATCATCACTGCATCTTCGTAATCTTTGGTTTCCGCTCCGAGCGCTATCTGGCAGTCAACAGCGTAAGTATCAGCAACCTCAAACAAAAGGAAAAGCTTGTGAATACATTCCTTCGTCAAAGAATCATTGTGCAGACCACGCCTGAGAATATAGAAAATGTCCGTAATGGATTTAGCGGTAAGGATGCCATTAATATGTCTGTTGGAAACGGCTAAAAATAGTTTCTGAGCATCTTCAGAATAAGGTTTGCGGTTTTGAAGAGCGTCAATAATAACACATGTATCAATAACGGCGGTCATATATTCTTAAGCCTCTCTTCCCGTGCTTCTTCAACAGTTACATCGGCAGGAATTATGCCAAATAAGGACTTTGCCATTTCAACTCGGTCGGCATTAGGATTGGTAAGTTTTGCAACCACCTTTCCATTTTTGGTAATAAACACATCTTCTGTTTCGGCAAGCAAAAGATATTTACCTAAGTTCATTTTAAGCTCTGTGGCTGTAATTGACATAAAATGCACCTCCTGTTTTCAAATAGTATGTGTATCTCTATTTATATTATACGTCAATCGTTCGGTTTTGTCAAGGATTTCGTTCGATTTTTGTTATCTCACAGAATAAAAGTGGTTGATGAATTAAAAATGCGTGGTACGATTATGAATTCTGCAAGCATATTGCGGCTGTATTGTATTGCCTACGGGATAGGAGTGAAAAAGGAAAACTGCCGACAAGAAGCAAAGAAATGCTGGCTTCCCTTTTGAGCAAATGCAGTAAAGAACAGCTTGAAGAGATTATTCTTGAACATTCCGAAGAGGATAAATCTTTCAGAGATTATCTGAAAATGGCGCTGTCGGAAAGTGATGATGCCGATAAATATATATCCGATTTCGGACGTGTAGCGGAACAGGTTTTTCGTGGAGATGCGAAAGCTATAAGCTTTTCAAGACGGCGGATATTCTTATTTCCAAAGTTGAGAAGAAAAGAAATCCTGTTGAAATTGTAAATACCTGCATTAAAATTATTTCAATATTCTATAAAGAATTTGAGTATTCATATATTGACTCGGAGGATTATTGGGAGTTCAGTGATGTTATATAATTTTATAATTGACATCAGCCTGATTAATGCTATAATATAATCATAAGCAGAAAAATGTTTTTTAAAAGCATAACAAATGCAAAAAGTGGTGACATAAATGAGCAGTAACGACAAAAAAGAAAAGATAGTTGTAAAACTCAACGGCAGCAGCTACAAATTGACCAATGGCAGATGGTGCGGCACAAATGGAATAATTCCGCCTATAGCAATTGAAAATCAGCTTGACGACGCCGTTATTGACCAGCTCGACAGAAAGGAACTATTCAGAAGAGCCGAAAAGCTGAAGGATGATGAAAAATATCAGAAGGCTATACGCTTTTATGAGGTTTTTATAGAGGATTTAGAGAAGGATAAGCTTAGATATGCCATGTCATCGCTTGCCACCTGCTACAGAAAAAGCGGACAGCAGGATAAAGTAATAGCATTGGCGGCAAAAATCAAAAACAAGCACGGTCCCGATTTTTTAACAGCAGCATTTATGACTATTGTGGGCTGGACTTACTGGGATTTGGGCGATATGATATCAGCAAAAAAGTGCGCAAATATTGCTCTGAAAAAATCAAACGGAAAAGCAAGTCAGCCGTTACTTCATCTATATTATAAGATTAAGGAATAACAATGAATCAAACCCAAATCCTCCAAAAATACTTTGGTCACACCACCTTCCGCTACGGACAATCCGAAATAATCGACAACATATTAAGCGGCAAAGACTGCCTCGGCGTTATGCCAACAGGCGCAGGAAAATCCCTCTGCTATCAGATTCCCGCCCTGATGCTGCCCGGCACAACAATCGTAATTTCGCCCCTTATTTCCCTGATGAAGGATCAGGTGGAAGCCCTGAAACAGGCGGGTGTTCCCGCCGCTTACATAAACAGCTCCCTCACGGCAAACGAGCTTTATCTGACCCTCGATATGGTGCGGGCGGGGGAGTGCAAAATACTCTACGCTACCCCCGAAAGGCTGTCAACCGAAAGCTTTTTGCAGCTTTGCAACGATATAGAAATTCCTTTTGTGGCAGTAGATGAAGCCCACTG
>JBJERM010000126.1:0-1767 GCA_051882315.1 Ruminiclostridium sp.
TCGTTACACAGCAGCCTCTCGGCGGTAAAGCCCAGTTCGGCGGCCAGCGTTTCGGAGAAATGGAAGTTTGGGCGCTGGAAGCTTACGGCGCAGCTTATACCTTACAGGAAATCCTTACTGTAAAGTCCGACGATATTGTGGGACGTGTAAAGACCTACGAGGCTATCGTAAAGGGCGAGCCCGTGCCGAAGCCCGGCGTTCCCGAATCCTTCAGAGTTCTTATCAAGGAGCTTCAGTCCCTCGGACTTGACATCAAGATTCTTGACGCAAACAACGAGGAAATAGACCTTAAGCAGACCTTTGACGACGATGACGGAATGGGTGTTGTCAGCCCCGACGATTTCAAGTATGTTGCTGACGAGGACGAAATCGAAGGCTCCTTTATTCCTGAGGACGTTGACGATTCACTTTACAGTGACGAGGACGACGGCTTTGATGACGAAGAGGGTATGGACGAGGATTTTGACGAGGAGGACTTCGCTGACGACGAAGGCGACGACGAGTAATTTTCAAGTTCATTTGCTGCTGCGGCAGTACCGCAGCAGCTCAGGCTGGCGATAAACCACCATCTGCGTCGTCAACCCCATAACGGCAGGCACAAAGCCTAGCCGTTATGCGGTTTCCTAGCATCTGGCGGCTTCTCGACAGCCTGATAGTTGACTTTTCCTACAAGCTGTGCTGCTGCGGCAGTACCGCAGCAGCTTTCCGCAAGCAATCTGAATTTTATAGAATTGAGGTAAGCGACATTGGCTTTTAACGTTTTTGAATCAATGAAAATCGGACTTGCATCGCCCGAACAGATACGCGCCTGGAGCTACGGCGTTGTTGAACGCCCCGAAACAATCAACTACCGCACACAGAAGCCCGAAAGAGACGGACTTTACTGCGAGCGCATTTTCGGACCACAGAAGGACTGGGAATGTGCCTGCGGAAGATACAAGCGTATCCGCTTCAAGGGCAAGATATGCGAGCGCTGCGGCGTTGAGGTTACAAGAAACAAGGTAAGACGTGAAAGAATGGGACATATCGAGCTTGCAGCTCCCGTATCCCATATCTGGTACTTCAAGGGTACTCCCTCTAGAATCGGTCAGGTTCTCGACATCTCCCCGAAAAGACTTGAGGAAGTGCTCTACTTCACAAAATATATCGTAACAGACCCCGGAAACACCGTTCTCACCAAGGGTCAGCTCCTGTCCGAAAAGGAATACGCAGATATGCGTGAGCGCTACGAGGACGATTTTAAGGCAGGAATGGGTGCGGAGGCTATCAAGGAGCTCCTTATGGAGATTGATATTGAAAAGCTTTCCGCAGAGCTTAAGGAAGAGCTTCAGAACACCCAGCAGGGGCAGAAGCGGGTTAAGCTTTTAAAGCGTCTTGACGTTATAGAGGCATTCCGTCAGAGCGGAAACCGCCCCGAATGGATGATACTTGACGTTGTTCCGGTAATTCCCCCCGACCTTCGTCCTATGGTACTCCTTGACGGCGGAAGATTCGCAACCAGCGACCTTAACGACCTTTACAGACGAGTTATCAACAGAAACAACAGATTAAAGAAGATGCTGGAGCTTAAAGCCCCCGACATCATTATCCGCAACGAGAAGAGAATGTTACAGGAAGCGGTTGACGCTCTTATCGACAACGGCAGACACGGCAGAGCTGTAACAGGTCCCTCCAACAGACCCCTTAAGTCCCTTTCCGATATGTTAAAGGGTAAGCAGGGACGTTTCCGTCAGAATCTGCTTGGTAAGCGTGTTGACTACTCCGGAC
>JBJERM010000127.1:0-5802 GCA_051882315.1 Ruminiclostridium sp.
ACTCTCTGTCATATTGCTTTGCTTGTCCCATATTGACACTCTCCTTTTTCTTTTATTATATTTTGGTGCTTGGATTGTGTCAAGTTTTATTATACTACATCATATTGACACTCTCCTTTTTCTTTTATTATATTTTGGTGCTTGGATTGTGTCAAGTTTTATTGTACTACATCATTCATTTCAGCGAAAATCGCAAAAATGAAATTTTCGTTGAAAACGGACACAGCAGAAAAAACAAATTCTCATAAATTCGCATATATAATCACAGCGGCATTTTTTCAATACCGCTGTTTTTCTTATGGTCCTGTTTGCTGTAAAATTTTCAGTTTGCTGATTTGAGTTTAATCAATCGAACTGCCTTGTTTCATAATTATAAAATTGTGAAAATCCACTACAACCGAATAATTATAAAATGCTATTCTGATAAACTTTACAAAAATATTGAAAATCGCTAATTTCTCAAATATTCTTTCGACCAAAACGCAATTTTTCCTTGGATATTGTATATGAACGGGGTAAAAAGCAATCCCGTTCAGAATACATTTTCGGGAGGAATTTATATGGAGAAGAATTCAATGTTCGACCGCAACAAGCAATATGCTTTATGCCCCTTTCACGAGGTCACTCGCATTATCAACGGCAAGGTGTATATCATAACTCGCCACTTTGTCGGGAATAAGAACGTGGGCGAGGTAATATCGCAGCTTGCATTATCGAAAGCGCTATCTGAAACATTGGAAAAGAAGTAATGCAAAGCAGAAAAGAATAGTACGAAAAACAGCTTGCTATATCGGCAGATTTGTGCTACAATAAATCTGTCGAATATGGCTGCTTTGGAAATCTAAAAGGAGTTATGTTTTAAAAATCAAAGATTTTTAAAACCCGTCGGTATGCACACGGTGCATACCTCCTCACAAGGAAGGAGTTATTATAAAATGCCAAAGCAGACAACTTATAACGTAGGAATTTATGTAAGACTTTCAAAGGATGACGAGAGAGCCGGTGAATCCCTTTCAATCGAAAATCAGAAGCTGATACTTACGAAATATTGCACCGAGCAGGGCTGGAATATCGTTGATACTTATGTTGATGACGGATATTCGGGCACAAGTTTCGACAGACCAGCCGTTACACGCTTGCTTGAGGACGCAAAAACAGGAATAATCAATCTGATAATCGTAAAAGACCTGAGCCGTTTCGGAAGAAACTACATTCAGGTCGGGCAGTATATCGACTACATTTTCCCTACCTACAATATCCGTTTCATCGCCCTTAACGATAACGTTGACACACTCAACGGCAACAGCACAGCAATGGATATGATGCCGATAATGAATGTGTTCAACGAGTGGCACGCTGCCAACACAAGCAAGAAAATAAGGGCAGTTATTGAGGCAAACTGCAAAGCAGGAAAATACCGCACAACCTATGCGCCGTATGGCTACATAAAAGGTGATAATCCCAATCGGCTGCCCGTAATCGACCCACCTGCTGCCGCTGTTGTGAAGCGAATGTTTGAAATGAGAGCGCAAGGTATCAGCCCGAAGCATATTGCGGAAACCTTCAACAGCGAGGGGATAAAAGTTCCCTCCGACTACCTTGCTGAAAGGCTCGGCAGGCCTAACCATTGGGTTACAAATCACCTTTGGAGTGGTACACGCATTAAAACAATGCTCCACAATCCCACTTATCTTGGGCATTTAGCTCAGATGAGAACGACAACGGTTTCCTACAAAAATCATAAAACTGTGAAGAAAGACCAGTCGGAATGGGTAATTATCGAGAACACCCACGAACCGATTGTTTCGCAGGAGCTTTGGGACAAGTGCAGAGAAATGGAAGCCTCCGTAAGTCAGGGAAAGAAAAACAGAACGGGTGTTGTGTGGAATTTAAGCGGGCTTATGTACTGCGCCGACTGCGGCAACAAAATGCGGCTGAATTACAACAACACAACCAACGGCAGTAAGAAAAATCCACGCAAATATTTCAGGCACAACTACACCTGCGGCAGCTACAGCAGAAGCGGTAAACTGGCTTGCTCCAGCCACTACATCTAACTAAAGGATATTGAAGCAATAGTGCTTGCGGATATTCGCTCTATGGCAGAACTGACGGTTGATGAAGAAGCGGCAAGGAAGCTGTTTTCCTCAAAGAAAGCGTCGCTGACGAGTGAGCAGAACGCTGAGGAACAGAAGCGATTATCTGACGGCAGAAAAAGGCTTGACGAGCTGAAAACGCTAATACGCTCCGTTTATGAGGACAAGGTTATCGGGAAGATACCCGAAGAAATCTGCGTTCAAATGCTGGAGCAGTATCAAAAGGAGCAGAAAGCCCTTGAGCAGGAGGTGCAGAAACTGACCGAACGAATGAGCGCTGTCAGACAGGACGAGCAGGACGTTGAGGAGTTTATCCGTCGCTTGAAAAAGTACACTGATGTGCAGGAGCTTACACGGGAAATGTGCCTTGAACTCATCGAGTATATCACTGTTGATGAATTCGTAAGGTACAGCAGTGCGCCGAGAGAAATCCACATTTATTACAAGCTGTTGGACAAGCCGCTGAAGGATAGGCGGAATTTGTTTATTGATGAAAATTGATGTTGTTATCGTGTATCCTTAAAAGAGGTTGAATACGAGCAACATTTATTGCCATATGCTTCAAGAAGCGCAGGCAAAGGTTTCCGACGCAGTTTCAAGCGCACTTAACTTTAGCAGTAAAAAAGAGCCGAAAGCGTCGTGACTTCGGCTCGGAATGTGGTTTTTCAGAAATAAAGAACAAACAAAGAACAACGGGCATTTCCCCGAAAAACAAAAACCTCGCAAACGGCTTTATAAAGCCATTTGCGAGATTAGAAGCTGGTGACCCGTACGGGAATTGAAAATCCCCCGTAGTTACTTGTATCTTTTCATGAAATCAGAAAAACCGCATAACAGAGCCAATTACAGCATATCTCAAAAAGCACACTTTCAGTAACTTTTTGAGGTTTTTCGTAACAATAAAGAACAAACAAAGAACAAGTTTACGGCGTGTCTCCACTAATTCTAACTGAACTGAAGGATTCCAAACATAAAGAATTGAGCCAAAACGATTTCATTTGAAGTCGTTTTTTCTATACTGGCAAAAGAGCGGCTCCTGATTCCGTAATATCAAGGCAATCATTTGCAGGCTGAAGTATTTCTTGTGATTCCCAATCGTCCGAATCTTCTTCAGGTTGGAGCATATATGCCTTATTTCTTGCTGCATCAATGATTTGGTCTCTAAGCTTTTCAATAATATCTATCATGATTTGATGTAATTCCAAATAGCTCTCCTTCGTTAGTTGAAGTTGTTGAAGTGCTTCTCCGTGAGCGATTTGATTTCTTGTACCCAATAACCGTTCATCGATTATCTTATAATGTGTTTTGTATTCTAAGGTTTCTAGCCCAACTGAAAACATCAATTCTTCAAATAAATCAGAGTTTAAGTTACTTTTTGTGTCAATCTTGTTTTTGAAGGGTATATTTGATTTTTTTGATATTTTATCAAATATACTATCAATAATCTGTGTATGCAGAATATTCTTCTTTGTTTTACTAAATATATCCACTTCTTTGGATATTTCTAAAGCAAAGAAATTATGCTTCAACTGATTATTATACAATTTTTGGTTTGACACATATTCTAAGTAATACGATAAAGATTTTTTTACAAAACCTTCCCAATGCGCATAAAGAAGAACCAGACTAGAACGCAAATTAGTACCCAATGTAGCCCCGTTAACATTTTCAACATTAAATTTTAAATTGGTTAGTTCAACTCGTCGCCAGCTGATTTCATAATCCAATTTATCAGATAAGTTTTCAACCGTTTTCAGACTCATCGTTAAAATACCCCTCTCCGAAAGGAATTAGGTTAACATATCTATCAACAGCACGAATTCCATTAGCAGTATATCGAACAAAAGAGTCTTGAACATACATTTGTTTGATTTTATTTGTTATTTTCTTACCGTCAATATGTAACCCGTTCTTAATTCTATTAGCTAACCCAACCGTAATAGTCAAGAAAGCGGAACTAAGAACCGCACCAGAGAACTTGTCCGTATATTTTTTGAAAACATCCTCTATTTGAATATCAGGGAGACTTGACAAAGTAGTCAACACCATTGTAAAAATTCTTTCCTGCTCATCAAAATCAAAATATTCATTGTTACATAATTCCAGTGTCTTATCGTCTAAAAAAGGAGCTAAATCAGAAAAGTCTCGCTTTGCCGTCGATACATCACAATTTACTGCGATTAAATACCTAATAAGCAATTCCATTCTATACTGCTCTTCCACCATACGATTGGATAAAGGGGTAGCCATTATAAACAAGTCATTATTTGAAAGCTTATATACAAAATCATAAAAATCAGGATTACTCATTATCATCAAGCAATTCCTAACTTCCTGTTCACTGAGTTTGCTTCCGCCGGTGTTTAAGCGTTGAAATAACTCGTATTTTGCGCTTGAGTCACTTTCCTTCTTAACAATATTTACAACTATTTTTGCTCTTTTGAAATCAAGTTTCAAATCTTGGGGAAGGGATTTTGAAGCGTCGTTTGACGATTCCCAACAAATTCCCTCGAGTTCAGGAATTGATTTAGTACCTTCCAATGTTAACCCTTCTACTAAATTATCATTTTCGTCTTTCAATTTGCCTACGAATTGAAAAATAGTCGATAAACGTTGTACCCCATCAACTACATCCCATATACCATTTTCATTTTGAGATACAAAAATAGGGGGAATAGGTATATTTAACATAATAGATTCTATAAACCGAGTTTTCTGGTAAGAAGACCAACGAAATAGCCTCTGAAATTTTGGGTGAATGTCAATTTCGTGTTCAGAATAAATGTTAATCAACTCACCAATCGACATAGAATAAGAGTCGGTTGCTATTTCCTTCTTTAAAGCCTTTATGCGTTCAGATAAACTATTCATAGTACACCTCATATATTAATGTTATATTTCCGAATTAGGATACTGTCGGTTTCTTCTTGGCTAGACAAAATGATTTTTTCATACTCTTCTTGCGAGAAATCCGGTATGCTAAAGTCTTTTATGTACGCTTTTGCCAAAGAATAATACCCACTGGAATACGGTTTGCTGGTTTTATGTATATAATAATTAAATACAGAGGATTCTAATATTTTTTTTACAAATATAGCTTCTCTGTCACTTACAACATATATAGCATAACCACAGTAATATAGCAAGTCATTATCCGAAGAGATAACGCCAAAAGGAGTTGCAGCTATATAAGGAATAAGAACTTTTATTCCAGCTGTCTGAAGTCCCTGCCTTCTTCCATAAGCAAACCATTCCTCATATTTTTTCTTTCCTTTATCTCTGTTAGATAAAACTGCCTTATGATCGCTCAAATACAAATATGCATATGGAAACTTTATTTTGAACTCGTCTTCAGCATAACAAGTCAATTCGTCGATGTTATTCTTTTTATATGGAAAGATAGCTTGTTCTAATTTTGTAGCTAAATCATCCCCAGCTTTAAGAATATTAGGTTTTATAATACTCCTACAAATCGACTTTTCCACTTTATATTCCTTCCCATTCTTTGAAAAGTAAAAATATATATTGTCTTCAGTTGTAGGCGTAAAGATATACACATCATTCTTTAACGTAGCAATGCCGTTTTTTATAGTAAAATCGGACAATTTACGTTTAAACGATTGTATCTTTTTTATGTTTGAAGCACTGCACTTGCTTATAAGCAACCAAGTATCATTGCTATATTTTCGCAAATCAATACATACTT
>JBJERM010000128.1:0-20999 GCA_051882315.1 Ruminiclostridium sp.
TACAAAAACAATGCCCGCAGAGGAGGCAAAGCCGGTTACATAGCGGCGGGCAACCTCGCCGGTTATAAGCGCACCGTGGGTCGGGTCCTTAAGCTCGGCGGCAATTCTGTCAATTCTGTTCATTTAAGCGTCCTTTCCCGCAAGAGCTGCAATTGCAAGCTTGTACACGTTTTTGCCGAATCCGCAGATAACACCTGTGCAGACAGCGGAAATCATTGACTTGTGGCGAAATTCCTCCCGCTTATGCACATTAGAGAGATGAACCTCAACACAGGGCAGCTCAACCGCTGCAATTGCGTCACGGATTGCCACGCTGTAATGAGTATATGCACCCGCATTGATAACTATACCATCCGCATTTTCCCTTGCGCTGTGGATAAAGTCGATAAGCGCACCCTCGCTGTTGGACTGGAAAAAGGTAGGCTCTACTCCTATTTTTTTGCAGTACTCCGAAATCTCGGCGTTAATGCTTTCAAGGGTATCGCTTCCGTATATTTCCGGCTCTCTTTTTCCCAGCATATCAAGATTAGGACCGTTAATAATAAACAGCTTCATCAGATTTCCCTCCCGATTGATTTATAAACTTTCGTAATATTTTTTCATTTGTGCAGCGTCCTCCGCCTGTGTTCCTGCGCTTTCGCAGATAATCGACGGGCAGAGTCCCCGCTTTGCAAACTGCTCCATCAGCGGCTCAAATTCGGGGCCGTACTCCTTGTCGGAGAAGGTAAGATGCATTTTCTCCCCGCCGGTGGTGTGCATTATGCGGCTGAAATGAACGTGAAAGCGCTTAAGCCTGTCGTGACCCAGCTTATTTTCAATTTCGTCAAGTATTGCGGCATAATCCGCTTCGCCCTTTATTCCGCCGAGCGTGCGGGCATTGAGATGTCCGAAGTCAACGCAGGGCAGAAACCTTTCGTCAACCCCGCAAAGCTCTATAACCTCGGAGAGAGTGCCCAGCTGGTTTATTTTGCCCATTGTTTCGGGGCAGATTATAATATCCCCCAGCCCGTTTTCGTCAAGTGCAGCCTGCGCCTTTGTAAGGGTATCAAATGCAAGGGCAGTCGCCGCCTCTCTTGTCATTTTCGAGCAGGAGCCGGAATGTACAACTATCTTTTCAGCCCCAAGCTTTTTTGCAGCCCGTGCGCTTTCAAGAATGTAGTCCACGCTTTTAAGCCTTGTTTCCTCGCTTTCGCTTGAAAGGGAGATAAAGTAAGGCGCATGGAGCGACAGGTAAATCCCGTTTTCCTTTGCTATACCGGGCAGCAGGTTATATGACTTTTCCGAAATCCTTACCCCTCTGCCACATTCTATTTCATATCCGTTAAGTCCCATTGAGGCGAGATATTCGGGGAGCTGTTCGGGGAATTTCCGCTTTCCGAAGCTTTCCGAATTGCCGCCGGGTCCGAATGTAATCATAATTAGTCCTTTCGGTTATTTTAATTTACTGAAATCTCTTTTAAATACAACGCTTTCCGCCGCCCTTTTCAGCTTGAAAAGAATACCTTTTTCTATATGGAAGGGCTCAACAAGAATGGTTTTAAGTCCTGCAAAATTTCCGCCCATAACGTCGGTAAAAATCTGATCGCCAACAACCGCAGTCCTGCTTTTTTCGCTTCCCAGCTTTTTAAGCGCCCGATTTATGCCATAGGTAAGGGGCTTTCCGCCCGAGGATATAAAATCAAGTCCAAGCTTTGCCGCAAGAGGCGCAACCCGCTTTTTCGTGTTGTTTGAAACAACCATCATTTTAACCCCGAGCGTCTTCATTTCCGAGAGCCAGTCGGGTATTCCCTCCTCAGCGGCGGGGTTTCCATGCATTGAAAGGGTGTTGTCCAGGTCCAGGATAAGGGCGTCGATTTCGTTTTCCTCTAAAAAGCTCTTGTCTATGCTAAGAACGTTTCTGACCCAGAGCGCTGGCTTAAAAATCATACAAACCCCTCCTTTCGGGCTGCGGACAAAATTTTAGCGGACTCATTTCCGAGCCCGCTTAAATTCTGTGTAATCAGGAAATTACTTGAACTTGCGCTTACGTGCAGCTTCGGACTTCTTCTTACGCTTTACCGAAGGCTTTTCGTAATGTTCTCTCTTACGAACCTCAGCTAATACGCCGTCTCTTGCACAGGAACGCTTGAAACGCTTTAAGGCCGTGTCTAAAGATTCGTTTTTACCGAGACGAATTTCTGCCATCTATATCCCTCCCTTTGCCTTACGGCACAGGTTTATCTACAAGTCAATATCTGCTTAGTAGGCGAACAAATAAAATGCTCAACAAGTATTATACATCAGATAGCATAAATTGTCAAGACTTTTTTGCGCTATTTTTGCGTTATTTCGCACTTATTTCAAAAATTCCTCAGCGCTTATCTCCTCGCCGTCCTGCCACATACGCTCAAGGTCGTAAAATTCTCTTGTTTCCTTGTAGAAAACGTGTACCACAACGTCGATATAGTCGAGGGTTATCCATGCTGTTCCCTGCTGGCTTATGGAGCATTTGGGCTGAACTCCCTGCTCGCCCATCTGAAACTCAACCTCGTCTGCAAGGGCTTTGACTTGGGTTGAGCTTCCGCCCTCGGCGATTACAAAGTAGTTTGCAAGCACCGTAAGGTCGCCGATTTTAATTATCTTTATGTTGCCCGCCTTCTTGGAATCAAGGGCTTTAACAACGGTTTTCAGTATTTCTGTATCTGTCATTTCTCATTTCCTTTCGCTTTATCCATATAGTAGTTGTAGGCTTCGGTTGTTGAAACGGGTATCTTCTTTCCCGAAGAAACAAGGTCGGGAATAAGCCACTTAAGCGCCTGATACATTCCGTTTTCAAGGCTTTTCAGAGCGTAAGCCCTGTACTTTTCCACCTCGGGAAAATCCCTGTCCTCAGACACCAGATCCGCAAGATATACGATTTTTTCAAGCTTTGACATGTGTGCTCTGCCGACGGTATGAAAGCGGATTGCATTAAAAATATCGTTATCCTCTATTCCAAGAACATTTTTTACATAATATGCTCCCGCTATACCGTGCCAGGTGCTTCTTGCGGAAAGCTCAGCCGGGTCTACAAAGCAGCCTGCCGCAAGCATTTCCTTTTCCTGCACCGCAGGCTCGGCTTCCTTTCGTATATCGTGGAGTATTCCCGCAGTATAAGCCTTCTCCTTATCCTCGCCGAAAATCTCCGCCAGCCTTACGCACATATCCGCCACGCAGCAGCTATGCACAAAACGCTTCTTTCCCATCATGCCTTTGATAAGAGCCTTATAATCCTCAGCCACGGTAAAGCCCCCTTGCCCTGATATACCGGAGTACATTTTCGTCCACAAGGCTTCCCGTATCCTCGCCGCTTTTTATCTTATCCCGTATCTCAGAAGATGAAACCTCGATTACGGGCAGATTAAGCACCTTTACCCTGCCAAGCTGATTTGCATACTCGTAAAGGTCGGTATAGCTGTCGTTCTCCCTTGCCGCTGCAACAACGTGACATTCCTTAAGCAGAGCCTCGTATCTGTACCAATGCTCAAAATAAAACAGCATATCCCCGCCGATTATAAGATAAAACTCCGTGTTCTTAGGGTAAATCTCTTTCAGCGCCCTCAGGGTGTTTATAGTATAGCTTTTTCCACCCAGCCGCTTTTCAATATCCGAAACGGTGAAATGCTCATCCTGCCCGAAAGCGATACGGCACATTTCAAGCCTGTCCTCAAAGGAAGTGTCGTTGTTTTTGTGGGGTGAATCCGCCGTGGGGATAATCAGCATTTCATTAAGCTTAAGCTCCTTAAATGCCGCTCTTGCAAGGGCGGTGTGACCTGCGTGAACGGGACTAAATGCGCCCCCGAAAATTCCTACCTTACTCATCTAACACAATTACTCTTTTCTTAGGGTCTTTATTCTGCCTGTAAATTACAAAGCGATAGCCGATTACCTGCACAGGCTCAGCCCCGAGCTTTTCGCAAAGCTCGCCGCAAACCTCTCTCGCCGTCAGCTCACAGGTTTCGTGAACCTTTCCCTTTATCATTTCCCTTGCGCTAAGGGCGTCCTGTGCCTGCTTTATAACCTCGTCGCCGATACCGTTCTTGCCGACGTAAAGTATGGTTTCAAGGGTGTTTGCAATTGAGCGCAGCTTTGCTCTTTCCTTACTCGTCATATCTTTTCCTTTCAGTCCTCATCTCTTAAAATATCGGTCAGGGTCTTTAAAGCGGCGGCTCTGTGGCTTATGCCGTTCTTTTCCTCTGAGGACATTTCCGCAAGGCTTCTCTCCTCGTCAACCATAAAAATCGGGTCGTAGCCGAAGCCGTTTTCTCCCCGCATTTCCGTGCCGATAAAGCCCTCTAAAGTACCCGTTACCGAATATTCCCTTTCCTCGTCTATTATGCAGTACAGCGCACACACGAACCTTGCGCTTCTCATACTTTCGTCTACGCCCTCCAGCTCGGAAAGTATCTTTTCGCAGCGTTCCTTGTCCGTTGCGTCCTCACCTGCATATCTTGCGGAGTAAATTCCGGGAGCGCCGCCTAAGAAGTCAACCTGAAGCCCGCTGTCGTCTGCAATTACGGGACAGCCGCAAAGCTCAAAAATTGCCCTTGCCTTTTTATGTGCATTTTCCTCGAAGGTTTCTCCGTCCTCAACCACCTCTGCGGTAATTCCCTCGTCCTTAAGGGAAACAGGCTCGTAGCCTAAAGGCGTCAGCATAGCCTTAAATTCCCGCACCTTGCCCTGATTGTTTGTCGCAATTATAATTTTCATGTCTGTCAAGCCCCAGAGGCTTCCTCCGTTTCTTCATCGGAAAACAGAATTTCTGCATAATCCTGCGGCACAAAATTCTGTAAATCGTCTATTTTTTCTCCTACGCCTACCAGCTTTACCGGTATGCCAAGCTCGTCCTTTATAGGTATTATTATACCACCTTTTGCCGTTCCGTCAAGCTTTGTAAGAACAATTCCCGTAATTTCACATACTTCGCTGAAAAGCTTAGCCTGATTTACAGCATTCTGACCTGTTGTAGCGTCAAGCACAAGCAGGGTTTCAACCGCCGAGTCGGGGAGCTGTTTTTTAATAATTCCCGATATTTTTTTCAGCTCGTCCATTAGATTTTTCTTATTGTGCAGTCTGCCTGCCGTGTCGATTATAAGTACGTCCGCATTTCTCGCCTTTGCGGCGCTGCACCCGTCAAAAACCACCGCCGCAGGGTCGCTTCCCTCAGCATGCTTTACTATATCAACTCCCGCTCTGTCCGTCCAGACGTTAAGCTGGTCGATAGCCGCCGCACGGAAGGTATCTGCCGCCGCCACAAGCACCTTTTTGCCCTCAGCTTTTAAGTTCGCCGCAAGCTTGCCTATAGTTGTGGTCTTTCCTGCGCCGTTTACACCGATAACGAGGATAACAGAGGGCTTTGTGGAAAGATTAAGCTCATTATCGCCGCTTAACATTTCCGAAATAATCTCCTTTAAAACGGACTTTACGCCCGCTGTATCGGAAACTCCTCTGCGCTTTACCTCCGCTCTCAGCTTTTCGCAGATGCGGGAGGAGGTTACTGCACCTATATCGGATAAAATAAGGGTTTCTTCCAGCTCCTCAAAAAAGTCCTCGTCAATTTTCGTAAAGGAATTTACAAGTATTTCAACCTTTGAAGCAAGGCTGTCCCTTGTCTTTTTAAGTCCCTCTTTCAGTTTTTCAAAAAATCCCATTTCTGCTCCTCCTAAAAGCTGAAAAGCTCAAATCTGTCGTTAATAAACGCCTCTTGTGCTTCGTTTGCAGGCACTTCTATATCGGGAATCAGCGGGCTATTGTCCTTACTGCGGTCAATGCGGTAAAATTTCTTGTATGAAACGCCGCAGATAAGCTTTGCATTGGGCGTCTGAAAGCTAAGCTTATCCCCGTAGCAGGTAGGCATATTCCCCGGAATTTCTCCCACGATTTTCCCAAGCCCGTTGTCGGAAATTGCTACCGCAAAGTCCATAGCGGAGCTGAATGTGTAGTTTGAGGTAAGGGCGTAAAGCCTGCCGTTATAGGCGTATTTGCCCTCATTATTTTCGCTGCTGTCAAGGCTGAAAGCGTATTCGCTCTTTTGATTTATCTCCGGCTCAGCCTTGTTCACAATAAGCATACCGCCCAGTCTTACGTCAACCCCGCCGAAAAGGTAATAGCTGTCAACGTCGATATATTTCATAAACTCAATAATAACGTCGGAATTTCCGCCGCCGTTGTTTCTCAGGTCAACCGCAACCCGCCCTATATCCTTTTCCTTTACCTCACGGAAGAAGTCGGAAAGCGCCTGCTTATAGCCCTCGGTTACGGTACATTCGTCAAGTCTGAAAATTCCAGCCGAGTTTTCCTCGTCGATTGTATAGCCGTAGAAGCTTTCGCCGCTTTCCTCCTGCATAGCGCCGCTTTCCCCCGAGTAAGGCGGAAAATCAAAGGTCTTTTCGCCCTCCGCTGTTTCAAAAACCATTGTAACGCCATTTGAAACATCAATGCCCATAAGAGTAAGCCAGCTTTCACGGCAAACCGCATAACCAAGCATATTCTTGCGGTAAAAATCCACCTGCGGCTCGCAGGGGAAAACCTCGGAAAACCGTTCAAGCAATTCTTCGGTAGAAACTTCGTTTACGCTTATAAGATTCCCGCCCTCGGCTTCGGGATTGTAATATACCTCCCCGCCGTTATATGTGATAATAGTATGCCCGTCCTCTAAGGAGCAGTACATCTGCGCCCCGATTTCCCATAAATCACGGACGGTAACGGTGTCAAGTCCCGAAAGCCGCTCCTTTGCGCTTTCATAAGCGCTGTCGAAGGTCTTATCAAGCCCCGAGCCGTCTATATAGCAGATATGATTGTCCTTAACCGTCCTGTACATATAGTCAAGGTCGCTTGCCGCCTGCTCCTTTGTAAGAACCGTATCAAGGGGCAGAGAGTCGGTGAAGTCGCTGCTGTTTATGCACAAAAAGGCAACAGCAATTCCCGCCGCAAGCAGGACTGCACACAAAAGAATAATAATAAAAATCTTTTTGGGTTTTGCTTTCATTATCAGTCAAGCTCCAGTTCCATATCGTCAATAAGCTCCTGGTGAATAAGCCGTGAAACACCCTTTTCCTGCATAAAAACGCCGTAGAGAACATCGCAGCCCTCGATAGTTCCACGACGGTGGGTGATTATCATAAGCTGGGTCTGGTTGCAGAAGCGTTTGAGATATGTAACGTATTTTACAACGTTTATTTCGTCCAGAGCCGCGTCAACCTCGTCCAGCATACAGAAAGGCGTGGGGCGGTGCTGTAAGATAGCGAAGTAGATTGTGATTGCTACCATTGTCTGCTCGCCGCCGGAAAGGGAAATAAGGTTTTTTATAAGCTTTCCCGGAGGCGCCGCAAATATCTCAATTCCGCTTTCAAGCACGTTTTCCGGGTCCATAAGCTCTAAATGTGCCTCGCCGCCGCCGAAAACCTCCTTGAAAATACGGCTGAACTTTTCGTTTATGTCGTTGAAGCTGGAGAGGAACTGCGCCTTTATATCGGCGGTAAGTCCCGAAATAAGCTTTTCAAGGTCACGCTTCGACTTCTCCACGTCGGAAAGCTGTGCTGAAAGCTCGCCGAACTTCTGCTTTACCTCCTCGTACTCCTCGATAGCCGCAAAGTTTATGCTGCCTAAAGCGGAGATTTTCTTGCGGAGGGTCTGCAATTCCTGCTGAGCCTCTCTGAGATTGTCTATCTTTACCGCCATAGCCTTTGCTTCCGAAACGGTAAGCTCGTACTTGTCCCAAAGGGTTGTCCTGAACCGCTCGTCTTCCTTTTCGATTGAAGCTTTCTTTTCAATTGCAACCGCAAGAGCATTGGAGAATTTCGCCTTATCCTCGCTCTTTTCACGGATTTCCCTTGCAAGCTCGCTGATTCTGCGCTCGCAGGCGTTTTCCTTTCCGATAATCTCGGAAATTGCGGCGCTGTTCTTGTCGAATCTGCCGTTAGCTTCCTCGATTTCCGCCTTTTTAAGGGTTATATCCTGCCTTAGCTTCTCAATGTCAGCCCTTATAGCTTCGATTTCCTTTTCATACCGTGCGCTGTCGCTTCCCGCCTCGTTTTTAAGCCGTAGAGTTTCCGCCTTTCTTGCTTCAAGGCTTTCAACGTCCTTTTCTGCGGTAAGCCGCTTTATGTTAAGTGCAGAAATCTCCTCGGAAGCCTTTGCTCTCTTTGCGTTTGCCTCTTCAAGCTTTTTACCCGCAAGAGAAAGCTTTTCCTCATTTGCTGCAATCTGCTTTTCAAGGCTCTTTGCTTCCTTTTCGCAGCTTTCTGCCGCAGCCTTCTGCTCGGAGAGCTGCTTTCTGCTTCTATCTATAATCAGCTCTGCGCTGTCCTGCTGCTCCTCGCACTGGCGGATAAGGTCACGCACGCCGCCGATTTCAGCGGTAAGACGAACCTCCTCCTGAGAAAGCTTAGCAACCCGCTCATTAAAGCCCTCAATTTCAAGCTTCATCTTCGCAACCTCTGCGTTAAGCTCGGAAAATCCTGCCTTTGAAAACTCGATTTCGTCGGAAAGCTTTGCGGTTTCTGCGGTAAGCTTATCTATTTCCTGCTTACGGGAGATAATGCCGCTGGTTTCCTTTAAAGAACCGCCTGTAAAGGAGCCGCCTGCGTTTACAATCTGCCCGTCAAGGGTTATAATTCTGAACTTGTAGCCGTATTTTCTTGCGATTACGGTAGCGGTGTTGATGTCGTCAACAACGGCGGTTTTTCCCAGAACCAACCGTATAATTCCCGCATATTTCCCGTCACATTCCACAAGCTGTGAGCCAAGTCCCTCGAAGCCCTCCTCGTCGGAAAGCCCGCTCTGGTTAAGCTCGTTTCCGTTTACAGAAGTCAGCGGATAGAAGGTAGCCCTGCCCGCAGAATTATCCTTTAAGTATCTGATACAGCGCTTTGCTGTTTCCTCATTGTCAACAATTATGTTCTGGAGAGCGTTTCCGAGGGCGGTTTCTATTGCAGTTCCGTACTTCGGCTTAACCGAAATAACGTCCGCAACCGTGCCGTGTATTCCGCCCAGCTTTCCCGCCTTTGCAGCAGACATAACCGCCTTTACGCTGGAAAAATAGCCCACCATATTCTTTTCAACGTCGGAAAGAACTTCAAGCCGCTGCCTTTTCTGTTCAAGACTGCGGCGCTTCTGCTCAAAGTCAGCCTTTTTCTCGTTAAGCTTTGCGTTCTTGCCCTCGAAAAGCTTTGTATAGCCGTTCAAGCGGTTTTCTACCTCGGATTTTTCCTCTTTCAGGGCAGTAAGACTGCTGTCAAGCTCTCTGCGTTTTTTGCGGTAGTCCTCCGCCGCCTGCTCCCTGTTTTCAAAGCTTTCCTTGTCGGATTCTATGCGCTCGCAAAGCTCCGCTATCATCTTTTCAGCCTGCTGCTTTGTAAGCCTTGCTTCGGTAAGCCTTGCGTAAAGATTTCCTGTTTCGCTGTCCAGCGCCTTATAGTCACCGTCCAGCTCCTTATCCGCTTCAAGGGATTTTTCAAGTTCCGCCTTAAGAGAGTTCATCTGCTCCTCGGTTTCGGCTGCTTCAGCCTGCTTTTCTGCGGTCTGCGCCTCAATTTCGGCTATCTTTTTATCAAATTCCCCGCTGCTTGCCTTGCTTTCCTCAATTCTGCGAAGCGTTTCGGCGATTCGTTCCTCATTATGCTTTATCTCGTTCTGGAGTACCGCAATTTCCTTATCCGCAAGGGCAATCTCGTCCTTTGCGGAGTCGCTGCTGCGGCGCAAATCATCAAGCTGAGCGGCGAACTGCCCCTTCTTAACCGAAAGAGTCTCGTTTTCCTCTTCAAGCTGATTTATCTCCCTGTCGAAGTGGTCGCATTCGCCCTGATTTGCAAGAATAGCGTTTTCCGTCTCGTCAAGGCTTTTTCTGAGCCTGTCCAGCTCTGCCGCCGCAACGGAGATTTCAATGCTTTTCTCCTGCTCCATAAGAACACGGGCTTTCATAGCCTTTTCCGACTGCTTTTCAAGAACGGGAAGCCGCTCGGAAAGGGAAAGTTCTATATCCTTTAAGCGCAGGAAGTTTTCCTCCGCTCTTGCAAGCTCTCTTTCCGCCTCCGCCTTTTTGTGCAGGAACTTTGAAACCCCCGCCGCTTCCTCAAAAATCTCACGGCGCTGACTTCCCTTAGCGTTTACGATTTCCGCAACTCTGCCCTGTCCGATAATGGAGTAGCCGTCACGACCTAAACCCGTACCCATAAGCAGCTCGCTTATGTCCTTTAGCCTTGACTTTTCGCCGTTTATAAGGTATTCGCTTTCGCCTGTGCGGTAAAGCTTACGGGTAATTACTACCTCGTCGCTGTCCACCTTCAAGGCTCTGTCGGTATTGTCTATTGAAAGGGCTACCTTTGCGAAGCCCATCTGCTTTCTTGAAACGGTACCGTGGAAGATAACGTCCTCCATTTTATCTCCACGCAGGGTTTTTGCGCCCTGTTCGCCCATAACCCAGCGCAAAGCGTCGCTTATATTGCTTTTTCCGTTGCCGTTGCTGCCTACTATTGCAGTCATTTTCGAGTCGAAATTCAGCACCGTCTTGTCCGCAAAGGACTTGAAGCCCTGAATTTCAAGTGATTTAAAACGCATTAATAAAGTTTTCCTTTCCTATCGGGAAAGCGGAACAATCCGAAGATATGTTCCTTTTTCCGACTTTACGGAGAAATTATAGCCTTTCTCCGAAAGCCTTTCCTTATTCTCCTTTTTCTGCCCGATTACCTTGCTTATGTTTGCAGGGTCGGTGTAAACCGTAAATTCTCCCTTGCCGAAGCGCTCCATTTCCGACAGCATTTCACGGTAAAAAATCCTGCTTTCAACAATTTCTCTTAGTGCAGGATGATAAACTCCGCCGAGCCTCTGCTCCTCAACCTCTTTGCTTGCGTGCAGTCCGAGGCGTATTACGGGGATTTTCGCATTACCGAACATTGTCAGCAGTTCTGCACATAAATCAACAGTTTCCGAAAAACCGAAGCTCTCGTAAATTCCCTTTTTGTACAACTCTCCAAGCTCCGTGCCCTCCAGTATTACCGTAGGGTAAATCCTTACCGTGTCGCAGCCCAGCTCAATGAATTTTTCGGCAGTTTCAATACAGTACTCCGGCTTATCCCCGTAAAGCCCCGTCATCATCTGAAGCCCTAAAGAAATTCCTGCGGATTTTATAAGCCGTGACGCTTTTTCAACGTCTGCCGCCGTATGTCCCCGACGGTTTTTCAGGAGTACTTCATCATTCATACTCTGCGCCCCAAGCTCCACCGCCGTCATACCGTACTTTTTCAGAATACCGATTATCTCCTCGTCAACGCAGTCGGGTCGGGTTGAGCAGCGTATGCCATTGTACTGAGCGGGATAGCGGCTTACAAACTCCGCCGCCGTTTCAAGGAGAGAAATCATATAGTCCCTGTCAACCGCAGTAAAGCTTCCGCCGAAAAAGGCTATTTCCGCCGCAGTATCGCTTGCCGCCAAATGGGGCTGCTGCTCCGATAGAAGGGCTTTAACCTCCTTCGGCGAGGGCGGGCGCTTTACCCCGCTTATCTGCCGCTGGTCGCAGAAGGAACAGCGGTTGGGGCAGCCATAATGTGGCACAAAAACCGAAATATTAGTTTGTTTCATAGCCCATAAGCCCGATAGCTTCCTTTGCTGCCGCCTGCTCAGCTTCCTTTTTGCTTCCGCCGCTGCCCGAGCCGATTACCTGACCGTTAAGCAGTACATTTGCAGTAAAGGTCTTGTTGTGGGCTGCACCGTGCTCCTCGGAAATCTCGTAAACAACCCGTTCCTCCGGGTTTTTCTGAATAATCTCCTGCAAAATGGTCTTGTAGTCCCCGAACATAAGCTTTCCGCTTTTTATTGTTTCAATTGAGGGCATAAAGGGCATTATAAATTCCCGTGCTGCTTCAAGTCCCCCGTCAAGATATATTGCCGCAATAAGGGCTTCAAAGGCGTCTGCAAGTATAGAACGCCTGTCCCTGCCGCCTGTGTTTTCCTCGCCCTTGCCAAGCTTTATGTTTTCGCCTAAGCGTATCTTTTTCGCAAATTCGTAAAGGCTGTCCTCGCAGACAAGCTTTGAACGGATTTTAGTAAGCTTTCCCTCGGGAACGTCAAGTGACAGGAACAAATATTTCGATACCACCACCGAAAGCACGCTGTCCCCTAAAAATTCAAGGCGCTCGTTGCTGTTATGCTTGCCGTTGACGTAGGAGGAATGGGTAAGCGCTTCTCCTAAAAGAGCAGGGTTTTTAAATTCATAGCCGATTATTTCTTCAAACTCTGTCAACTGTCTCCGTCCTTTCAGCGTTCTTTTCAGAAAGCTCAGCCAACGCTGCCGCAATTTCGCCGTTTACGTTCTTTTCAACAAATTCCTTCGCCTGACGGATAGCGTTCTTGAATGCAAGCTCGTCGCTGCTGCCGTGAGCCTTGATAATAGGCTTTGCAGAGCCTAAAAGGGGCGAGCCGCCTATCTCACGGTAGTCCATCTGCTTTGAAACCTTCTTTATACCCTTCATGGCGAACAAAGCGCCGATTTTTGAAAATCCGCCGCCGAAAATTGTTTCCTTTAAGGCTTTTTTCATAAACTTGCCCATGCCCTCAACGGTTTTAAGGTAAACATTTCCGGTAAAGCCGTCGGTTACGATCACGTCTACTGCACCCAAAGGAACCTCTCTCGCCTCAACGTTGCCAACGAAGTTAAGTCCGGATTTTTTAAGCAGCTCGTAAGCTCCGTGCTCTAAATCCCTGCCCTTTTCTTCCTCAGCGCCGATGTTGAGAAGTCCTACTCTGGGATTATTTACGCCCATAATCTTATTCGAGTAAATGCTTCCCATAACCGCAAACTGTAAAAGCATTTCCGGGCGGCATTCCGCATTTGCGCCGCCGTCAAGAAGCAGGTAAAGCCCCTCTGCACTTGGCATAATCGGTACAAGAGCAGGCCGCTTTACTCCCTTTATTCTTCCTGCAACCATAGTTCCGCCCACAACAACTGCGGCGGTGCTGCCTGCGCTTACGAAAGCGTCGGCTCTGCCCTCGTTTACCAGCTTGAATGCCTTTCCCATGGAGCAGTCAGCCTTTGCCTTGCGTATGTCCATAGGGTTATCTTCAATCAGAATTACCCCGTCTGCGTCCTCGATTTCTATATTATCCTTGGGCAGTCCCAGCGCCGAAAAACGCTGTTCGATTGTGTCCTTATTTCCCGTAAGTATAATCTGAACGCCGTATTCCTTAACCGCCGCAACAGCGCCCTTTATTACCTCGTCGGGGGCGTTATCGCCGCCGAATGCGTCAACTGCAATTTTCATATTCTTGTCCTTTCAAACCCTGAAATTCTGTTCCTTAAGCGCTTTTCTCAGCGCCGCTAACCCACGCTCTGCAATAGCGTCGTACTTTAGCTGCTTGTCCTTAATTCTTGTATCGAGAGGTGGCAGTATTCCCATATTCGCCCCCATAGGCTGAAACCGCTTTGTTTCGGTGCTTACATGGGCGGAAAGAGCGCCCGTCATACATTCGGCGGGCAATTCAAGGAGCTTTTCTCCTTTAAGAAGCCTGCCAAGATTGATACCTGCAATAATACCCGAAGCTGCGCTTTCGGTATAGCCCTCAACACCTGTCATCTGTCCTGCAAAAAACACATTTCTGCTGTCCTTAAGCATAAAGTGCCTGTCCAGCAAAGCGGGGCTGTTTAAAAAAGTATTTCGGTGCATTACCCCGTACCGCATAAACTCTGCATTTTCAAGTCCCGGTATCATTCGGAAAACTCTCTGCTGTTCCCCGAAGCGCAGATTTGTCTGAAAACCCACGATGTTGTAAAGGGTTCCGGCGTTGTTCTCCTTGCGGAGCTGAACTGCTGCATAAGGTCTTCTTCCCGTTCTAGGGTCGGTAAGCCCGACAGGCTTCATACAGCCGTATCTTACGCTGTCAATTCCCCTTTTTGCCAGCACCTCAACAGGCATACAGCCCTCGTAAACCGTTAAATCCTCAAATTCCTTCAGGGGTACTGTTTCGGCGGTTACAAGAGCGTTATAAAACGCCTCATACTCCTCTTTCGTAAATGGGCAGTTTATATAGTCCGCCTCGCCTTTGTCGTACCTTGAAGCCATAAATGCCTTTGACATATCAAGGCTTTCGGCGGTCACTATCGGCGCTGCTGCGTCGTAAAAGCTGAGCGCTCCGCCAAGCTTTTCGTAAATTACCGAAGCAAAGCTGTCGCTTGTAAGGGGACCTGTTGCAACAATAGTATTTTCATCGGGAAACTCTGTAATCTCCGCTGTTTCAACCGTTATATTCGGGCGACTTTTGATTTTCGCCGTGATATAGTCGGAAAATTCCGTTCTGTTTACTGCAAGCGCTCCTCCTGCGTCAACTGCGGTAGCCGCCGCCGCTTCCATTATAAGAGAGCCGAGTATTCTCATTTCCTCTTTCAGCATACCTGCGGCAGAACCTACTCTTGCGGCTTTAAGGGAGTTGCTGCAAATCAGCTCCCCGAAGCCCTCGTAATGGTGTGCGGGAGAAAACTTAAGGGGCTTCATCTCGTAAAGTGAAACGGAAAAGCCGCTGTTTGCCAGTTGCCAGGCTGCCTCGCAGCCTGCAAGACCTGCGCCGATAACCTTAACCTTCATCGCCGCCGTCCTTTTCCTTTACCGAGTCGGTTTCGTAGCCGCAGCCCTCCTTAGCGCAGTAAAGCTTACCCTTCTTGCCCGCCTTCTTGAACAGCGTAGAGCCGCATTTCGGGCAAATATCCGCCACAGGAGTGTCCCAGGTCATAAAGCCGCAGCCCTGG
Source organism: Ruminiclostridium sp. (assembly GCA_051882315.1). Lineage (GTDB taxonomy): Bacteria > Bacillota > Clostridia > Oscillospirales > Ruminococcaceae > Ruminiclostridium_E. The sequence goes on from JBJERM010000128.1 coordinate 14,753, forward strand.
TAATCCTCGCAGCCGAAAAAGGGCTTGCCCTTCTTGCTTTTTCTTGCAAGCATCTTACTGCCGCACTTGGGGCATTTTCCCCCTGTTTCGTTTACGATTTTCTTTGTATTCTTGCACTCGGGGAATCCCTCGCAGCCCAGGAACTTTCCGTAAGGTCCTATCTTTATAACCATGTGCTTGCCGCACTGGTCGCAGATAATATCGGTGGGCTCGTTGGGAACCTTAACCCGCTTGCCCTCCATATCGTGCTCCGCCTTTTGCAGAGTGGAGTCAAAATCGGAGTAGAAATCCTTTAAAATATCGTACCACTGCACCTTACCCTCTTCAACCTTATCAAGGTCGCTTTCCATTTTGGCAGTGAACTTAGTGTCAACGATTTTTTCAAAATGCTCGCTTAAAACCTCGGTTATAACGCTGCCTAAGGGCGTAGGCTTAAGCTGCTTCTGCTCCCGCTCAACGTAATGACGTTCGAGAATTGTGGAAATTGTAGGAGCGTAGGTTGACGGTCTGCCGATTCCGTTTTCCTCCAGCGCCTTTATAAGGCTTGCTTCGGTGTAGCGGGGCGGGGGCTGGGTGAAATGCTGATTGCCCGCAACAGAAATAACCGAAAGCTTTTCCTTTTCCGTAAGCTTCGGGAGAGCGCCGCCCTCCTCGTCTGCGGAGTCGGTGCTTTCCTCGTAAAGGCGGGTAAAGCCGTCGAACTTTACGGTAAAGCCCGTGGATTTAAAGAGGCAGTTTCCTGCGGTAATATCAATTGCAACAGCGTCAAGCAAAGCGTTTTCCATCTGGCTTGCCATAAACCGCTCCCATATCAGCTTGTAAAGCTTGTACTGGTCGGAGGTAAGCCCCGCCTTTGCAACTTCGGGAGTAATTTCCATTACAGAGGGGCGGATAGCTTCGTGAGCGTCCTGGGAATTGCTTCTTGACTTGTAAACTCTCGGTTTCGGGGGCAGGTATTCTGCTCCGTAGCGCTCCCTTATTATCTCGGCAGCCGCCTTCTGAGCCTCCTCGGAAACCCTGAGGCTGTCGGTTCTCATATATGTGATAAGACCTACTGCGCCGTGTCCCTCTATCTCAACGCCCTCGTAAAGCTCCTGCGCTGCCTTCATTGTTCTGCGGGCATTGAATGAGAGCTTGCGGGAAGCCTCCTGCTGTAAAGTAGAAGTTGTAAAGGGAGGTGCAGGCTGCTTCTTGCGGACGGATTTTCTGATTGCGGAAACTACGAAATCCTGATTTTTCAGGTACTCCACAATACCGTCGGTCTGCTCCTTTGTTTTAAGGTCAGCCTTCTTTCCCTCGATTTCAGTAAGCTTTGCGGAAAACTGCTTTCTTGAAGCCGCCCCGTGAAGCTTTGCGTCAATGCTCCAGTATTCCTGACTCTTGAAGGCTTCGATTTCCTTTTCCCTGTCAACGATAAGGCGGACTGCAACCGACTGCACACGACCGGCGGAAAGACCTCTTCTTACCTTTTTCCATAGGAAAGGACTAAGCTTGTAGCCCACTATTCTGTCCAGCACACGCCGTGCCTGCTGTGCGTTCACAAGGTCCATATCAAGGCTTCTGGGGTGCGCCATACCGTTTTGTATGCCTGTTTTTGTAAGCTCGTTGAAGGTTATTCTTATGGGCTTGCTTGCGTCCAGCTTTAAAACGTGGGCAAGGTGCCAGGAAATAGCCTCTCCCTCTCTATCAGGGTCCGTTGCGAGATATACGGCGTCCGCCTTTGCAGCCTGTGCTTTAAGCTCCTTGATAAGGGCAGCCTTGTCCCTCTTATTTTCGTAATGGGGCTCAAAGTTGTTGTCAATATCAACGCCAAGCTTTGACTTGGGAAGATCCCGTATATGTCCTACAGAAGCCACAACGTCATAATTTTTTCCAAGATATTTCTTGATTGTTTTCACCTTTCCCGGTGACTCGATTATAATTAAATCAGACAAATTCGTTACCGTTCCTTTCTGAATTATCTATATCTTTAATTGCATTATTCCTGAGCAGACGGCAGCTTATCGGCAGCCTGTGATTTTGCTTTTTCAGCAAACTGTTTTTAATTTATTTCAGATTTATCCTTTGTCATTTCCCAGCATATAATTGCCGCTGCAACTCCTGCATTAAGAGATTCGGCATTTTTAATAGGTATATAAAGTTTTTTTCCCGCCGCCTTTATAACTTCGGCGGAAACTCCGTTTCCCTCGTTTCCTATAATAACCGCCGATTTATCGGAAAATACCGTTTCGGATAGCTTTTGTGCAGTTTCATCAAGCGCCGCAGCATAAACCTTAAAGCCCGCCGCTTTCAGCTTTTCAATAATGCCCGTAAGCTCTCCACGAAACAGGGGCAGACGGAATAGAGAACCCATAGCCCCTCTTACGGTTTTCGGTGAATAGATGTCGGCACAGTCATTTGAAAGGATAACTCCGCTTATTCCGAGAGCGTCGCAGGTTCTTATGATAGTACCGATATTTCCTGCGTCCTGAAGCCCGTCCAGCAGAACAAAGCTTCCGCTATCTATTTTATCCGTTTCAATGATTTTGTCAAGAGTCTTTGCTGTAAGGAACACACCCTGTGGCGTTTTTGTGTCGGAAATATAGCCGCTTATGTCGTCGGTTATAATATCGGGGGCTATTATGTCGGAAATCGCCGCATAAACCTCGGGGTACTTTTCCTTTGCCGCCTCGGTTATAAAGGCGGAGGTTATTGTAAGCCCCGACTTCACCGCCTCGAGGCAGAGCTTTGCGCCCTCGATTACGAACTCGCCCTGTTCTTCACGGTAGGCTTTTTCTCTTCCGAGCCTTCTGAAATGAGAAGCCTTACTGTTTTTTCTTGATGAAATATACATTTGACATTATCTCCGCTGTGTGGTAGAATTGAGTCAGATTTTCAAAAGGAGTGAATGAGTTAAAAGATGAATTTCTCCGAGCTTAAATTTGCCGCCGAGGATACGGGGCTTTCCTTTGATGAAAGCAGAAACGCTCTTATCGGCAGTCTGCGGGATTTCGGCGTTATCGTTTCGGACAGGAGCGACAGCTACGAGGTTCTTTTCTTTGCCGAATGCCCCTATAAAAAAGAAAAGGAAATAAGGGATATTATAAACTCTCTCAGTGAAAGCTTGCCTAAAAATACGATTATAAGCCAGAGCTGCCAGCTGAATTTTGCGGCGGTGAGCCTTGACAAAAGACAGCTTTTGCAGGAAAATCTCTGCTATCTCGTGGAATTTTTAGATAAGCTTTCCCGTGAACTGGAGGCGCTCTGTCTTACAGGAACAAAGCCCGTTTTTCCTACGGAAAAGAGAACCGAAAAGCAGGAACAAGAGCTGCCGAAAAACGCTGTTAAAGTTAAACTCGGATTTGATATGCGAAGCCTTTTCGGGCTTTTCGGAGCAATTCTCGGCGCTGCTGCAATTACCGTTATCGCAATACTTCTTTCCAACGTAACCGCAGAAGCGCAGATTTTCGGACTTCGGGTTGAAATTTCCGCCTATATTATTTCCGCTTTAGCCGCAGCCCTTATCTTTTCGGACTACCGCTTTCTTGCGAAAAAGCTTGACCCCTGCGGGATAATCGCATGCCCGGTTCTATCGGTGCTGTCGGTTATTTTTTCGGGGCTTGGCTCGGGAATAAAGGCTGTGTGCGCTCTTTCGGGAGCGGGGACGGCAGAGGTTATCTCCCGCTTTTCCGAATATCTTGAAAGCTATGAAGTTGCAGATAAATTCATTGTCGGCTACATATCCCGGGGTATTATTCTCGCCGTTTTAGCCTCGCTTATTATATGCCTTGTATATTTCCGGAAGCACCCCGAGGAAATGACAAAGGGCGAAAAAATAATTGCTGAAACCGAGAAAAAACAGCGCTGAAAAATACCCTTATAATGCGAAAATATCACGCCCGTATATATGCGGGCGTGATATATTTTACATTAAAGAGCAGCCTTTGCCTTTTCGCATAAAGCGGTAAAGCCTGCTGCGTCATTGATAGCGATTTCGGAAAGCATCTTGCGGTTAAGAGTGATGTTTGCCTTCTTAAGACCGTTGATGAAGGTGGAGTAGTTCATTCCGTTAAGCTTGCATGCAGCGGAAATTCTTGCAATCCAGAGCTTTCTGAAATCTCTCTTCTTTAAGCGTCTGCTGATGTATGCATACTGACCGGACTTCCATACGGCTTCCTTAGCGGTCTTGAAGAGTCTGCTCTTTCCGCCCCAGTAGCCCTTTGCCAGCTTTAATGTTTTATTTCTTCTCTTACGGGTAGCTAATGCGCCTTTTATACGTGCCATTGTAAAAATCCTCCTGTAAACGTCTTGTTAATTACTTTGCGTAGGGCATAATTGCCTTAACTTCAGCAACATTTGTGCTGTCGCAGTAAGCGCCTGCACGGTTGCATCTCTTACGCTTTGTAGCCTTCTGAGTAAGTCTGTGACGGCGGTTTGTACGCTGGTACTTGATTTTACCGGTAGCTGTAAACTTAAAGCGCTTCTTAGCTCCGCTGTGTGTCTTGATCTTGTTCTTCTTAGCCATTGTGTTGTCCTCCTTATTTATTGCAGGGCGTTTATTTCTGCTCTGCTTCGTTCTTTGCTTTCTTTCCTGCCTGAGTCTGAGGCTTTGGCGAAATAACTATCATGTAGTTCTTTCCCTCAAGAGCTGCGGGCTTTTCGGTCATGCCGAATTCAGCGCAAGCGTCAATGAACTTCTTCATAAGGTCCTCGCCGAGGTTCATGTGAGAAAGCTCTCTTGCGCGTCTGAAACGGACTCTGAGCTTTACCTTATCGCCGTTCTTGAGAAACTTCAGCGCCTGGTTTACCTTAGTGTTGAAATCGTTGGTGTCGATATTAAGGGACATCTGGATTTCCTTAAGCTCCGCCTGCTTCTGATTTTTTCTCGCTTCCTTTTCACGCTTTGACTGCTCGAAACGGTACTTTCCGTAGTTCATAATACGGCACACCGGCGGGTTACCCTGCGGCGCAATCAATACCAGGTCAAGCTCTGCTTCCTCTGCGCGTGCAAGAGCGTCCTGTGAGGACATTACGCCCAGCTGTTCGCCGTCGGCGCCGATAACACGCACTTCCTTTTCCCGTATCTCGTCGTTGATGAGAAGTTCTTTTGTGCTGATAATCTACACTCCCTTTCTAAAAAGCCAAAACAAAAAGCGCGGGATTACTCCTACGCCTACAAAATCCATATCTGAATTTTATAAACAACCATGCCTGACTTTAAGCGCCGGCAGGTGAGAGCAATCTACTTTCTGTTTATAATACGCTTGATATTATACAGCATATTCTGCTGTTTGTCAATAGTTTTTATGAAATTTTTATGCTTTATTTTTGGGACAGTATGTGGTAGAATAATAAAAATGAAATAATTACCCGAAAGGAGCAGATATATGCTTAAAGAAATATTATCCCCCGACTCCTGTGCAAAATGCCGTCTTTGCTGCGGCTTCGACAGGGAGGATATGTGGGAAAATCCCGTCATTTCCGCCGGAATTGCGGAAAACGTCAGAAAGAAATGCCCCAAAGGAAAGCTTAACAAATTCGGAAAGCAGAGCTTTGCATTTGAACTGGATTTCGGGGACAAGGATATTGCCTGGTGCCCCGCCCTTTCCGAAACAGGCTGCACCTTGGGAGAGGACAAGCCCTTCGACTGCAAAATCTGGCCCTATCGGGTCATGGAAAAGGAGGGACGGCTTGTTCTTACCCTTTCTCCCGTCTGCAAGACCCTTTCCGCCGAAAGCAGGGAGAAAACCTCCGCTTTTGCGGAAAAGCTTGCGCCCATAGCCTTTGCCGAAGCTGAAAAAAATCCGGACATTATTAAAAAGTATATTGAGGGGTATCCGATTCTTGCGGAGAAATCTTAATCCCTTTCAACGTAGGTGCGGCGGGGCTTTACCTCGCCGTTTTTCAGCTTTTCAAGGTATTCGTCGTACTTCTCGTCGATGTTGTAAATCATTTCCTTGTAGCCCTCGAAGGTAAGCTCAAAATCCATATCCGCCACAGACTCCGAAAGCTCCGAGCAGTCCAGCCCGTACCAGATTTTTACTAAAAATCTCCCGTCCTTCGGGTCAATGCGGTAGTTGAAGGTATTAAGGCTGCCGACGGTGCTGTTGCCTGCTTCAAAGTAGAAGAATTTCGGCATTTCAAAGTATCTGGAACGGTCGTATCTGTACTCCATTATTAGTCCTTTCAAAATATGAATACGCGCCCGTTCCAAGGAACGGACGCAGCAGGCTGTCGATAAACCGCCATCTGCGTCGTCAACCGCATA
>JBJERM010000129.1:0-5737 GCA_051882315.1 Ruminiclostridium sp.
GATGCAATAAAGCACGGAAACCGTCTTATTATGATGAATAAGGGAAGCATAATCTTCGACGTAAGAGGCGAGGAGAAGGCAAAGCTTACGGTAAACGACCTGCTTGTGAAGTTTGAACAGGCAAGCGGTACTAAGCTTAATAACGACAGAATGTTATTGGCGGGAGCGGAAAACTAACCGAACAGATTTACAGGAGCGCACAGGCACGGGTCTGTGCGCTCCTGCTGTACCTGAAGGCAATTTTTCTGCGATAAACACGGGTTTTTGCGGAAGAAATATTGACAAATGCTGTAAAGCTGTTGTATAATAGTATTAGTTATATTTTTAAGGCAATCCGTCAAAATACGGTCTTTCCGATAAAAAGCAAATAAGGAGGTTTTTATATGACAGGCAGATTAAGCAAGCCCATTGCCATACTGTCGGCGGCGGTAGTTTTCCTTGCCCTGCTGATATTTGCGCCCTCGGAGATAACGAGGAGTACGGGGTTTGAGGTTATTGCGGGGGCGGAGGAAATTGAGTGCCCCTATCACGGCAGTAGTTATATTGAGTATCGGAGCCAATATAACGGAAAACATCGTCCGTATTGTAGTTATATTGGTGATGGTTACATATGTGAAGAAAGTGGGGTAACTTATGAAGACGAACCGTGTACTTTCAACGATTACGGTCAATGCATACGTTGCTACTGGGATTGCAATCACCCAAGTAAGGAAGAAGACGGAAAGTGCAGCTTGTGCGGATATTATGAAGTGTCAGACCGGGAAACAGCTGTAAGCTTAATTAAAAAAGCGCTTCTTAACCGCGACGCCAAAGTACGCATGATTCTTACCGGAGCAATAGTTGAAAATCAACCGGTTGGTGAAATTGAAAATATTATTGACGGTTTATATAACGAAGCTATAACCCATACGTCCGGCGGAAATTCCGCTCTCGGCGATTATATAGCTAAAACTATAGAAACTCACGGATACGGGGGTACTTACAGTTCAGGCAGCTCCGGCTTAACATCTATAAAAACGTGTTATTCTTTTACCTACTACACCACAGCAGAGCAGGAGCAGACCGTTACAAACACTCTCAGCACCCTGTACGGCGACCTTAATCTCTCCGACAGCTCCCTCACCGATTTGGAAAAGGTATATAAAATCTACAACTGGATTGCATCTAATGTTTCCTACGATTACGATAACCTTAATAACGAGGAGAACAAGACAAAGTACACTGCATACGGGGCTTTGAAGGATAAAAAAGCCGTATGTCAGGGCTTTGCGGCGCTGTTCTACAGAATGTGTCTTGACAATGGCATTGACTGCCGTATAATTACCGGAAAGGCAGACGGCGGTAATCACGCTTGGAATATAGTTAATGTTGACGGCAAGTATTATTATGCAGATGTAACATGGGACTGCATTGTTATTGAGGATGCCGCAAACAACAGACAGGCAAAGCCCGCTACCTTCTTCTATTTTCTGCGGGGTACGCTTCCCAAGCATACCGAAGAAGCGGACAGTATAACCGGCACTATTACTACAAGCGGCTATACAATGGCGGGTGCAGACGAGTATCTCTCTGCTTTTAAGGCGATAGTAGCTGACGGTGCGCCAAAGGCGGTACATCTTGACGGAAATGAGATTCCTGCTGCCGAGAATAGCTGGTATGATATTAAATTGCTTCAATCAGGCTGTATACATACCCTTACTGTTAATATTACCGAAAGTATTTCCGATAATGATTTAAAGGGGCTGCCGCTGTTTTCGGGCGAAGTTGAAGTGCATAGCTATACCAACGGAAAATGTACCGTCTGCGGAGCTTTTGAGGACGAAATCGGTGCAAGACTTACCGGCTATACTCTCAGCCTCAGCGGAAATATCGGCGTAAACTTCTATATGGAGCTTAGCGAGGAGATTGCAGACAGCGAAACCGCATATATGCAGTTTACCTTACCCAACGGCACAACAGAAAAGGTAATGGTTTCAGCTGCTAGAAAAGATACTACAACAAATCCGGGCACAACCTATCACATATTCCCTTGCGAGGTAGCCGCAAAGGAAATGACCGCCGATATTACGGCGCAGATGTTTGACGGAAGCGGAACGGGCGGTGCGGTTTATACATATACCGTCAAGGAGTATTCGGATTATGTTCTTGAACACACCGAAAGCTATTCGGTGGAAGCCGTTTCTCTTGTAAAGGCTATGCTGAACTACGGGGCTTGTTCGCAGGTGTATTTCGGATATAATACGGATAAGCTTGCAAATGAAAGTCTGAGTGAGACGGATAAGGCACTTGGAGCAATACAGGCTTCCGACATTTCGACTTTTACTTCTCAATATACAAGTAACACAAGCTACACCGGCAGCACCGCCTATTACGGCAGCAGCCTTGTACTGAAATCGGGAACGGATATAAAGCACTATTTCACCTACGATACGTCAATCGGCATTGATAAATACACCTGCACAGACAGCAGCAGTAACAGCTATGAAGTCGCCGCTTCCGGAGATAAGCTGTATGTAAGGGTTGAAAATATCCCCGCTCATAAGCTTGGAGAAGCTTTGACTCTTACGCTCTACGAAAACGGCATAGAAGTCGGAACGATAACCTATTCGCCTATGAGCTACGCTTATGTAGTGCTGAATAAATATTCTGAAGAGAACAGCGAAAAAGGTACGCTAAGAAATGTAGTAATTGCACTTTATGACTATTACACAAAAGCCAAGGCGTATATTGCAGCTTAACAGCAAAAGGAGGATTCTACAATGAAAGAAAAGTACACAACACCCGAAATGGAAATCGTGGAGTTTGAAAACGAGGATATTATTACAGAAAGTAATGAATTATCGACAGAGTCTTAATAAAGAAACAATCAGTTAATGTCCCCACAAACCAAAATCGACAGGCGTCTTTACGGCGCCTGTCCTTTTTAAAGGAGCGCTTATGAAAAAATCGTATATAGCCTTACCTCTTTTAGCGGCAGTCCTGCTTGCTTCCTGCGGAGGTAATGAGGAGCAGACCTCTGCAAGCACGGAAAGCAGCACTTCTGCGGGTACAACCGAAGCCCCGCTTATAACTATCTCTATGACCGAGGAAGGGCAGAAAGCCGAAAGCGAAAAGCCCGCCGAAGCAGCGGAGCCTGAAACGGCAGAGCAGACAGCCGCCGCAGGCACAGAAAATTACGGAGAGCAGAGTACTGCACTAAAAACAGCGGAAAAGACACAGGCTGAACAGGCAAGACAGACAGCGCAGACTACTGCCGTTAAAACCTCCGAAAAGGCAACGAACACTACCCTTCCCCCGAAAACCACCGCTAAAACCACCGATGACGGGGTGATAGTGGTAATTGACGAGGAGGAGCAGGAGGAAAAGCGGGAGGAAGAACTTGAGGACACCGATGAGCTGCCCGCAATTCCCCTTGAAACCACCACGACAACAGCGAATACTGCGGGAAGCTCTGCCACAAGCAGACCAACAACTCCCATAATTCCCAGCGGAAGCACAACCACTACAACAGCCGTAAATACCACAACAACTACTACCGCTGAAACAACTGAAAAGCCCGAGGATAAGCCGATAGAGCTGCCATTCGTGCCTGCGGTCTGAACAGACAAAAAAATCCGCCCTAAAGTGAGCTACTTTAGGACGGATTTTTATATCAGATTCAGAACAGCTGAAATCCGATTATACCCACCACGCAGGCGATACTTCCTGCAAGGCTGAGCGCAGAGGGCTTCTCTGCTGGAGCTTCCTTGTTCTTCTTAGGCAGAAAGCCCATCACAAATATCACCACAAGTATCATCGGCTGTATAAATGAGTAGCTTGTAAGGCTGAGCAGCGCAACATAGTTCATCAGCAGCAGTCCTACCGCATTCGGAAGCTTGGACGCCAGAACGAATCCGACTCCCCTTTTCCCCTCCGGCGACCTTTTTGCAATTGACAGAGGCTTCGCAAGTGGTATAAGCACCAGCGCCAGCAGTATAAGAGCGAAAAACAGGGTCATTGTTGAGGAAACGTACTCCTCCGCCCCCGTAATTATAAAACCGTAGCCGTAGCTTTGCAGGAGATACAGCAAGAGCGGAAGGGCGATTTTCTTATAGTTTACCTGCTTCCTTCCTGCTACTGCCACAAAAATAAGACCAAGAGCGGTAACTCCGATAAATACAAGCTTCACCGCCCGAAGCGCCTCGCCTCTGAAAACGTCGGTGAAATAGGACATAAAAAGGGTTATTCCAAGCCATGCCTTAAGCTCGAAAACCGACATATCCACCAGTATTTTTGCGGACATACCGAACTCCAGCAGCTTGCAAAGGGCAATCAGCAGCACCGCAATAACCGTCTGCGGGCAGAGAGTTATAAACCTGTCCTCCGCCTTTAAAAAGGGGAGCAAAGCTCCAAGAAACACCGCCGTTCCCGCCGCCATAAGAAAGGTAAGCTCGTACCCGTTCATTTTCGCTTTGCTTACAGCGTATTTGTCGTTGAGCGATGTTATCGTGAACATCGCCACAACAATCAGCATCAATAAAATCGTCATAAATTCTCCTTATTTCCTTGTTCTTTTTGCAGGCAGAAAACCCCCGTTATACCTTTGTAGAACGGGAGCTTTTTATTTACTGCATATTTTCCGGAAGGCTTGAACCGGCTTGATTATTGTCAATCTTTACAGGAGCGCCGCAGTGTGGACACTGAACACAGGTGTGCTTTATGTAAACGCCGCCGCAGTATTCGCAGGCAACCTCCTGACAAACCTGATTAACGCCGATTTCAACTGCCTGACTTTTAGCCTTTTCCTCGGGAGTAAGGGGCTTTTTCACCATCAGAATGCCTCCAACAAGCATTGCTATTCCAACTATCGGGAATATTAGCGCAGGTATAAGCGCAACAGCCTCATCAGCTCTGAAGGAGCCGGGCTGAACGTCTATATTGTTAACAGCAGTTAATACAGCCTGGTCAAAGGTATAGCGCTCTGCTGCCACAAGATAACGGTGCAAATCGTTTGTGAAGGACTTCTCGATAGAGCTGTCCAGTATTTTTGTGCAGTCGTCGCCGCACATAAGCTCCCAGTGCCAGTCGTCGGAGCGGTCAAGAGTGCTGCCCACATAGTAGATAAGCCAGTGCTTTTCGTCATCCCAGCGGGAAACGTAGCAGTTATATGCCTGATTTTCGTATGTACTGCCCATATAAACGTTTTCGGGGCTTCTTGTTACAAGTCCGAAAGTTACGCCTGTCTTTTCCTGGAAAGCTTTGAAGGCATCGGTAAGCTCCGCCTTATCCTCAACAATTCCGATTTCATCATCTATAACGATTGCGGTATCGTAGTTAAGGGATAAGGGTCCCGAAACGAATATATCCGAAACCAAAGCACAAATCATAGGAACAGTCATAAGCAGCCACATTATGCTGAATACTATAAGTGATATGCCGCTGGCTTTCGTTCCGGGTGTTACCTTATGGTTGGCGTAGTAGTAAACGGGTCTGCCGTTATAATAGTACATAAAACGGTGAGCGCCTCTGAAATAGGTGCTGGACACACGATTGCTGCTTCCCGAACCGCCGCCGCTTCTGTGGCTTCCTCCATGGCTTCCGCCGCTGTGGGAACCGCCGCCTCCTGAATGGGGCATTAAAATCAACTCCTTTTTGGGTTATTGTTTTAAGGCAATACCGCATAATTATTGTCGTGCGATTGCACCGTCAGATTTTTCGTCAGATTGTATAAATTGAGTGCAGACTGGCTGGCGCCAGT
>JBJERM010000130.1:0-5732 GCA_051882315.1 Ruminiclostridium sp.
CCGCGGGCTTATATTCCTCATCAATCGGCTTCTGTGCAGGCGAGCTTATTTCTTTGCCCTCTGAAGTGGGGTTGGTTTCAGCGGGTGAATCCTGCTTGCAGGAGGAAGCGCCCACGATAAGCGCCGCTGCACACAAAACCGATATGTATTTCTTTAAATTCATATTTTCCGTCCTTTCTCAAATGCACAAAAATTTCCTTCATATATAATAACGCAAAAAAGCAGGGAAAGGTGACATATTTTATGAAAAAATTTAATTTTCTTAAAATTTCTTTATTGCCTTTCGTTAAATAACACTATGCAGATGTCAAAAAGGTTACAAATATTGTAAATTTTTTTATTGACAAAAATACATGGCAATGCTATAATATAAAGGTTAGGATAGCCTAACTTTTGATGAAAGAAGGAGATAATATGACTTTAGATATGCTGAAAATAGGGGAAGAGGCTGTAATTACCGCAGTCAACGGTATTGAAAGCGACAAATCCCTGAGAAATCATCTGCTGGATATGGGGCTTATACCGAAAACAAAGGTAATGATACGAAAGGTTGCTCCTATGGGAGACCCTATTGAAATACATCTGCGGGGCTACGAGCTTACTCTGCGGCTTGAGGAGGCCCGTCAGATTGAGGTTGTGCCTACCTCGGAAAGGGGCGCTGCAAAATGATATTTGCTCTTGCGGGAAATCAGAACTGCGGTAAAACTACCCTTTTCAATCAGCTTACCGGCTCAAATCAGCATGTAGGAAACTTCCCGGGCGTAACCGTTGAGCAGAAGTCAGGTGAGATACGCTCAGCAAAGGACTGTACTGTTGTTGACCTGCCGGGAATTTATTCTCTCAGACCCTATTCAACCGAGGAAATCGTTACACGAAATTTCCTTGTGGACGACAAACCCGACGGAATTATAAACATAGTTGACGCTACGAATATAGAGCGTAATCTGTATCTGTCCTTACAGCTCCTTGAAATGAAAATCCCCATGGTTATCGCCCTCAATATGATGGACGAGGTACGAAACAACGGCGGCTCGGTGGATATTGCCGCTATAAGCGAGGAGCTTGGTGTTCCTGTTGTACCCATATCCGCCGCCAAAAACGAGGGTATAGAGGAGCTTGTCCGCCAGATAGTACGGGTATCGAAAAACAGGATACTGCCAAAGAAAACCGACTTTTGCAGCGGTGCAGTTCACCGCTGTATTCACGCTGTACGGCATATCGTTGAGGACCATGCGGAAAGGCTGAATATGTCACGGCGCTTTGCTGCCACAAAGCTTATCGAGGACGATAAGGCGATAATCGACAGGCTTGAGCTTAACGAAAACGAGCTTGAGCTTATTGAGCACAGCATTGTGGAAATGGAAAACGAGTCGGGAATGGACAGAAACGCCGCCCTTGCGGATATGCGCTATACATATATTGAGGGCGTTTGCAGCCGTACTGTCGTAAAAGCAAAGGAAAGCAAGGAGCATAGGCGCAGCGTAAAAATAGACAGCGTTCTTACCAACCGATTTGCTGCAATCCCGCTGTTTATACTTATTCTCGGCGTTGTCTTCTGGCTTACCTTTAACGTAATCGGCGCTTTTTTAAGCGATTTGCTTGCAGCAGGCATAGACTGGCTTACAGCCGTTGTTGACGGCGCACTTACTGCCTACGGGCTAAATCCTGTTATCCACAGCCTGATAATTGACGGTGTTTTTGCGGGAGTGGGAAGTGTTTTAAGCTTCCTGCCCATAATAGTAACCCTCTTTTTCTTCCTCTCTATTTTAGAGGACACGGGCTATATGGCAAGGGTTGCTTTTGTAATGGATAAGCTGCTGAGAAAGCTTGGACTTTCGGGAAGAAGCTTTGTGCCTATGCTTATCGGCTTCGGCTGCTCCGTTCCTGCAATTATGGCGACACGAACCCTCTCCAGCGAGCGTGACAGGAAGATGACAATTCTCCTTACGCCATTTATGAGCTGTTCCGCTAAGATACCGATTTACGCCGTATTTACCGCTGCTTTCTTTAAGGAAAATCAGGCGATTGTGATGATTTTGCTTTACATAATCGGCATAATAATCGGAATTTTCGGGGCGCTTATACTGAACAAAACCGCCTTTAAGGGAAACCCCGTACCCTTTGTAATGGAGCTTCCCAATTACCGCCTGCCATCGGCGAAAAGCGTGTTTATGCTTATGTGGGATAAGTCGAAGGACTTTTTGCAGAGAGCCTTTACTGTTATTTTTGTGGCAACTGTAATAATCTGGTTTTTGCAGAGCTTCGACTGGCAGCTTAACATTGTTTCCGACAGCTCCGAAAGTCTGCTTGCGGCTATTGGCAGGGTAATCTCTCCGGTATTTGCGCCTTTAGGCTTCGGCGACTGGAGAGTATCAACCGCACTTATAACAGGATTCACCGCAAAGGAGGCAGTAATCAGTACCCTTGCAATTCTTACTGGCACTGATACGGAGGGAGTAGGCGCAGCTCTTTCGGGAATTTTCACCCAGCAGAGCGCTTTCTGCTTCCTTGTGTTCACTCTTCTTTACACTCCCTGCGTTGCGGCAATTGCGGCTATCCGCAGAGAGCTTGGTTCGGGAGTAAAGGCGGCGGGAATTGCGGTTATGCAGTGCCTTGTGGCGTGGGTTGTAGCCTTTGCGTTCTCCCGCCTTGAAATCTTTATCGTGGCAATAGTTGCAGCTGCATTTATTATTGCTGTTTCCGCAATTATAGACTCAAGAAAAAGGGGAAAGTGCATAGGCTGCGGCGGAAACTGCACAGGCTGCGAAAGAATAGCAAAGAAATAATACTGTATGCAGGAGCGTAAAGTATGGAATATTCAGCGGAAGATGTAAGGAAAATGCTTGGCGAAAGCTGCTATAAAATGTATGAGCGGCTTGAAAGCTTTATATCAGATAATTATATTGTAAATCAGGTGTGGGCAAAGGGTGGAAAATACGGTAACGCCTGCCTGCGTTACAGCAAAAGTGGCAAAACCCTTTGTACGGTTTATCTTAGGGAAAAGCAGTTAGGCGTATGGATTATTCTCGGAAGGGAAGAAAGAAGCAGGTTTGAAGCTCAAAATGAGATGTTTTCGGCTGAGGTGCGGGAAAAATACGACTGCACCCAGACCTTCCACGATGGCAAATGGCTGATGTTTGATGTTAAAGACGACAGCTTGTTTGATGAAATCAAAATGTTATTGGAGATCAAGAAAAAGCCGAATAAAAAGCCTGCTGAGAAAGGAATATAAAATGAAAAAGTGGTATGATGAGGAATACGAATTTGAGGTTGAGGTTATCGGCTATCTTAGGGGCGACAAAACCGAAAGATACTGCCGCAACGGGGAAGAAATCGGAGATAAGTACCGCTGCACCTACGGCTGTCCCGTAAACGGACAGGGCTACGGAATTTGCAGCAAGACAATGATGATGCTTTATCCTCTTATGGAGGCAGTAAGAAGCGGCGGCGACCTTACAAACCTTGGAGGAGAAGATAAGTACAGCAAGACTATCGTATGCCCCGACGGCTGCGTTATGTTCCGTCTTACAGCAACGCCTCTCGGCAACGAAAATTTCCATAAGGGCGGCTTCTGGAAGGAGCCGTAAATTCAAGGCACATTCAAGCCCGCAGAGTTTGCGGGCTTTTTCTATTGACAAATATACCGAAAAAGGTGTACAATAGACCAGTGGAAAAATAATGCAGAAATACATATTACATTTTCTGACTCACATAATACAAAAAAGGAGAAATTACTATGAGCGAATGTACCCATAACTGCGAAACCTGCGGTCAAAGCTGTTCCGACAGAACAGCTGAAAGCCTGCTTGCTCCGCAGAATCAGCTTTCCGATGTAAAGAAGGTAATTGCCGTTGTTTCGGGCAAGGGAGGAGTAGGAAAATCCCTTGTAACCTCTCTTATGGCTTCCGCTTCTGCAAAAATGGGCTATAAGACTGCAATCCTTGACGCAGACGTAACAGGACCCTCCGTTCCCAAGGTTTTCGGAATCAAAGAAAAGGCGACAGGCACAAACGAAAGCATTTATCCCGTAAAAACCAAGTCGGGAATTGAGATTATGTCGGTTAATCTGCTTCTTGAAAACGATACCGACCCGGTAGTATGGAGAGGTCCTGTTATTGCAGGAGTTATAAAGCAGTTCTGGACAGATGTTGTATGGAACGACGTTGATTATATGTTTGTGGATATGCCTCCCGGAACTGGCGATGTTCCGCTAACCGTTTTCCAGTCCCTTCCCGTAAGCGGAATAATCGTTGTTACAAGCCCTCAGGAGCTTGTTTCAATGATTGTTGAAAAGGCTGTAAAAATGGCGGATATGATGAATGTTCCAGTTATCGGACTTGTTGAAAATATGAGCTATTTCAAGTGCGATAGCTGCGGAAAAGAGCATTACATTTTCGGTGAAAGCCACATCGAGGAAACCGCAAAGAAGTTCGGGATTGAGAATATCGCAAGGCTTCCCATTAACCCCGAATTTGCCGCAAAGGCGGACAAGGGCGAGATTGAAGACTGCTCGGATATGATTAAGGAGTTTGCGGAAAAGCTGCTCAAGTAATATTTTTTGATATGAAAACTGAATATTTTGACGTAACGGGTATGACCTGCTCTGCCTGTTCGGCAAGAGTAGAGAAAAGCGTTTCTGCACTAAAGGGCGTCAGCTCCGTTTCGGTAAATCTTCTCAAGAACTCCATGAAGGTAGTTTTTGACGAGAATTAGACTGATAGGGATAAAATATGCTCGGCTGTAAGCTCTGCAGGCTACGGAGCATCGGTAAAAAACAGGGGTAAGGAGAAAAGCTCCGCCGATAAAACCGAAACTCTTTCAATGAAAACAAGGCTTATTGTTTCCCTTGTCTTTACAGTACCGCTTTTCTATATTTCTATGGGTCACATGATGGGCTGGCCGCTTCCGGGCTTTTTTCACGTGGCGGAAAACTCCCTTATTTTAGCCTTTACCCAGTTCCTTTTGCTGCTGCCCGTAATAGGTATAAACTATAAGTATTTCAAAAACGGCTTCTTGTCCCTTATTAAAGGCTCGCCCAATATGGACACCCTTATTGCAACAGGCTCGGGAGCGGCGGTTTACGGAATTTTGGCGATTTACGGCATTTCGTCGGCTTTAGGCTCGGGGGGATTTTTCAGTAGCTCAGAATTACGCTATGGACGTATATTTCGAGTCCGCAGGTATGATTTTAACGCTGATTACTCTGGGAAAATATATGGAAAGCAGAGCGAAGCGGAAAACAGGAGACGCGATCCGCGGGCTTATGGAGCTTGCGCCGAAAACGGCTGTTGTTATAAGGGGCGGAGTTGCGGTTGAGATACCTTCCTCCGAGGTTCAGAAGTGCGATATTCTTGAAATTAAAAGCGGTATAAGTATTGCCGCAGACGGAATTGTCCTTTCGGGCAGCGGAAGCGTTGACGAGTCGGCGGTAACAGGAGAAATCGTGCCGGTTGACAAGGCGGTTGGCGATAGGGTAATAGGCGCTACCGTCAGCAAATCGGGTTATTTCACGATGAGGGCGGAAAAGGTCGGATAAGAAACTGCCCTTTCTCAGATAATCCGCCTTGTGGACGAGGCAACCACCTCAAAAGCTCCCATAGCCAAGCTTGCCGACAAGGTAAGCGGAGTTTTTGTTCCTGTTGTTATGGCAGCAGCATTAATCTCGGCGGTTATCTGGCTTTTAACGGGAAGCACGGTTCAATTTGCTCTCTCAATGGGCATAAGCGTTCTGG
>JBJERM010000131.1:0-5717 GCA_051882315.1 Ruminiclostridium sp.
TCGATTTCCGCTGTGCGGTCCGGAAGAATAACTCTGAGACCCTGACCACCGTTTGCGGGACGTACTCCGCCGCCCACAGGCGTTGAACCGCCGTTTGAGTTTCCGCCTGACTTTGATTTAAGTATCATAAAAAGAACAATTACAATAACAACAACTGCGGCAAAGCCTATTCCGCTTCCGCCACCCGAGCTTCCGCTGTCGCTGTCATAATAATATGTAGAGCCGCTGCTTCCCCAGTCATCGCTTCCCCAATCGCTGCTGCCCCAGTCGCTTCCGCTGCTGTAATCATAGTCGTTTGCGTCAAAGGCGCCGCCTGCAATACAGAAGCAGGCAAGAGCTGCGGCAAGTGCAATAATAATCGCCGCAATTCGTTTTTTCAAAATAACCCCTCCTTTTGGTAATCATAAGAAAATAATAACATTTTTTTGTGTAAATGTCAATAACTGCTATAAAATATTATATATTTTTTGCTGCAATTGACTAAAAATTAACAGCATTTGCCGAGAAAATATTCCTGCCCTAAGACTAAAGGTATTGACTTTTTGCTGTTCTTACATTATAATATGAACCAAAGGCAGATTTCTTGCCGCAGCAGGCTTAAGCACCTGCAATTGTAAACGATTAACCCCTGTTATAAGGGAAGAAAGGATATGAAATTATGGCATACGTTTTAGGAGTAGATATAGGAACCTCCGGTACAAAAACCGTGCTTTTCGGCGAGGACGGAACTCCCGTAGCCTCCGCAACCTACGAGTACCCCCTTTATACGCCAAGAAACGGCTACGCAGAGCAGGATCCTGCCGATTGGTGGAATGCCTGCGTAAACGGTATTTCCGACGTTATTCATCAGAGCGGAATACCTGCGACTGACATTAAGGGTGTAGGTCTTTCGGGACAAATGCACGGACTTGTTATGCTGGACAGCGAGTGCAGAGTAATCAGAAACAGCATTATCTGGTGCGACCAGCGTACTGCAAAGGAAGTTGTTGAGATTACCGATAAGGTAGGTCGGGACAGACTTGTTGAAATTACTGCAAATCCTGCAATAACAGGCTTTACAGCGGCAAAGATTATGTGGGTAAAAAATAACGAGCCGCAAAACTACGAAAAATGCAGACATATCCTTCTCCCCAAGGATTACATACGCTTTATGCTTACGGGAGAATTTGCAACCGAGGTTTCAGACGCTTCCGGTATGCAGCTTCTCGATATTCCTAAGCGCTGCTGGTCGGACGAGGTTCTTGACAAGCTCGGAATTGACAAGGCGCTTCTTCCCAAGGTTTACGAAAGCCCGGAAATTACAGGCAGAATTACAAGACACGTTGCTCAGATGACAGGTCTTGCAGAGGGTACTCCCGTTGTGGGCGGCGCAGGAGATAACGCTGCGGCAGCGGTAGGAACAGGCGTTGTTGAGGACGGAACTGCTTTTACAACAATAGGCTCAAGCGGCGTTGTTTTTGCTCATACCTCTAATATTTCAATCGACAAGCAGGGAAGAGTGCATACATTCTGTTGTGCAGTACCGGGATGCTGGCATGTTATGGGCGTTACCCAGAGCGCAGGTCTTTCTCTGAAATGGTTCAGGGACAATCTCTGCTGGAGTGAAATGGAAACCGCTATGAATATGGGTGTTGACCCCTATTATCTTACCGACAAGGCGGCTATGGAGGTGCCTATCGGCGCTAACCGGCTGCTTTATATGCCCTATCTCAACGGCGAAAGAACACCGCACCTTGACCCCGACGCAAGAGGCGCTTTTATCGGTCTTTCCACAATGCATAAGAAGAAGGATATGATAAGAGCCGTTATGGAGGGTGTTTCCTACTCGCTGCGTGACTGCGTTGAGGTAATGAGGGAAATGAACATCAATCTCAGCGATATGATGGCGTGCGGAGGCGGAGGAAGCTCTCCACTCTGGCGGCAGATGCTTGCCGACCTTTACGGCTGCCCCGTAAAGACAACTCAGAACAAGGAAGGCCCTGCTCTCGGCGTTGCTCTTCTAGCAGCAGTCGGAACGGGCATTTACAGCAGCGTTCCCGAGGCATGCAAGGCTGTAATTAAGGCGGATAAGATTCAGAACCCTATTCCAGAAAATTCCGTGCAGTACGAGAAGTATTACAAGCTTTATACCGAGCTTTATCCTGCACTAAAGGAAAAGTTCGCAAAGCTTGCCGCTTTATAAAATCATAATAAGGCAGTCCTGAGAAATCTGGGCTGTTTTTATGTATATTGGATTACTGTCTACGGACAATCTGTCGGGAGGAGAAAAGAGTTTATAATAACCCCGCTGGGAAAAGAAATAGTGAAGAAAGAGCTTGGCCGCTTGAATGAGCTTACAAGTATTGCATCTCAAATTCTAAGAGCAGAGCCAATGAAATAATGTTGTATCCTTGGAATTTTTTTGGATACATAAGAAAAGTGGTTGAATAAAATGGAAAACAGCGAAATATCACAGAACAGAAATCCGTTGGAAACAGAGTCCATCGGCAAACTTATCATAAAATATTCAATTCCCGCGGTTGCGAGCAGTCTGGTAAACTCGATATATAACATTGTTGACCAGATATTCGTGGGAAACAGCATCGGAGAACTGGGAAATGCTGCAACAAATGTGGCTTTCCCGTTAATACTAATAGTGGCTGCGCTTGCAATGACCTTCGGCGTCGGCGGTGCGTCCTCATTCAGCTTGTATCTTGGCAGCAAAGATGGCGGCAAAGCAAAGTCTGTAGCAGCCAACAGTATGACCTTAATGCTTCTGACAGGTATTGTTATCGGGATAATCACTTTAATTTTCCTGCGCCCTATACTGATATTATTCGGAGGAAGAGACCAGACGCTGGAATATGCCATAGAATATACCCGTATAATTGCTGTTGGCACGCCACTTGCCATGCTCGGCATAGGAGCGAGCCAGCTTATCCGTGCAGACGGAAGTCCTCGTTATGCAATGGTTTCTATTTTGTCGGGAACAATACTGAACTGTATTCTTGACCCGGTTCTGATTTTCGGATTTAATATGGGAATGTCGGGGGCTGCTTATGCGACCGTAATTGGACAGTTAGTTTCGGCGATTGTGATACTTCTCTACTTCAGAAAGTTCAAAAGCGTAAAGCTGACGGCAAAGGACTATCGGTTGAAAGCAAGCAGCGTCGGTATGATTATTAAAATAGGCATTGCTGCAGGTGCAATGCAGTTTGCAAGCACGATAATCAGCATTGTTCTGAACAATGTACTGGGGCATTATGGCGAATTATCACGATATGGACGTGATATCCCACTTGCGTGTGCAGGTATCATTACAAAAGTTTGCGCGCTTTTTGACGGCATATCTCTTGGAATTGCACAGAGTATTCAGCCTATCATCGGCTTTAATTACGGTGCACATAATTACGACCGTATCAAAACCGCATTCAAACGGGTGGCAAAGATTATTTTCTGTATCTCCGTCATCTCATTTCTCTGTTTCCAGATTTTTCCTCGTCAGATCACGGCGATTTTCGGAGGCGGAAGTGAATTGTATTTTGATTTTGCGGTACAGTATTTCAGAATTTACCTGTTCTGCACTTTTATTGTAGGTTTGCAGCTTCTGTGTACGCAATTCTTCCCGTCCATCGGCAAAGGCGGCATGGGTCTTATCATTTCCCTTCTCAGGCGAGTATTCCTGCTACTCCCTATGTTACTTATTTTCCCCCTCTTTTTCGGTATTGACGGCGTTCTGTGGGCAGGGCCTATCTCAGACGGACTTGCAGGAGTAATTTCACTGCTGCTTGTAGCACGTGAAATGAAAAAATGGGATAACATATAATCTGTTTACACAAGAGAGTGTTATGGCGCAACACGATGCTGAATAGTGTTTGCCATACGTTGTGAGAACCAACGCAAAGAGTGCTCCAATAGATTTTGTGAAAAAAACCGTGCAGAAATACTTTTTGATTCTTTAAAGCCAAAAGTTAGAAAACCTATGGATAAGCCGATCTTGTCGTGCTATAATTTAAACAAGTATTATGCTCCCGCATTATCTGCGGGGTATTTTTATGCCTATTTTGCAGGATATGCCGTCACAGCATAACTCTATGCATTTTAAACATTTTTACATTATATATAGTCGGTGCTATAATAAGATTGTAAAAAAAATAACAATAAATCTCTGATTTATTGCTGGGAAAATATAATTACGGAGGATTTTATTATGGCAAGATTTACTTTACCCCGCGACCTTTACCACGGCAAGGGCGCACTTGAAGCTCTTAAGACCTTTGAGGGCAAGAAGGCTATTATCGTTGTGGGCGGCGGCTCTATGAAGCGCTTCGGTTTTCTTGACAAGGCTGTTTCCTACCTTAAGGAAGCAGGCATGGAGGTTGAGCTTTTTGAAAACGTTGAACCCGACCCCTCTGTTGAAACAGTTATGAGAGGCGCAGAGGCTATGATTAAGTTCCAGCCTGACTGGATTATCGCTATGGGCGGCGGTTCTCCTATCGACGCTGCAAAGGCAATGTGGATTAAGTACGAGTATCCCGAAGTTACATTCGAGGATATGTGCAAGGTATTCGGACTGCCTAAGCTTCGTAAAAAGGCTCATTTCTGCGCTATTTCCTCTACCTCCGGTACAGCAACAGAGGTTACCGCTTTCTCCATCATCACCGACTACAACAAGGGTATCAAGTATCCTATCGCTGACTTTGAAATCACTCCCGATGTTGCTATCGTTGACCCCGACCTTGCTGAAACAATGCCCCAGAAGCTTGTTGCACATACAGGTATGGACGCTATGACCCACGCAATCGAAGCTTACGTTTCTACTGCAAACTGCGATTACACAGACCCGCTTGCTCTTCATGCAATCAAGATGATTGAAAATGACCTTGTAGCTTCCTACAACGGCGATATGGCTAAGCGTGACGCTATGCACAACGCTCAGTGCCTTGCAGGTATGGCGTTCTCCAACGCTCTTCTCGGTATCGTTCACTCAATGGCGCACAAAACAGGTGCAGCTTTCGCAGACTACGGTGCACACATTATTCACGGCGCTGCAAACGCTATGTACCTGCCTAAGGTAATTGCTTTCAATGCAAAGGACGAAACAGCAGCTAAGCGCTACGGCGAAATCGCTGACTTTATGGGACTCGGCGGTAATACAACCAAGGAAAAGATTGACCTTCTTATCGCTTACCTGCGCAAGATGAACGACGACCTTAAGATTCCTCACTGCATCAAGAACTACGGCGCTGACAGCTATCCCACAGAGCAGGGCTTCGTTCCCGAAAACGTATTCCTCGAGAGACTTCCCGAAATCGCAAAGAACGCTATCGGCGACGCCTGCACAGGCTCCAACCCCCGTCAGCCTTCTCAGGAGGAAATGGAAAAGCTGCTTAAGTGCTGCTACTACGATACAGAAGTTGATTTCTGATTGATATAAATAAAGCAGACCTGTATCCGCTGACCCGTCAGTGCGGATACGGGTTTGCAATATATATAAATCCCAAAGGCGTAGAACAAAAGGAAAGATAGTTATGTATAAAATATTGAAGAAAAGGGTTCTGAATCCGACGGTAACATTAATGGAGGTTGACGCTCCACTTATCGCTGCAAAAGCGGAGCCGGGGCAGTTCATTATTCTCCGGGTTGATGAAAATGGAGAGAGAATCCCCCTTACGGTAGCTGATTTCGACAGAGAAAAGGGAACGGTTACCATTATTTTTCAGATTGTGGGTGCAACC
>JBJERM010000132.1:0-5686 GCA_051882315.1 Ruminiclostridium sp.
ATTTACTTTAACGAGAGGCTTTCCATTTTTTCCAACGAGCATAACCTTTCTCCTTCCAAACTTCTGTAATTCTCTCAACCATCTTCTTTTCTTTTGTATCAGGGAAAGAAAAACCTTTGGCTGTATCATTTTCTCTATGATTGTATCCGTGATGTGTGTGCGGAGATACTCCCATATGCTTTTTTCGCCAACCATACCTAATCCCCCATTACCCATACAAAACCGTTATATCCTTTTCGACCTCATAAATTGTTTTGCCATTGAAAATAGGTGCTTCTTCAAAGGCTTCAACACATTTTTCACGGCTGATATCTGTCATCTTGAACAGGCTTTTATCTTGTGACATATTGTATAATTCAAGCGTGTATTCGCTGTTATCAATATATCCCGAAATTATATACCGCATATTTTGATATACAAATTCCGTTTCCGAATTGTAATATAGGTCTGATATAAAATCGCTTATCGCTTTCCCATTCATTTTTTGTGCCTCCTATAGTATAATGATAAATATTCATCTATTTGTTGTTGAGTAATCCCTTTAAAGTATTTCTTATATTTTGTAATTTCATCCGGAGTCATTAATCGGCTTCCTTGCCGATTTTCAATTCCCGGTTTAGAAAACTCGTGTATATGAAATACATTTTTTCCATTCTCGGATAATCCGCTTTCAAAATGATAGCCAACCTCAAATGTCGGCAAGTGATTTTTGTTATACTCTCGATATTGCCTAAATTCACCGTATTTCTTGTCTAAAATAATATACGAATCTGACGAATGTGCTTCTGCGGGCATACTGTGGCTACTTGTTTTATTAACAGGTATCAGAACCTTTACGCCATCAATTTTTCCAACAGTTTCATAAATGTAATTCTGCTGTTTGCCTTCTGTATATGCACCTCTTCCGCCCATATCAGCGCACCACCTTTCTTGAAGAAAGATAGTCTACGGCAACAATATTTCCTTTCATATCATCAAAAGGTGTACCAAAACATATAATGCAAGAAGGCGAAAGCTTTTCAAGCATTGCATTATATCCACGCATAAAAGCGAGCTTATTGCCCTTACAGCCTATCATTCCGACCGCGATAACAGCATTCTGTTCAATACCGTCAAAGCAGAAACCATAACTTCTTGCGTCTCCCCAACTTATAGTTGGTACAACTTTTAGTCCTTTGCTCTGCCAATATGCTCCAACCCAGCGGCTGTGAGCAACGCTTTCCATTTGCCGCCATAAATTCATATCCGAATATGTAGAATAATCGGGTGTAAGTAAAAAAGCGTATTGTGATAATTTCGCCAATGATTTGTCAGGATTATTGTAAATTCCTTTGAAGCGGTAATCATCTACGAAAAAGTGAACACCTCGTTTAAGATTTTCCTCGTTATCATTTGTACGAGTATCAGAAAAAGCTACAAGAGATATTTTGCCTGTATCTATTTTCTGATTTTTTACAAGCGGAATCTGCCATTTCCCGACAGTTTCAAACTCATTCCTCATAAAAAGTGCGTCATTACGCATTTCAAGACTTGTCATAAGACCAAGCCTCCTTTCCGTGTCTAAAATCTATAATTTGTATAAAATACCAGTAGACAAAGAAAGCAGGCTGTGTTATAATAAACTTGCAACAGTTGTGTTTTAACACAGCCGAAACGTGTTGATATGCTGCGCCAACAGCTTATTAGCACGTTTTTTCTTTGCCTTATAAATAACCCATTGGAATCACCGCCTTTCAGATATGTACTATCAATACCAGCTATCACGCTGTCTCTGCATTTCTTCTTCATAATCACTGTCGTAATATGAATATTTCGGCTTTATGCTGTCGATAAACGCAGAATATTTTGTCAGAATTATATCATCAAACTCTTTCTCTTCACGAGAACGCCATTCATAATTCGTCCTTGCGAGTGTTTCTATACGCTTTTCTGCCGCTTGCTCTGAAACACCAAAATAATTCTGAAGAAATACTTTGTTGATACCTACGCCTCTACGCTGCAATTCACGGATTATTTGTTCAGGCATAAGAAGCTGTGCAGAAAAGAAGTTTGCTTCAATCTCAAACTTACGATAAGAAGAATCACGTTTATCGGTGAAATCGTGCTTTAAATAACCGTGACCAAATTCGTGAAGAATGGAAAATCGTGTGTGGTTTTCAGGCTTGGAGTCATTATAAAATATGATTTCCTTTTCTCCCATTCTGAAAATTGTGGCTGAGTCACTTCCAAAATTCCGAATATCAACGCCGAGTTTTATTGCCTTAGAGTAACTTCTACAGCGAATTTCGGACTTCTCTTTAACAAGCTTCTGCGGCGAAAACGGAAAAGTGTCGATTGCTTCAGACGAACATAAAAGCTCATTTGCTGATGAATAAGCTTTTTTAAAGTCAAGTGAATTATCTGTCATCAATCGTCCTCCTCGTCCTCGAAAATGTCATCAAATACAGCTTTAAGAACGGTTTCAGCCTTCTTCAGCTGTTCTTCATCAAGCTTACCAAGATTTCTTTGAAGATAAGTAAGCTTGTTATCGTTTTGAGCTGAAACCACCTCGTTTCCGAGTAAATAATCGGTTGTTGTACCAAGTGCTTTTGCAATTCTCGAAAGCACATCGCTTCTTGGAGTACGGTCACCTTTTACATAATAAGACATTGCAGACTCAGTTACACCCGCTTTTTCAGCAAGCTGTTTTTGTGTAATTTTCTGTTTCATCATCAGGCTTGTAATCCTATCACTAAATACAGACATCAAATTCAACTCCCTTCAATTATTTAAGCATACCACATAATTATAACTTTGTCAAGTATAATTTTAAAAAAGTTTATTTCAAAAAGTGAATATGCATTCGCTCCTAAAAATCGGGGCATTTCTTATTCATCGCCGTTATCTTCTTTTACAGTTTCTTGCTCCTCACCCTCGTCATTAGCGGACTGCTTCGGAGCTTCAAGGACATATTTTTATCGATTATATACTGCCCCATAACCCGCTTGCCGCTGAAACCCGGAATATGCTTATCGCCGTGATTCGGTATGTAGTCGCCGTTCAGGGAATTTGCAAGGCTTGTATATGACTCGTCAAAGCTTGTGGCTTCAATATGGATATTTTCCTTACTGCACAACTGCTCAAAATACCGGACAAGCTTCTCAAACACGCCGTATTTGTAGAAAGGATGATTTCTTTTGTTGCCGCAAAGCGTAAGATAATCTCCCTTGTAGCAGCCGATATATACCGCTTCAGCTCCTGCACTCTTCCATTTTTCAACGTAATTATTTGCTATTGAATACAGCCATATATTCAGCATTTCCTCTTTACGGCGACCTTTTTCAACATCTTCGCAATAGCCCATCACCTCCCCCTTGTCCATAAATTCCACGTTTCCGTCGGTATCAACCATTGTAGCCAGTCTGACAACGCCAAGGTCGATTCCTACAACAAGGTCGTATATTCCGTTTTCCTTGTTTGATGTGCGGATGGTCATTAAGGTATTGCAGGCGGTTGATGCACCTCCACTTAATTTCCTTGTAACCCTTCGCAGTCCAAGTAACCCTGCGATAATGAGCTCCGCACTCACCGCATATAAGCATTTCGCTTAGTGCAAACTTGGCACTGTACTTACCCTGCTCGGTTTTGCAGTATTTATCAGCAACCCGCCGCTTGCTGCTGCGCCGTGCCATTTCCTCCTGCACCCTGTTGAACTGCTTGCGTGTAATTATTCCCTCGTGATGGTTTTTCACCAGATACATCGGCAGGACGCCGTCATTTTTCGGCTTTTCTTCGATATGCAGTCGGTTATATAGGTCTTTTGCAGCAGTGCGTCACCGGTGTATTTCTCGTTTTTGAGTATAAGCTGAATGTTTGCGCCTGTCCACGGCTTTTTACCGTACTTTGTCACCAACCCTCTGGCATTGAGTGAGTCCGCAATCTGTTGAAGGCTCATTCCGGACAGGTATCTATCATATATATCTATAACAATTTCTGCTTCCTCCGGGACGATTTCGGGTTTCCCGTCAGAGCTTTTGCAATAACCCAGCATCGTGTTGTAGTGCATGGGGACGTTGCCGTTCTTGAAACCCTGACGTATTCCCCAGGAAACATTCTTGCTGATTGATTCTGATTCTGCCTGCGCGAAACAGCTCATTATTGTTGTCAGCATTTCACTCTCGGCGGTCAGTGTGTTTATGTTCTCCTTTTCAAAGATTATTGCAATATTCAACAGTTTCAATTCTCGTATGTAATTCAGACTGTCCACTGTATTCCGAGCGAATCGGGACAGAGACTTGGTGAGAATTATATCAATTTTTCCTTTTCGGCAAAGCCGTATCATGCGCAGAAATTCAGGACGTTTTCTCGCCTGAGTCCCGGTTATACCCTCATCGGCGAAAATCCCTGCCATATTCCATTCGGAGTTACCGTTAATTTTTTCTGTGTAATAGCTTATTTGTGCCTCATAGCTGGTTTCTTGTTCTTCCTCGTCCGTGGAAACACGGCAGTATGCCGCCACATTCAGCCGGTTTGTACGGCGGATTTTCTCAAGTGGCTTAGGGGGAATAACCACAACTTTCTTTTCGGTATCAGACATTCATTTCACCTCCGACAGATTCATGCTTTAGTGTAGCATATTTCATCCCGGCACACTGTAAAATCAATTCAATAGTCTTATTCTTATCTGAGCCGGGATTATCAAGGTTTCGGTTTATCTCATTAGTTAATTGCATTATCTCTATGGTCGGCTCATATACCGTTTTGTGAATTACTATCTGCGGTTCTGTCGCCGTTTTAACCTTTGAGGATTTCGTGTAGCGTGTTGATTTTATTGCATTTGCAGTCAGGAAATCTTCCTGTGAAATTATCGTCGGGTAATCATTCTTACCAATGTATCTGCAATTCCCAATTATTCGGCTAACCATATTCTTGTTCCACCTCGGCTTGCAGGAATTGTATGGAACAGTCATCTGAGCCGCTATTGTCTTGATAGAATCCCCGCTTATATATTGTGCGAAAATATGTTTAACAGCTTCTGCTTCGGGTTCGTTCAGAGCGTATGAGCCGTCTTTCACACAGTAGCCGAAGGGGATATTTCTGTTTTTCAGCATAATATCACCGCCCTTTCCTCTGAATTTTCTCATTGAAGCCGACTCCGCCGACCAGCCCGAACCTGATTTCACTCTCGGATATAACCGTGATTTTCTCCACAATACTGCCAAATCTATCCTCGTCAAATTCTGTCAGCGGCTCCGCTCTTTCGAGAATGTCAATCAGCTTCCGCAAGTTGTCCAACCGCTCGTCATCTTCACTATCAAGCATTGAGCGGAGCCGATTCTGAAGCTGTATCAGATTTCTGTCAAGCTCCTGCGAACGCGTCGTGAAATACACAGGTTCAATCACGCCCTGTGAATTGAGGTGTGCCAGCAGGTGGCTTTGTTCCTTTTGCTCAGCTATCTCACGACGTATCTCTGCAACCTGCTCGTTGGCTGTTTCACCAATTCCCGCTAACCGCCGGAACTGTCGATAAGTCGGCATAATAATATCCGTACAATGAGATTTCAGTTTATTGAATAAGGCGATAAAAGCAAGTTCAAATTCAGTTTCACAAATCTGCTTTACAGGACATAGCTTTGCGGATAGGTCGTGATTTCTGCACACCCAGAAAACTCTATCACCACGTTCTTTACGTTTAAATAATGTTCCG
>JBJERM010000133.1:0-5668 GCA_051882315.1 Ruminiclostridium sp.
GTACCGTGAGGTACAACTGATTTCGAGTCAGTCCCGTTATGACCACTTCGATACGCTTCCGAATTGTTACTAATATATTATACAGCAAAAGCTATGAATTGTCAAGGAAAATTTCCGCCTTTTCCCGATTTGCTCTGTCAGTCATATCCGGATTTTCTAATGCCCGCTGATTTTTGTAAAACACCTTGACAACTTTTTCCCTGCGTTGTATAATTAATAGGTAAGAAATTTTCTCAATACCGCAGACCTGCACCCAAAAAGCAGGCGAAATAACCTACTTATTATGAACGAAGCCTTTAATATTCAGCTTGCGGGATTTTCCGTGAGAATTAAGCCGCTGTACGGTTTTATCCGTGAATACTGCCGGGATTACATAACCGAAAAGCCCGAAAGCTTTACGGTATCTGTATCAGAGGAGGACATCGCTGCCGAGCGCAGCAAATCCGCCTCCGAGGACAGAAAAGAGGGTATCCCGCAGCGGAATTTCCGTGACAGCTACCTTGAAACCCTTGCGGTTTACCGTAAAATTGCGGAGAAAATGCTTGATTTCGACACAATCCTTTTTCACGGCTCGGTTATCGCCGTGGACGGAGCGGCTTATATGTTTACCGCAAAAAGCGGTACGGGCAAATCCACCCACACAAGGCTCTGGCGGGAAATGCTGGGCGACAGGGCGGTTATGATTAACGACGACAAGCCCCTTATTACCGTTTCCGATAGCGGTGTTACCGTCTACGGAACTCCATGGGACGGGAAGCACCGACTCAGTACCAACACGGGCGCACCGCTGAAAGCTATCTGCGTTCTTGAGCGCTCGGAGGAAAACCGTATTGCGGAGATAACAAAGGCGGACTGCTACAATATGCTTGTTCAGCAGGTCTACAAGCCTACAAATCCTCAGAAGCTCATAAAGACCTTACAGCTTATCGACAGGCTGGCGGAAAATGTGAAGCTGTACCGTCTGGGGTGCAATATGCAGCCGGAAGCGGCGGAAATTTCTTTTGGAAAAATGTCGGGAAACACTTGACAGGAGGATAAGCCTGTGCTAAAATCGCTGATACATACATACATACATACATACATACATACATACATACATACATACATACATACAGGTAAATTAATTTCCCTGTACAGCACACCTCTTTTCGTTTGTGACGGCTATGCCGTTAGCAATAGAAATTCTGCGGAAGGAGGTGCGGGAAATGGAGAAATATGAAGCTCCGGAAATGGAGATTGTTGAGTTTGAGACGGAGGATGTTATTACAACATCAACTTATCACACTCCGGGAGAAAATGAACTTCCCGGTGTTGACCCATTTGCCTGATAGCCTTTATTATGCTTTTGAAACGGCAGGCGGCTGCGGCTGTCTGCCGCTTTTTCCTTATTATCAAGAAAGAGGTACAGATATGAAGCTTAAAGAAACCTTTATAACCTACGAAAACGACGGTGACCACATTCTTATCGATGCGTCGAGCGCTTTTGCGGGACTTGTTCACAGCAACAAGACAGCCGCATTTATTGTGGACTGCCTTAAAAGCGAAACGACGGAAGCCGAAATCACTGATAAAATGTGCGGTAAGTATGACGCACCCCGTGAGGAAATCGAAAAGGGAGTGCGTGACATAATCGGAAAGCTTAAAAGCATAGGTGCGATTGATGAATAAAATAACCTTTGAGGAGGAGCTTGAACGAAAGGGAAAGCTTACCTATATCTGCGTGGGCGTAAGTATGCTTCCGCTTCTGCGGCAGCGAAAGGATATAATAACGATTGAGAAAAAGCAGAACCGCTGCAAAAAATACGACGTAGCCCTCTATAAGCGCCCCAGTGGCAGCTATGTGCTTCACCGTGTGGTCGATGTGCGGGAAAAGGACTATGTGATTTTAGGGGATAACTGCGTAAACAAGGAGTACGGAATAACCGACGAAAATATCCTCGGGGTGATGACTTCATTTGTGCGTGGCGGCAGGGAATTTTCCGTAAATAACCGTCTTTACCGCTTTTACAGTAAGCTCTGGTACGCACTTTATCCTCTGCGCCGTGTGTTGAAAAAAGCAAAATCCGCCATTGGCAGAATTGTTAAAAGGAAAAACTAATATGACCGATAGAAAAGCCGTAAAATGGCTTTTAAAAACAGCAGGCAGATACCGCCTTTACATAGCCTTTCTTCTGTTATTGCAGATTGCTGTAAGCGGGGTTTCCGTCTGCTATGCCCTTGCTATGAAAAATATGATAGACTGCGCCGTTGGCGGGGACAGGGACGGCTTTTTCGGCGGACTTCTGCTGTTCGCTTCGCTTATAGTTGCTCTTATGCTGCTTCGTATGGCGGTGCGGCATTTAGAGGAAGCCACAAGGAGCAGCCTTGAAAACAAGTTCAAGGAGCAGCTGTTTTCCTGCCTTTTAAAAAAGGATTTTGGGCAGGTAAGCGCTGTCCACTCCGAGGAATGGATGAACCGTCTGACCTCCGATACCGTAGTGTGCGCAAACGGCTTGACCGAGATACTTCCGGGCTTTATGGGAATGGCGGTGCGGCTTGCGGGGGCTATGGTTCTTATCTTTTTATTGCAGCCCACCCTTGCCTGCATAATGCTTCCTGCGGGTATTCTTTTTCTTTTTATTGCATTCTTTCTCCGCCGCTCCATAAAGCACTTTCATAAGCAGGTGCAGGAGAAGGACGGAGAGGTAAGGGTCTATTTGCAGGAG
The DNA here is from genome assembly GCA_051882315.1 of Ruminiclostridium sp. Taxonomy (GTDB): domain Bacteria; phylum Bacillota; class Clostridia; order Oscillospirales; family Ruminococcaceae; genus Ruminiclostridium_E. Next base: position 2,706 of record JBJERM010000133.1, read on the forward strand.
CGTATAAGCAGTATGCTTGTGCTTCGCACCTTCGGCGCTGAGGAAACGGCTGAAAGCGGCGCTGAGAAGGTTTTCGGCGGTCACAAGAAAGCAAGAATGAAAAAAGCGGTTGTGTCAAATCTCTGCAATACAGGCTTTTCTGCGGCAATAAACGCTATGTACCTGCTGGGAATAGGCTACTGCGGCTACGGAATACTTAATGGTATGGTAAGCTACGGAACTCTTACCGCAATTATCCAGCTTGTTGGTCAGCTTCAGGCGCCTCTTTCGGGGATAAGCGGTTATGTTCCCCGTTTTTACGCTATGCTTGCAAGCACAGAGCGTTTAATGGAGGCGGAGGACTTTAAAAGCTCTGGCGCAGAGGAAGCAAAATCCGCAGAAGAAGCAAAAGAGCTTTATAACAACAGAGTTAAAGCAATCGCCTTTGAAAACGTGTCCTTTGACTACGGTAAAAACGAAAATGCGCCCGTTTTAAAGGACATAAGTCTTTCTGTAAATAAAGGCGATTATGTTGCAGTAACGGGTATTTCGGGCTGCGGAAAATCAACCCTTTTAAAGCTGCTTATGGGGGTTTACCGACCAACAGAGGGCAATGCCGAAATCCTTCTTGAAGACGGCGAAAGGCTCCCCGCAGGAGCTATGCGGCGTTTATTCGGCTACGTTCCCCAGGGTAATTATCTTATGGGCGGAAGTATAAGAGAGGTAATAACCTTCGGGAAAGAAGAAAGCGGGGAAGGCATAAGCTTTGATAAGTCGATTGAGCTTGCCTGCGCCGGGTTTATATACGACCTGCCCGAAAAGGAAAATACAGTTCTCGGAGAAAAGGGCGCAGGACTTTCCGAGGGTCAGATGCAGAGAATTGCAATAGCAAGAGCGCTTTACGCAGACGCACCCGTGCTGATACTTGACGAGGCAACAAGCGCCCTTGACGGGGAGACGGAGGAAAGGCTGCTGATTAATCTTAAGCAGCTTACGGATAAGACGGTCTTTATCGTTACCCACAGACCCGGCGCTCTTGAAATCTGCAATAAGCAGCTGGATTTTTCGGAGGGAGAAATGAAGCTTACGACTTTGCGGGAGGTAGAAAATGAATAAAGCTCAGTATGATATGATTTATCTTGCTTCCTGCGGCGTAAACAGGACTGCTCCCGATAAGGAGTATATCGGCGGGATTGATATTGACTCGCTGTATAAGGTCTGCCGAACTCATCTGCTTGAAGCGCTGGTGGGAAATGTTCTGAAGCAGGCGGGAGTATCCCTGCCCGAGGACTGGAGCCAGCGGATTTCAAAGGCTGTGCGAAAAAATATCCTGCTTGATACGGAGCGGAAAAAGCTGTTTTCTTTTATGGAAAAGGCGGGGATATGGTACCTGCCCCTAAAGGGAATTATTCTTAAAGATTATTACCCGGCGTTGGGTATGCGTCAGATGGCGGATAACGATATTCTTTTTGACGAGAATTACAGCGAAAAAGTGCGTAAATTCATGGAGTCCGAGGGCTATCGGGGCGAGAATATCGGAGCGGGCAATCACGATGTGTACAAGAAAGAGCCGGTTATGAATTTCGAGCTTCATCGGGCTTTATTCAGCGACTTTAACCAGAGCGATTTTCACGAATACTACAAGGATGTGAAAAAGAGGCTGATTTTAAACGAAGGCTCTTCCTTCGGCTATCATTTTTCTACGGAGGACTTTTATGTCTATATAGTTTCCCATGCCTACAAGCACTACACGGCCGGCGGTACGGGGCTTCGCACGCTTCTTGACTTTTATGTTTATCTCAAGGCTGAGGAGGGCAATATGGACTTTGCCTATATCGAAAAGGAATGTGCAGTACTTGGAATTGGCGGGTTTGAAAAGCAGAGCAGAGCCCTCTGCAAAAAGGTTTTCGGGACTTCTGAGGCTATGGGCTATGAAGCCTTTGAAAGCAGCCTGTCCGGGGAAGAAAATGCAATGCTCCTGTACTATCTGACTTCGGGAGTTTACGGAACTGTCGAGCGCAGCATTGACAACCGCATAAACAAGTACAGAGAGGAAAAAAGCGGCTCAAAGCTTCGTTATCTATTAAGCAGGCTTTTTCCAAGCGTAGAAAGCTATAAAGTCGGCTATCCCTTTTTCTATAAGCACAAGTGGCTTCTTCCCGTAGGCTGGCTTTACCGTCTTTTAAGGGCAGTTTTCGATAAAAAGCGGAGAAAGAATATTTCCCGTGAGATTAATGCGGTAAAGAATAAATAGTTGTCGGGCGTTCCATGCAGGAGCGCCCTGTTTTTGTTTATGCAAATAAGCTTGTAATTGTTGAAATAACATAAATTATGTGCTATAATATAGCAAATATATTGTATCAAAGACTGAGGTAAAACTATGCTGAACAGAAACGAGCTTGAAGAGCTTTACAGTAATATGGCGCAGGTCATGGAGGATAATTTCGGGCAATATCTGCGTAAGGAAACCGAAAACGACGCCTATAATTTTGCGCTTGCAATTGCATACGATGAGAACGAGGGGATAAACGAGGACGAGGACGAGTACCTTGAAATGTGCGAGCAGGTTTTCGGCTACCAGAAGGAGCAGAAGAACTTCGGCGAGGATATTCCCGAGTCCCTTAAGCACGTTATATACTCGGAGAATGTTATGATAGAAATGGGGCGGGTTTCCGATGTTGCAGACCAGAGCAGCCCCACCTTTATCTGGTTTCGGTTCATGGCGAGCGTAGGAGCAGGAGTAATTTCCTGCGACAGGAAGATAGGGGAGAAGGAACTGGAGCTGTTCAGAACCGGGATTTCCGACTATCTCAAATACATATACGCAAATCTGAAAAAGACGGATTTCGGGAACTGCTTTAACCTCAATATAACCGTAAACGACGAGAACGGCAAAACCATCAGTCAGGATTTTACAAGAGATAAGCTTAAAGCAGATGAAAAAGCGGGCAGTAAGAGCGTTTCCGAGCTGCTTGACGAGCTGA
>JBJERM010000134.1:0-5596 GCA_051882315.1 Ruminiclostridium sp.
CAACAGTCTGATACCATGTAAGGTACTCGTTCTGCTGTGCGGCATTATCCTCGGCGCTGTCCGTACCATATTTCTTTGCAAGCTCAGCCTTTTTATCCGCCTGCAGCTTCGACCATTCCATTTTCAGTTTTACCCAGTCGTCATACAGACGAAAGAACACCTGCTGTAATGTAAGGCTTGTATCCATTCCATTCCCGAAATCATAAGGATACGGCGTCATCAGCATACTTCTGAGGCTGTTTTTCGCCTCCTGAATCTTTGCGTTAAGTTTTGGGGTCAGCATATCAAGCGCAGTGGAATACTGCTGTGCAAGAGAACGACCGTTGTCTGCCCCGGTAATATGGCAGGGATCAAACAGCTTATTTTCAAGGCGGGATTCGTTTGCCTCAACAGTAGGCGGCTTGGTCTGATTATTCAAATAATCGTAGCTGTATGTATGGGGCGAAAGTATCGTTCCGGGAAATGTCATACAGAAATACTGATTTGCATTATCACCGCCCAGAACCTCATTGATCTTATCGTACATGATATCAACGAGGGATTTTTTCTCATCACCATCTGATTCATCGGTTGTATCCCCTTTTAAGATGATTTTCTTCTCTTCGGGCAATGACGCTGTAGCTTTCTCTATAATTTCATCAACATTTTCGTTGATTTCTTAGGGAACAATCTGATCCATCTTGTTTTTTGCCATAACGCATACCTCCATAACATCGAATCCATTTGCATAATACCCATACGCTCTTCTAATATTACTATGTTAAAACACAAAAGCACAGATTTCAATATTATTCCCAATGAGCGGTCAAAAAAAGCGGCTGAGCGGTAAAATATCTTCGTAACGTGTCGAAATTCATCAAAAAACAGAGTCGATCATCATAATAATGACCGACTCTGCATTACACACCCTGTGTTATCTCCATTCCGCCAACAAACCGTATCCTGACAGTCTGCTTGTCCACAACGGTTATCCTCTCCACCATCTGCCTTACAACCACATCGTCATATTCCGCAAGCGTGAAATTCTCTTGTTCAAGCCGTTCAAGCACAGCGTTCATCTGCTCGGAGTCCTTTCCAGCTACAGTTGCTTTTAATTTCTCGGTTTCGATAAATTCACGCAGAGCTTTCATTTCATCGCTGAATTTCTGTATATCAGCCATAGCCGCTGCGCTGCTTTCGGTAGTAGTTGCCAACCGCAGAAGCTCGTTCATATTTTTTGCAAGTTCATCAAGTCTCTTTTGTGCGGCAAGTACACCGCCGTTCTTTCCGGGATCAAGCACCTCCGTTATGCTGTCTATTAATATCTCTGCCACATCACCTTTGACTTCACATAAGTTGTTAATGGCAGTCACTATTGCTTTATGAAGAGTCTCCTCGGATAAAGTAGGAGAGTTGTGACACTTTTTCTTACCGTACTGAAGACGATTTATACACCTCCACTTTATCTCCTTGAAGCCCTTAGCCGTCCATGTAACTCTGCGATACGGAATACCACATTCACCACATATCAGCAGTTCCGTCAAGGCATATTTTCCGCTATACTTTCCAAGTTCGGTCTTGCAGTATTTTTCAGCAACCTTACGCTTGCTTTTGCGACGAGCCATTTCTTCCTGAACTCGGTTGAATTCCGCTTTGGATATTATAGCTTCGTGGTGATTCTTTACAAGGTACATAGGGAGCTCGCCGTTGTTCTTTCGATTTTTCTTTGTAATGCAGTCAATGGTATAAGTTTTCTGCAATAGAGCGTCGCCTGTATATTTTTCATTTATAAGAATATTCTGTATTTTGTTGCTTTTCCATTGTGTATTACCACTTTTTGTCTTTATTCCTTGCTTATTAAGGCAGTCGGCAATCTGCTGAAGGCTCATTCCTGTCAGATATCTGTGATATATTTCTCTTACAATCTCAGCCTCTTCGTGGACTACCTTTGGTTTACCGTCTGACCCCTTGCAATATCCAAGCATCGTGTTGTAATGCATAGGCACTTTTCCTTCTCTGAAGCCCTGCCGAATTCCCCAAGCCACATTCTTGCTTATGGACTCGGATTCCGCCTGTGCAAAACAGCTCATAATCGTCAGTATCATTTCGGTTTCGATTTCAAGCGTGTTTATATTCTCCTTTTCAAAAATAATCCCTATTCCAAGTTCTTTCAGTTCTCGGACATATTTCAATGTATCCACAGTATTTCTGGCGAAGCGGGATATTGATTTAGTAAGAATAAGGTCTATCTTTCGTTTTCGGCATTGCCTTATCATTTCTATAAACTCATCGCGCTTTTTGTCCTGCGTGCCCGAGATACCCTCGTCGGCAAAAATCTTCACCATAATCCATTTAGGATTCTTATAAGCCTTTTCAGCTTACCGAGACCTTCTTCTTTATCATCATTGTTAAGCATAGAGCGGAGCTGCTTTTGCAGCTGTTCAAGGTTTCGTTCAATTTCGTTGGAATGTAAAGTGTAATACACCGGATCAATAATGCCTTGAGCATTTAGCTGTGAGAGAAGATGACATTGTGCATTTTGCTCCGCAATTTCTTTTCTGATTTCCGCCGCCTGTGTATTGGCAAGCTCGCCTATAGAAAACAGCTTTTGCAGTTGGTGATATGCAGGAGCAATTATACTCTGGCAGTTGGAAGCAAGCTTGTTGAACATTGATATAAACACTGTATAAAACAAACCTTCATCAATTTGCCGTATTGGGCAATTATCCGCAGATTGATCATGATTTCGGCATACCCAGAACACACGGTTTTTGCGCTCCTTGCGTTTAAATAACGTTCCGCATTCTCCGCAGTATATCTTTTTACGCAAGGGACAGCTTACAGTCTTTTTGCCTTGGTGATGTCTGCCCTTTTCTCTTTTCAGCTTCTGCGCTAATTCATATTCTTCCCTTGAAATGATTGGAACATGAGTTCCGGATACATAGTACATTTCCCTTTCACCGTTGTTTTTCACGCATTTGAAAGGGAGCGTATCAGTGGTGTACCACTTATGAAACAGCGAATCCCCCGTATATTTTTCATTTCCAAGAATATATTTCACAGTTCCTATGTTAATACCATATCGCTTAGCTATGGTGGATTCGCTGTCGCCCTTCAAGTAATCTCTGAATATCCGTCTGACAAGCTTCGCCTTCTCTTCATCGACCTTGATACTGTTTCCGTCTTTGATATATCCGTAAGGCGTTGCGCTCGGGATATAAGTGCCGTCATTCATACGCTTTCGGAAACCCATTCGTACATTTCTGGATATTGATATAGATTCCTCCTGTGCAAACTGACTGTGTATTGCCAACAGCATTTCAGAGCTTAGTTCACCTGTGTCTATGTTTTCTTTCTCGAAGTACACCGATATGCCAAGGGATTTCAACTCCCGTACTGCCTCAAGGCATTCCTTTGTATTTCGGGCAAATCTGGACACCGACTTTGTAAGCACTCTGTCTATGCATCCCTTTCGGCAGTCCTTCATAAGACGTAGAAAATCATCACGCTTATCCGCCGAAGTTCCTGTTATGCCTTCGTCTGCATACATATCCACGAAAACCGCATCTAAACTGCCGCTTAACATTTCGGTATAATACCTTATTGTGCATTGTACGAGTTGAGCTGGTCATCGCTGTCGCTTGATACCCTCACATAAGCCGCAGTCCGTATTATATCCTTACTTCGGTCACGAGCAGGTATTATCCTGACTTCTGCCATTATACCACTCTCCTTTCAACACCATACAATACCACAAGGGTTTGGCAATATCTATCACCAAACCCAACGAAAATATCTACTGCTATTATACTGATTTATACCAAAATGGGACAGAGTTCAAACCATTGATATCCGTTTTTTTACCACTGCTCGCAGCTTACCTCGCTGACGCTGGGTTATTAGGCCTTCATCTGCAAGAGCGTCAATAAAGCTGTTGCACAAATAAGATTTCAAGATTATCTTTGCCTCTTCAATCATATACTTTCCTCCGCTATTCTCATTTATATTTTCGGTTAAGTCCTACGCTCACTCGAATTGCTCTATCCACAATGGTCATTAAAAAAGGAGTAAGATGCCCTACCTTTTCCCTGAGCCTTTCCTTATCAATAACCCGAATTTGTTCAAGTAAAACGCTTGAAGTCTCAGCGAGTCCTGTCGACTTTGGCGAAACTACAACATGAACAGGCAGATAGCTTGAGGTAAGCTTCCTTGTAATAGGAGCAACGATTGTTGTACTGCTGTTACGATTCCCCGTATCGTTCTGCACGATTAGAACAGGACGATTGCCGCCTTCTTCGCTGCCAACCACAGGATTCAAGTTAGCAATAAATACATCGCCCCGTCTGATTTTAAGCTTATTCATAATTCATTCCTTTCGTTTATCGATACTATGTATATCTGCCGCAGCTACGACAATAGGAACTGCGGCAATATATACTAAATAAAATATTTTTTCAACCTGTTCTGTGCCGTATTTGTCCTCGACCACCCCGGCTAAAGCGAAGAGCACACTGCCCTCCGAGGGAATATTTCAGACCACCGTTGGCTGCACGGTGTCATGGGAATCTCACCCCGATGTGGTTCTCACAAAGCCGTCCTCATTGCGATGTCTGTGACTGGACGGAAGTATCATTATCCCTCTGCATATATCATGGCGAATCGGCTGCCACACCGATTTTGGGAACTGCTCTTGTTCGCTCGGAGTGTTAATTCGTTTCTAAGTCTGTAAAGACGGCTTCATAAGCTTTCGGCTAAGCGCCGTGCTTGTCCTGTACGAATTATGAACTCTGTCATGGCGGAGCGTTCCTGTCGCTTTAACCTTTCGGCTATGCAGAGGAAAGTATCTGAAATATTGCTATTCAATTTTCAAAGAGCAATGGGGAAAACTTACCCCTCACTTAATAAGGAAATCAGAATGCGTTTTTATAACCTCTTTTTACAATTCGCCTAAAAGTTTATGCAATTTATCCAGAATCCTCACCTTCTTTTTGTGGATAAATGCCTGGCTAACCCCTATTTCTTTGGCAACTTCGGTTTCTGTTTTCTGTTCAAAGAATAGCTGAGTTATTATATATCTGTCCCTTACAGACAGTTTATCAAGAGCCGAATGCAGCCATACTTTTCTGATATATACTTCATCGAAAGCCTCTGATTTATCAGGAATCTGAGCGCCTTTTTCTAAAAGATTATCCAGCGACACCTCCCTTCCTCCCTCAAATGATATTTTGCTATTATCATCATCGACGATTATATTTCCTTGTTTTTGCTTTACATCTCTATACCATTCTCTCCATTCAGAACGCATAAAGTATGTATAAAGCTCCTCGGTAACCTCAACAGGATTGCCGCTAATATTAAGATAGTATTTATTATTTGACATATTGTCCTCCGAAATTTTGAATTTTGTGTGAATCAAAATTTCGGCTCGGAGGAGAACGACAATGAATTATCCCGGTAAATCGGACAAAAAAATACCCGAAACTGACTGTTAAGACAGTTTCGGGTTTATAATCCGGATACGGTATTTTCATAGGCTCTGAACAGAGTCAAATAATCATAAGTAATCTTGGCATTGCTTTACATTTAATAATTAAATATATCCTGTAATATACGAAAA
>JBJERM010000135.1:0-20279 GCA_051882315.1 Ruminiclostridium sp.
TCATACAGAGCAGTTTATAGCAAGGGATTTCAGCTAAATTTCGCCGTATTTTCAGTTAAGGAAGTCATTTTCCCACGCAAAAACGGCTGAAAACGCTGTCGATTATCTCTTCTCCTGCATTTTCTCCAGAAAGCTCGTAAAGCCTGTTAAGTGCATTTTCGCACATAATTCCCACGGCGTCAAGGGTTACTTCCGATATAAGTGCGGTGTAAGCCTCGTGGACGAAGGCTCTCGCTTCCTCGGCGCAGGAGCGCTGCCGCTGATTTGCGATAAAGCCCGCCGACGGGTCAAAGGCGGTAAGTCCCGCCGCTTCCTTTACTGCCGAAGCTATGACTTCTACGGAGGAAGACTCCTTTGCGGAAATCTCAATTATCCTGCCAAAAGCTTCGCTTAGCCGTTTTTTGTCCGTTTTTTGTGGCAGGTCAGTTTTGTTTATAATGCAGATTGTGTTCTTGTCCTTAAGCAGTTCAATAAGCCGCAGGTCATCATCGCATAGGGGTCGGCTGCCGTCGAATACTGCAAACACAAGGGCGGCTTCTTCAAGTTTCTTAATCATTCGCTCAACGCCGATACTCTCCACAAGGTCGCTTGTTTCCCGTATTCCCGCGCAGTCCGCAAGCCGCAGCATTACGTCGCCTAACATAACTGTTTCTTCCACAATATCCCTTGTTGTGCCCTCAATATCGGTAACGATACTTCTCTCCCTGCCCGAAAGCAGGTTCATTATCGTGGATTTTCCTGCATTAGGTATCCCCACAATAGCGCAGGGAACGCCCTCACGGAGCAGCTGCCCCGCATTATAGGTAGAAAGCAGGTCTGAAAGCTCCCTTTCGGCGGACAGAAGCTTCTCCGCCTCAAGGTTTCCGTCAAACTCGTCCTCCATTTCGTCCGGGTAGTCAATCCACGCCTGTATCAGGGAGGTAAGGGAAAGCAGCTTGTCTGCAACGGCTCTTATCCTGCGGTAAAGAGCGCCCTCCCGCTGAGCCTTTCCTGCAAGGAGAAACTGCTCGTTCTGGGCGCTTATTATGTCTGCAACAGCCTCCGCTTGCGTAAGGGAAAGCTTGCCGTTTAAAAGGGCTCTTTTGGTAAATTCTCCCGCTTGTGCAGGCACTGCTCCCGCCGCAAAGCAGGCGGAAAGCACCCGCCTTGTTATATAAAGCCCGCCGTGGCAGGAGATTTCCGCAACCTCCTCGCCGGTATAGCTTCTCGGCGCTCTGTAAATAAGAAGAACCCCGTCGTCAAGCCGTGTTTCTCCGTCCCTTATTTCCCCGTAGCAGGCGGTATAGCCCGCCATTTCGCTGATTTTCGTGTTTCCTGCGGGGACAAAGACCTTTTCGGCAATTTCCGCCGCCTTATCTCCCGAAATTCGTATAACCGATATGCCGCCCTCAGCAATGGGGGTAGCAATAGCTGCTATTGTTCTCATATCTTCCTCTGATTTTCATCAGGCTGTCGATAAGCCGCCATCTGCGTCGTCACCCACAGGTCGGCAGGCACAAAGCCTAGCCGACCTGCGGCTTCCTAGCATCTGACGACTTCTCGTCACCCTTTTCCGCCTTTCTTATTTCCAAACAGCCTTGCAAAAAAGCCGCCCTTTTCCTTGCTGTCTTTTTCTTCCTCTTGGGGCAGTCCTTCTTCCTCCGCCGCTTCTTCGCTTTCCTCGGCTTCGTATTCCTGCTCTTCTTCCTCGTCATCGTCATCAACGAAATATTCCGCAAATTCGGGATCATTCTGAAGCTCGTCGTCTAAAAGCTTCTGCAAAAAGCCCTTCTTTGTAAGCTCGTCTCCCGAATCCTCTAAAAGATAGGTGAAAACCCGCTTCGGCGCAGGAATTTTAAGCCCGCCGGGAGTTTTTTCTATAAGCGCCCCAATTCCCTCGCCCATAAGCTCCACAAGCTCATCTTCAAGCCCCTCGTAATACTCTCCGCAGGCAATCGTATATTCCTCCGAGGGCTTTTTTCCGCCCATAGCGGTAAGGTGTATGCCGTTTTTGAGGGAGGAGGTATATTCGATATACTCAATCCACTGCTTATTAATCATAGCGGCGGTATATTTCTGCTCCGTTTTTTCAACCGCTTCTTCGCCAAAAAGCTTTACAGCCTTTTCGTAATCCTCGGGGAAATGCTCCTGCCACAAACGTGGCGAATTTTCTTCCGAAATACAGCGCTGTCTTGCAGAGAACATAAGCTCACGGTGCATTTCCTCGATAGCGGTTAATTTCATAAGCCGCTCCCTGTCGTCAAGGGCTTCTCCTTGTGAAATGCGCTGTATTCTCCCGATTTCCTTTGCTACAAGCTTATCGGTTATCTCCTCTTCCGTAGGCTTTGGATAGCGCCTTTCGGGGATAAGGGTATTAAGCTTATGCTTTATCATTATCTCCTCGTCAAGGGAAACGAAAAGCCGGCTCTGACCCGGGTCACCCTGTCTTGCTGCTCTGCCGGAAAGCTGGTTGTTTATGCGGACGCTTTCGCCTAAGAATGTGCCGATAACGTAAAGTCCCCCTGCCGCAAGGGCTTCGCTTCTGCGGCTTTCGTCTGCGCCGCCAAGCCTTATATCTACCCCTCGTCCCGCCATGTTCGTTGAAATCGTAACGGCAAAGGGCGCTCCCGCATTACTTATAATCTCCGCTTCAAGCTCGTCATTCTTTGCGTTCAGCAGGCTATGCTCTATCCCCGCTTCATTCAGCATTTCAGAAAGCAGATTGCTCTGCTCAATATCGGAAGTGCCCACAAGCACGGGCTGTCCTTTCTTATTAGCGGTGGAAATCTCTTTTACAACCGCTTTCAGCTTTGCATTTGTATCGTAATATACTGCCATTGGCAAATCCTCACGGATTGAGGGCTTATTGGGCTTTGCGGTTTTTACTATAAGCCCGTAAAGGGAGTCGAACTCGTCCTCGGCGTTCTTCGCCGTTCCCGTCATGCCCGAAATGCGATTGTACTGCCTCAAAAAGAACTGTACCGGTATTTTTGCCATTATAACGCCGCGCTCGGTTACGGTAAGCCCGTGCTTAAGCTCGGCGGCAGCCTGCAAGGAGCCGGGATAATTGCGGTTTTCGGCGATACGTCCCGTAAACTGGTCTATTATTTTTATCTGCCCTTCCTTTACGATATAGTCCTTGTCCTCGGTTAAGAAGTGAAGGGCTTTAAGGCAGTCGATAAGCTTTTCAAGCAGGGCTGCATTTTCCTCGTTATAGATATTGTCGGTTTTAAAGAAACTTTCCGCCTTCTTGTTGCCGCTTTCGGTAAGAAATACGGTTTCGGTTTTATAGCTTACCTCGTAGTCCTCTTCGGTAAGGGTTTTTGCAAAAGCAAAAATCGGCGGCAGTCCTTCGTCGGGGCTTGCTTCCATAATTCCCGCCGCCACCAGCGGCACTCTTGCTTCGTCCACAAGCACCGAGTCTGCTTCGTCCACAATAGCCCTGTCGCAGACTACTCCTGTCATGTCCGACTTATCAAATGCAAGAAAATCCCGCAGATAGTCGAAGCCACATTCCTTTGCGGTTACATACACAACATCGGCTTTATATGCAGCCTGCCTTTCTTCAAGGGTCGAGGTTTCGGTTACAAATGCGGTTGAAACGCCCAAAAGGTCGTAGGCGGGCTTCATCCACTCCCTGTCACGGCGGGCAAGATAATCGTTGAAGGTAAGGATATGAACCTGCTCGCCCTTGCATACACTGTAAAAGGCAGCAAAAACTGCGGCGGCGGTTTTTCCCTCTCCCGTGGGCAGCTCTGCTATCGCTCCGTCGTCAAGATAACCGCCTGTTATAATCTGTGAGTCAAAGGGGGTAATACCGATACCCTGCTTAATCGCCAAAAAAGCGGCGGCGTAAACGGTAACGGGATTTTTACCCGCTCTTGCATTTTCAAGCAGAACCGAAAAATTCTCGCTTTCTGCGGCTTTTCTTACCTCAGCGGCGAATTTCTCCGGCTTTTTTTCCAGTAGCTCTATCATAACTGCCTCCGTCAAGCAAATTTCAAAATACATATACAAGTATAACACAATAAAGCTGTAAAATCAATGAGAACAGGTGAAATTTACTTATATGCTTGATTATTGCAATAAAATGTTATATAATTGTAGGAGTAAATCAGATTTTTAACGAAAGGATTTTAATATTATGAGCTTCAGTGCAATTATACTTGCCGCAGGAGACGGCACAAGAATGAAATCAAAGAAACCTAAGGTTATGTGCTCGGTTTTGGGCGAGCCTATGATAGGTTGGGTTACGGACAGCGTTCTTTCGGCAGGTTTTTCCCCCGAAAATATCGGCGCAGTCGTAGGAAACGGGGCTGAAACAGTAAAGGAATACCTGAAAACAAAGGGCGTTGAAACCACCTTCTTTCAGGCGGAAAGAAAGGGTACGGGTCACGCTGTAATGCAGGCGGAGGAAATGGCGGACAGGGCGGATAACCTGCTGCTGCTCTGCGGCGACGCTCCCTTTATCGACAGCGATACCATTATCGGCGCACTTAATGAGCATACCCACAGCGGAAACGACGTTACAGTAGTTACCGCCGAGATAGAAAACCCCTTCGGCTACGGCAGGATTGAGCGGGACGAAAGCGGCGGGTTAAAGGGAATCGTGGAGCAGAAGAACTGCACATCCGAACAGGCGGAAATACGTGAAATCAATTCGGGCGTTTACTGGTTTCGCTCGGCTGCACTTAAAGCGGCGCTTAAAAAGCTTGTTCCCAACGGCGTAACCGGGGAATACTATATTACGGATACCGTTGAGCTTATTTTAGCGGCAGGCGGCAAGGCGGGGGCTTACAAGGCGGCTAACTCCGATATAGTTCTCGGCGCAAATAGCCGCAGCGACCTTCTCAGGCTCAACGATATTGCAAGAATGAACGTAATAAACAGGCTCATGAGCGAGGGAGTTGAATTTGCCTCCACCGACGGGGTAATAATAGGCAAGGACGTTTCGGTAGGGCAGGACACCGTAATTCTCCCCGGAACTATTCTTAAGGGCAGTACCGTAATCGGCGAGGACTGCGTTATAGGACCGAATACGCTGATTGAAAACTGCACCGTAGGAAACGGGGTAGTTTTAAACAGCGTTCAGGCTTATTCAGCAAAAATCCGTGACAGGGTAAAGGCAGGACCTTTCGTCCATATCCGCCCCGGAACAACTCTCCATGAGGGCGTAAAGATAGGAGATTTCGTTGAAATCAAGAATTCGGAAATCGGCGTAAATACCGCAGTTGCACACCTTACATACGTCGGCGACAGCGATGTGGGCAAGGGCGTAAACTTCGGCTGCGGCTGTGTAACCGCAAACTATGACGGAGTTAATAAGTACCGCACCGTTATCGGGGATTATGCCTTTATCGGCTGCAACACAAACCTTATCGCTCCCGTTGAGATAGGCGAAAACGCAACCACCGCCGCAGGCTCAACCATTACAAGGGCAGTGCCCCCAGACAGCCTTGCGGTTGAACGGGCACAGACAAGAATTATTGAGCATTGGGAGAAGAACTCAAAGAGAATAAAAAAGGCGTAATTTCAGGAGAAGCTTATGGAAGAAAACAAAACCGCAGTAACTGCGGAGACAGCGGAGCAATCGGCGGAGCAAATACTGCCCGAATATAAAAAGACAGCCTACCTTGTGGGAACCTTTGTGACGATATGCTTTCTGCTGAGATATGCCGCAACAGTAGCGATAAGACTGTTTGTAAAGAACTTTGCAGATGCGCTTGACCCTGACCTGCTGTACATCATAAGGCTTTCGATTTCGGGTATGTTTTTACAGGTACTTCCCTCGGTTATCGGAGCCTTTATGTTCGGCTATTTCGGAAAAAAAGGCAGGGGTATTAAGTCCCTTTATACCGTGCCTAAGCGCTGTGCAAAGGCGATAGGCAATTTCGGCGCAGTTTACGGTCTTGGGCAGATTGTAAACATACTCACAATGCTGGTTATTTTTATTGCAACCGCAAACAGCAACCTTAACGACTCCCTTAACACAATGTCCTCTCTCCAGCCTCCCGGAATGGCGAGCGCATGGTTTTTGCTGTTCCTGCTGGCGGTAATTGCGCCGGTTTTTGAGGAATTTATATTCCGTGGAGTGCTTATGGACGCACTAAAGCCCTACGGAAACGGGCTTGCTATCTTCACTACGGGCATACTTTTCGGACTTTATCACGGAAATATCAATCAGGTATTCTATGCTGCGGCTCTCGGTATAGCTCTCGGCTATATTGCCAATGTAACAGGCTCTGTTTTCGCCACAACAATACTCCACTTTATGTTCAACAGCATTTCGGGCATTATTCTTCTTCTGCTTACAACCCCCAGCGTTCAGCGCTACGTTATGGGCGGGGACAACAGCAGGATTCCCGACGGAGATATGTTTATTGTTGCGTTTTACGGAATTTTTATAGTGTGCGTGCTTGTGCTTGTGCTTGCGGGCTTTGTGCAGGCTGCAATAAAAATAAAGCAAATCCGCAGATATAAAGTGCCGAAGGTTTGCGGCGAAATAAGCAACGGCAAAAAAGCGGCGCTTCTTATTCTTACGCCCACCTCGGTTATTGCGCTTCTGCTTATTGCAGACACCTTTTTCGGCTTCAGCGACCCGCTTTTCATGGCAATTTTAGGATAATTCGGAGGAAGAAACTTGGCAGACAAAGAATTACGGGGAAAGAGCGTTTTTGAGGTATCAAAAACTGCCGCAAAGGACAGCGAAACAAAGGATTTCCGCCGCCTTATGGGGAAATACGGGGCGGCTATGCTGCTGTTTTTCCTTAATGGCAGTGTTATTGCTCTGCTTATAATGCTGGCGCTTGGGGTTACAGGTCTGGTGCACAGGGAAATGACCGACTTTTCCTACGCTATGCTTATGCTCTCAAACGAGATAGTTTCCTACGCCTTTCCGCTGGTGTTCTGCTACCTGCTTTTTGACAAGGAAGTGCGGGCAGTACCTCTCGAAAATAATTACAAGCGCTTTTCGGGGGATAATTTTCTCCTTTTTGCAGGCAGTATTGCCGCAGGCGCAGGAGGGACTATCCTGACTCAGCTTATCTCCTCCCTGCTCAACAGCCTTTTCGGTACGCCCATGCCTGTTGACGCTTTCGACAGCTTAAGCCCCGACAATATCAGCAGATTTCTTGTCTTTGCACTGTGTATATGCGTTATTTCCCCGATTTGCGAGGAGATTATTTTCCGCAAATATCTGCTTAAACCCTTAAGAGCCTACGGAGATATGGCGGCAGCCCTTGTTTCCTCAATTATTTTCGGTCTTTATCACGGCAATTTCGACCAGTTTGCTTATGCCGCATTAGCAGGCTTTTTCTATGCCCTTATAGCGATAAGGTCGGAATCAATTATTCCCTCGATAGTATTCCATGCCGCAAACAACCTGCTTATGACCTTCGGCGTCTATGCTCCCGAAAATCTCGGTAATGATTTTCTTGATATGCTTTTTTCCGAGATGGCGGAGATTTGCGGGCTTCTTATGGATATTATAATGTTTGCAGGCATTATCGCCCTTATCGTCCTTGCCGTCAAGGGAGTTTTCAAGCTTTACACAAGAAGCCTCTACCTCAGCGGGAAAGATATGTTTCTGAAAGCATGGTCGCCGCTATTTATCGTTGGTGTGGCGGTTATGGTAGCTGAGCTGTTTATTTGAGAGAAGAGAGATTTTGAGCAAGGGGACTGCTCGCCCCAGAGAAGCAGAGAGCTTTTGAGCCAAGGGGGCTAACGCCGCCCCCTTGACCCCGGCGGAAACGTGCGACGTTTCATCCGTTTGAAGCTTGATTTACAGTACGGTTTAGCGGGGTAAGCACGGACGCACATTCACAGTTTTTGTGGGCTGGCTTGCTTTTAGCAGTTTTGCTTAAAGGAGTAATAACGAGTTTCAGCTTATGTCCGTTGATGTTTGCATTTGCGCCCGCTTTGCGCGAAGCGGCTGAAAGTTTTTCGCCAAGCCTTTTTTCAAAAAGGCGTCCTTCTTTATTCTCTCTTATTTCTCTTTTCTCTCCACTCTCTCAAAATCTCAAAAAATCTCCCCGCAGTCTGATGAGCTGCGGGGAGATTTCTTATGCTTTCTTTGCTTTGTGGAATACCTTTTTGCCTTTCTTTACAATAACGAAATCCTCAATTGCTATCATTTCTGTGGGCTCGGAGATTTTTACGTCATCTACCGAGATACCGCCGCCTGCAATAAGAGTACGGGCTTCTCTCTTTGAGGGAGCCAGCTTTGTTGCAACAAGCAGGTCGAGGATACCGATTTTGCCCTCTGTGAACATATCTGCGGGGATTTCTGTTGTAGGCATATTGTCGGAGTTTCCGCTGCCGCCGAAAACGCTCTTTGCCGCAGAGAGAGCCTTTTCTGCCTCTTCTTCGCCGTGAACCATTTTAGTAAGCTCGTAAGCCAGAAGCTCCTTCGCTTTGTTGAAGGCTGCGCCCTCCATATTCGCTTCCATTTCCTCAATTTCCTCAATCGGCACGAAAGTGAGCAGCTTAAGGCACTTGATAACGTCAGCGTCAGCAACGTTTCTCCAGTACTGGAAGAAATCGTAGGGACTGGTCTTTGCGGGGTCAAGCCATACCGCGCCCTTTTCGGTCTTGCCCATTTTCTTGCCCTCGGAGTTGAGCAGCAGGGTAATGGTCATAGCGTGTGCGTCCTTGCCAAGCTTCTTTCTGATAAGCTCTGTACCGCCAAGCATATTAGCCCACTGGTCGTCGCCGCCGAACTGCATATTGCAGCCGTATTTCTGGAAAAGCATATAGAAATCGTAGCTCTGCATTATCATGTAGTTAAATTCAAGGAAGGTAAGACCTCTCTCCATTCTCTGCTTGTAACATTCGAAGGTAAGCATCTTGTTTACGCTGAAGCAGGCGCCTACTTCCCTTAAAACGTCAATGTAGTTAAGCTTTAAGAGCCAGTCTGCGTTGTTTACCATTATCGCCTTTCCATCGGAAAAGTCGATAAAGCGGCTCATCTGCTTCTTGAAACATTCGCAGTTATGCTCAATATCCTCTTTCGTCAGCATTTTTCTCATATCCGTCTTGCCGGAGGGGTCGCCTATCATACCGGTGCCGCCGCCTACAAGAGCAATAGGCTTGTTGCCTGCCATCTGCATACGCTTCATAAGGCAGAGCGCCATAAAATGTCCTACATGCAGGCTGTCGGCGGTAGGGTCAAAGCCGATATAGAAGGTTGCCTTTCCGTTATTAATCATATCGGAAATTTCCTTTTCGTCCGTTACCTGTGCGATAAGTCCTCTGCGAGTTAATTCTTCGTATAATGTCATTGTTCTTCTCCTTTTATTTTATTTTTTGTGTGCATTATGTTATGCTTCGCTCATATATGATGAAATCCCTTGAAGATTTCACTGATACCACAACCTTTCAGAAAAACGTAAGCTGTGAGCTTTCATAGCCCTGCTTGTATGCGCTTATAATATCCTGCATTTTATAAAGTATTCCGTATTTTCCACATTCATCAACGAAAGCCGCCCAGAGCTTTTTTACGTTCGGACAGCGACATTCGTAATAACTGCCGAACTGCCTTCGGTAGCGCTCCGCCATATCCTCGCCGAAGATTTCCGTAAGCTTACCGAGGTAATGCTCCCGCTGATTTGCCCGCAGGGTCATACCGAAAGCGGGGTAAATTATCCGTACTCCCGCTTCTGCGGCTTTACGGACAATTCCTCTTATATTCTGCTCGCTGTCCTCTATAAAGGGCAGTACCGGCATAAGGGTAATCCCCGTAAAAAGCCCCGCTTCGCTCATTTTCGCCAGCGCTTCAAAGCGTTCGGAGGAAACCGAAACGTTCGGCTCTATTTTCCTGCACAAATCATCGTCGCAGGTGGTTACCGTCATTTTCAGCAAAATCGGCGAATGTTCGGCTATACTTTCAAATATATCAATATCCCGTGTTATCAGGGCGCTTTTCGTTATAACAGTAAGCCCGAAGCCGTAGGCGTCGATAAGCTCGGCGGCGTGTCGGCTCAGCTGCTCCGTTTTCTCAAAGGGGTTATAGGGGTCGCTCATAGCGCCCGTCCCGATAACTCCCGGCTTTACCTTCCGGCGAAGCTCGTCCCGCAGGATTTCAAGAGCGTTTTCCTTTTTGCGGACGGTATCGAAATCCTCTATCCCGTAGCATTCGCTTCTGCTGTCGCAATAGATACAGCCGTGACAGCAGCCCTTGTAGAGATTCATATTGTAGTCGTTTCCGAACCAGTCGCAGCTTTTGTTTTTTTGCAGTATGGTTTTAGCGGGTATTGTTTCCATATAAAATCCTCCTGCAATAAAAAAGCCCCCGAACCAAACGGTCCGAGGGCGTGTTACCGCTGTACCACCTCAGTTTACTGCATATCCTGAGGATATTGCAGCCTTTAACAGCTGTAACGGGCTTACCCGTGCCGCCTAATTGCTTAAAGCTTTCAGCAGACCGCTCAGGGGCGTATTCCGCAAGCCCTGCCGCCTGCTCGCACCTGCCGCAGACTCTCTGATGACTTGGTTCTTGCGTACTTCTTCCCGTCAACGCATTTATGATGTGCTTTTTGCTATAATATCATACTTCGGGCAGTTTGTCAAGCCCGTTTTGCTTGACAAAACAGGCTGACGATAAACCGCCATCTGCGTCGTCAACCATATAACGGCAGGCACAAAGCCTAGCCGTTATATGGTTTCCTAGCATCTGACGATTTCTCGTCACCCTGTAATATGTTTATATTGAACTGATTTGAAAGCCTGTATTGCTTGACAAAAAGCTATCGGGTGTGGTATTATTCCCTTGAAAGAGAGGCAGATTTATGAGGCTTGAAATTCTGGATTCAACCCTTAGGGACGGGGCGCAGGGCGAGGGAATAAGCTTTTCCGCCGAGGACAAGCTTAAAATCGCAGGAAGTCTTGACAGCTTCGGAGTTTCCTTTATAGAAGCGGGCAACCCCTTTTCCAATCCGAAGGATATACGTTTCTTTGAAATGGCGGCTAAGGCACATTTCCGCAACGCAAAGCTTGTGGCATTCGGCTCAACCGCAAGAAAGGACGTTCCCGCAGAGGAGGACGAGGGCGTAAAGGCGCTGCTTTCGGCGGGAACAAAGTACGTTTCCGTTTTCGGAAAGGCTTGGGATTTGCACGTTGACTGCATTTTAGGCACAACCCTTGAGGGCAACCTTAAAATGATATACGATACTATATTTTATCTTAGTTCGAGGGGCAGGCGGGTTATATTCGACGCTGAGCATTTCTTCGACGGCTACAAGGCAAACCCCGACTATGCAATCGAGGTGCTGAAAACCGCGGAAAGGGCGGGAGCAAGAACTCTCTGCCTCTGCGACACCAACGGCGGCGCTTTTCCCGATGAGATAGGGAAGGCAGTCAAGGCGGCGGCTAAGGCAACCAGTACCGCAATAGGAATACACTGCCACAACGACAACGGCTGTGCTGTTGCAGGAACAATAGCTGCGGTAAAGGCGGGCGCAAAGCATATTCAGGGCACATTCACTGGAGTAGGAGAGCGCTGCGGAAACGCAAATCTTTCTACGATTATACCCGATTTGCAGTTAAAGCTGGGCTATCAGGCGGTAAACCCCGAGAATATGGAAAAGCTTACGAAAACAGCCCGCTACATCTGCGAGGTGGCGAACCTGCAGCTTACGGGTACAATGCCCTACGTCGGCACTTCCGCTTTTGCCCATAAGGGAGGAATGCACGCAGACGGAGTTGCAAAAAATCCGAAAACCTTTGAGCATATCGCTCCCGAGCTTGTTGGAAACGAGCGCAATTTCCTCTTAAGCGAGGTTTCGGGCAGGTCGGCAATACTCTCAAAGCTTCATTCCTTTGACGAAACCCTGAACAAGAACAGCAGCGAAACCCTGCGGATAACCGAAAAGCTCAAGGAGCTGGAGTGCAGCGGCTTCCAGTTCGAGGCGGCAGCGGCAAGCTTTGAGCTTTTGGTACTGCGGGAGCTGGGAAGATACGTTCCCCACTTTGAAATCGACCATTACAAGATAATTTCCTCAATGGACAGCTTCGGAGGTCATACAAGCTATATCGGAAAGGCGAACGCTATTATAAAGGTACGGGTAGGAAGCAGGTACGAGATAATGGCGGACGAGGGGGACGGTCCCGTAAACGCAATAGACAGGGCGCTGAGAAAGGCTCTGGAGGTATTTTACCCCGAGCTTAAGAAAATGCGGCTTATTGACTATAAGGTAAGGGTAATTTCCTCGGGAGAAAGCACGGCTTCTGTAACGAGGGTGCTTATAGAAAGCACCGACGGGGAAAGCACCTGGACAACCGTCGGGGCTTCAAACGATATTATAAACGCAAGTATGCTGGCTCTTACAGATTCCCTTGAATATATGCTGAAAAATATTCCTGTGATTTCCGAGTAGCGGGGAATCCGGCTGAATGTAAACATTTCAGCTGTTCATTACACTTTTTGGCAAATGTTACAAAAAACTTTGTGCATTTTGTACCGAGCGACACGCTTGCATTATTTATTCCGATATGTTATAATGCAATTATCAATACTGCATTGCAGTAAATATTTATTTGGAGGACTACTTAAAATGAAATTAAGAAAAGTTTTAGCAGCAGCTGCAGCTACCGCTATCGCAGCAACAGCTATGTCTGCAATCGCTTCCGCTGAATCCTACAACGCTTATATCGGTTTCCAGGATACAGTTTATTCTTTCCGCAACGCTTGGAACGACGGCTCTTACGGTAAGGCAACTCCCTACTTTGACAAGGCGGTAGTATGGGGCGGAAACGATGAAGAAGCATATCCCGAATATGCTGATAACTTCGACTATGATATTGCAGGCTACGTTCTCGACGTTGATTACACAGACGCTGTTGTTACAGGAGACGGTACATACACAGTAGCAGTTGACGGTTTCCCCTGGGAGCTTGACGCTGCTTCCAGCTTCAACCTTCTCTTCATCAGCACAGATATTCCGCTTTCTGCTGGCGCAACAGTAACAAACGTTGACGTTATTGTTGACGGTCAGGTAGCTGCTTCCTACGCTGATCCTATGCAGAACCCCGATGACAAGGAATATGTAAGCATTCTTCTTGCAAACATCTGGAACACCGAACTTGATTCCTACAAGGGCGCATATCCTACAGAATCCCTTGCTCTCGAATTCACAATCGAAGGTCTTGGCTCTGCTGCTGCTGACACAGCAACAGAAGGTACTGCTTCCGCAGGCAACGTTGACGCTGCAACAGATTCTTCCAAGGGCTCTCCCGACACAGGTATTGAAAGCGTAGCTGTTATCGGCGGTCTTGCACTCCTCGCAGGCGCAGGTATTGCTCTTACAAGAAAGAGAAAGTAATCGGGCAGAAGAGAAATAGTGTAACTGTTACATTTTACTTTTTTGCAATTTAGATTAAAATACCACAATCCGCAGGTTATTTTTGTGTAATCTGCGGATTGTTTTATTTACCTTATTAAGTTATAATGGTACTTGTGAAATCGTTTAATACGATTTGAATTTTTAAACTGAAAGCGTTTTGGCGCTTTCCGAAAAAATGGAGGATACTTATATGAAGTTAAGAAAAGTAATGGCTGCAGTTGCAGCTACCGCAGTTGCCGCTTCCGCTATGTCGGTTGCAGCATTTGCTGTTGACGCACAGGGTACAGACGGCGAAGCTCTTATCGCTTTCGCAGGCGGAGACTGGACAGCTCAGTACTGGGCAGACGGCAATGAGTATGCATCTGTTGAAGAAACAGTAATCATCACAGGCGCTGGCTCATACTCTGTATCTGTTACAGCTAAGTCCGCTGGCATTGACGAAGATACCGGCGACGAATATGTTGCTGACGGTACATCTGATATCGCTTTCGCAGCACTTCAGGTTGTAAACGGCGAAACATTATTCCCAGGAATGGTTATCACAATCGACAGCGTTGAGCTTGACGGTACAGCTGTTGCATTAACAGGCACACCTTACACCTCTTCCGACGAAGGCATCACAACCCGTGTTAACCTTTACAACGAATGGGTTAGCCAGCTTCCTGATGACGCAAGAACAATCGACGGTCTTGCAGCAGACGCAACTCCTACTCCTATTGATAAGGCTTGCGGCGCTTGGACAAAGATGACCGTTAACTTCACAGTAACATTAGCTGACGACGCTGCTGCTGACGACGCTGCTGCTGAAGAAGCTCCCGCAGACGAAGCTCCCGCTGAAGAAGCTCCCGTTGTTGACAACACAGCTGCTGAAGTTCCCGCAGCAGGCGATGTTGACGCTGCAACAGATTCCTCCAAGGGCTCTCCCGACACAGGCGTTGCAGACGTTGCAGCAGTTGCAGGTCTTGCAATTGTAGCTGCCGGCGCAGTTGTAATATCCAGAAAGAGAAAGTAATTCAGGATAACTGAAACCCCGACCCCCGCAGTAATGCGGGGGTTTGTTTTTTGCTCTTTTTTGGCAGGTCTGCGAGCCGCTGCTATGCTAAAGCATTGAAATAACTGAAATATTTTGCGGCAAATCCTGCTGTTTTGGCTGGGAAATGTGCTGAAAAACAAATTTTTTGAAAAAATTTGGCATTTTTTTAATAAAATAGTTGCAAATTTCTGCAAAGTATGCTATTATATTTTTGTCAGAGTTCCGGGGCGGAGCAGTCCCGGGCAAAAATGCAGCATTATAATAAGGAGGAACAATCCAATGGCAATTACAAACCAGTATCTTAAGGACTTACTTGAAACAGTAAGCAAGAGAAACGCAGGCGAACCCGAATTCATTCAGGCTGTAACAGAGGTTTTTGAAACTCTCCAGCCCGTTGTTGAAAGAAGACCCGACCTTGTTGAGGCAGGCGTTTTCGAAAGAATAGTTGAACCCGAAAGACAGATTATCTTCCGTGTTCCGTGGGTAGACGATAAGGGCAAGGTACAGGTAAACAGAGGCTTCCGTATCCAGTTCAACTCCGCTATCGGACCCTACAAGGGCGGTATCAGACTTCACCCCTCCGTTTACAGCGGTATCATCAAGTTCTTAGGCTTCGAGCAGATTTTCAAGAACAGCCTTACAACCCTCCCTATGGGCGGCGGCAAGGGCGGTTCCGACTTCGACCCCAAGGGCAAGAGTGACGGAGAGGTTATGCGTTTCTGCCAGAGCTTCATGACTGAGCTTTGCAGACACATCGGACCCGACTGCGACGTTCCCGCAGGCGACATTGGTACAGGCGCAAGAGAAATTGGCTATATGTTTGGTCAGTACAAGAGAATCCGTGACGAATGGAGCGGCGTTCTTACAGGCAAGGGTCTTACCTACGGCGGCTCTCTCGCAAGAACAGAGGCAACAGGCTTCGGTCTTTGCTACTTCACAGACGAAATGCTCAAGGCAAACGGCAAGAGCTTCAAGGACCAGACAGTTGTTATCTCCGGCTCCGGTAACGTTGCTATCTACGCTACAAAGAAGGCTGCCGAGCTTGGCGCTAAGGTAGTAGCACTTTCCGACTCCAACGGCTACATCTACGACCCCGACGGAATCGACCTTGACGTTGTTAAGCAGATTAAGGAAGTTGAGCGCGGCAGAATCAAGGAATACGTTGACAGAACAAGCCACAAGAACGCAACCTACACAGAAGGCTGCAAGGGCATCTGGACAATCAAGTGCGACATCGCTCTTCCCTGTGCTACACAGAACGAAATCGACGGCGAAAGCGCTGCAATCCTTGCAAAGAACGGCTGCTATGCAGTTGCAGAGGGCGCTAATATGCCTTCCACTCCCGAAGCAATCGAGGTTTACTTCGCTAACAAGATGCTTTACGGCCCCGCAAAGGCTGCAAACGCAGGCGGCGTAGCTACCTCCGGTCTTGAAATGTCCCAGAACAGCCTCAGACTTTCATGGACATTTGAAGAGGTTGACGAAAAGCTTCACAACATCATGATTAACATCTTCAAGTCCTGCGACGAGGCTTCCAAGGAGTACGGTATGCCCGGAAACTATATGGCAGGCGCAAATATTGCAGGCTTCTTAAAGGTTGCTGAAGCTATGAAGGCTCAGGGCTGCGTATAATAGAAATAACGGAATAATAATTGTGCTGCCTGCGGTATAATCTGCCGCAGGCAGACTTGCTATCGGTAAAAAATGGGAACTATAATAAATACTGCCGCTGTTATTCTGGGCGCTTTGCTTGGAATGTTGCTTAAAAACGGGATAAAACAGCGGTTCAACGATATTTTAATGTCTGCTCTCGGACTTGCAACAATGTTTATCGGCGCTTCGGGAGCGCTTGCGGGAATGTTATCCGTGAATGAGGGAGGTGGGCTTTCCTCGGGCGGGGCTATGCTGCTTGTAATTTCACTTATCCTCGGCTCGTTGGCAGGAGAAGCCCTTAAAATAGAGGACAGGCTTGAAAGCCTTGGCGACCTGCTCAAAAATAAGGTTAAGGCAAAAGGCGACAGCCGCTTTACCGAGGGCTTTGTTACCGCCTCGCTGGTTATTTGCGTGGGCGCTATGGCGGTTGTAGGCTCGCTTAACGACGGTCTTACGGGGGATTATTCAACCCTGTTGGTAAAATCTGCGCTGGACTTTGTGATTGTGCTGATTTTTGCCTCGGCTATGGGTATCGGGGTAATGTTCTCCGCTCTGCCCCTTGCGGTTTATCAGGGCGCAATCACGATTTTCGCTAAGTTCTTAGCCCCTGTAATGACCGAAAGCCTTATCGGAAACCTTACCTACATAGGCTCAGCGCTTATTTTCTGCGTGGGCGTAAATCTTGCCTTCGGGAAGAAGTTTAAAACAGGGAATATGCTGCCGGCTTTGCTTGTGCCCGTGGGTTACGAAATAATACTGCAAATAATAAAATAAAGAAAAAAGGAGATAATATAAATGCTTATAAGACTTTTGGCAAACGAGTTTGACCAGGTTGCAGAAAGCATTAACGGACTGAACAAGTTCATTATCGACGTCTGGAACGGATTTCTCGCCAAGCTCCCCACGATTATTTTTGCAATTGTTATTCTTATTGTGGGCATGCTGCTTTCAAAGCTTACCGTAAAGCTTATGTCAAAGGCTCTCGACCGCTCAAGACTTGACCTTACGGTAAACAGGTTCTTAAAGTCCATGGTAAATATCGCTCTGTACGTTCTGCTGATAACGGTGGTGCTTACGGTGCTGGGAGTGCCTACGACCTCCATTATCACGGTAATAGGCACAGCGGGAGTTGCAATAGGTCTTGCCCTCCAGAACAGCCTTTCCAACCTTGCAGGCGGCTTTCTTATCCTCTTTTCAAAGCCCTTTGCAGTAGGCAGCTACATAAAGAGCAACGGGGAGGAGGGAACGGTTGATTCAATAAATATCCTGTACACAAGGCTTATAACCGTGGACAACAAGGTTGTCTATATCCCCAACGGTATGGCGGCAAATGCGGTCTGCATAAACTACAACGAGCTGCCCTTACGCAGGATTGACCAGATTATTTCAATTTCCTACTCCGAGGACTACGATAGAACAAAGACCGCTATACTTACTGCCCTTTCAAAAGAACCGAAAATCATTACCGAGGGCGAAAACGCTCCATTTGTTGCATTAAGCGCCCAGAGCGCAAGCAGCATTGATATTACGGTACGGGTATGGTGTAAGTCTGCGGACTACTGGGACGTATATTTCTCGGCGGCGAAGCTTATAAGGGAGCAGTTCATAAATGACAATATCGACGTTCCCTACAACCAGCTCGACGTGCATATCAGGAACGACTGATTTTGCAGGGAACTGCGAAAGCTTTTGCAAAATCTGCTTTAAACGAATAAACAGCTGGCGGAAAGTCAAGGGTGAAAATCTGTCAGCTGAGAATTTAGTGAAAGTTTGTTGTCTGCGGTATTCAGATTTTATAGAACATTTACAAAAATACAGCCGCAATAAATCGACAATTATGCTAATTTACTCTTGACAAAAGCCCTTAAATGCTATATTCTTATACGTATGGGCGAAAGCCTGAGGGCTAACATTATAAAGAAAACAGCCCGGACAAAAGTTTGATACAATAGTGAAAGGAATGGTCATTTATGAAGTCTTTCAAGAAATTTGCCGCTATGGCAGTATCCGCAGCTATGCTTTTAGCAGGTGCAGGCTGCTCACAGGGCGAAAACAAGCCTGCTGACGCAGCAGACGGCGGCGCAGCAAGCACCGGCAGCACAATCAAAATCGGCGGTATCGGTCCTGTAACAGGCGGTGCAGCTGTTTACGGACAGGCTGTTAAGAACGCTGCTGAGCTTGCAGTCAAGGAAATCAACGCAGCAGGCGGTATCAACGGCATGACAATCGAATTCAAGTTCGAGGACGACGTTCACGACGCTGAAAAGTCCGTTAACGCTTACAACGCTCTTAAGGACTGGGGTATGGAAGTTCTTATGGGAACAGTTACCTCTACTCCCTGCCAGGCAGTTGTTGAGGAAACACACAAGGACAATATGTTCCAGCTTACTCCCTCCGGCTCCGCAGTTGAGAGCATCAAGTACGACAATGCATTCAGAGTTTGCTTCTCCGACCCCAACCAGGGCGCTGCTTCCGCTATGTACATCGGCAGCAACAAGCTTGCAAGCAAGGTTGCTGTAATCTACAACAGCTCTGACGTTTACTCCACAGGTATCTACGAGAAGTTTGCTGCTGAGGCTGCAAACCAGCCCTTTGAAATCGTTGCTGCTGAAGCTTTCACAGACGACTCCAAGACTGACTTTACAGTACAGCTCCAGAAGGCTAAGGACAACGGCGCAGAGCTTATCTTCCTTCCTATCTACTATAACGAGGCTTCCCTTATTCTCCAGCAGGCTGCCGCTATGAACTACGATGTTGAGTACTTCGGCTGCGACGGTCTCGACGGTCTCCTTGCTCTTGAAAACTTCGACGTTAAGCTTGCTGAAGGCGTAATGCTCCTTACTCCTTTCGCAGCTGACGCAACAGATGACAAGACAGTTGCTTTCGTAAAT
Source organism: Ruminiclostridium sp. (assembly GCA_051882315.1). Taxonomy (GTDB): domain Bacteria; phylum Bacillota; class Clostridia; order Oscillospirales; family Ruminococcaceae; genus Ruminiclostridium_E. The sequence continues at coordinate 18,894 of JBJERM010000135.1, forward strand.
GCATACAAGGAAGCTTACGGCGATACTCCCAACCAGTTCGCTGCTGACTCCTACGACGCTATCTATATCATCAAGGCTGCTGCTGAAAAGGCAGGCATTACTGCTGAAATGAGCGTTTCCGAAAAGTGCGACGCACTCAAGAAGGCTATGACAGAGGTTACTGTTGACGGTCTTACAGGCAACGGCATTGTTTGGTCCGCAGAAGGCGAGCCTACAAAGGAGCCTAAGGCAGTAGTAATCGCTATTGAAGAAGTTAAGAACGACGACGGCACAACAGCTCTCGTAGGTTCTTACAAGGCTATGTAATCGGTTTTGCTGAAACCCCTGTTACCGCCGACGCAAAAGCGCCGGCGGTATATGTGGTTAAAGTGTGGCTGAAAAAGGGACGGATTCCGGTATTTTTTACGCAGGAATTGCCGCGCCTTTTTGTGCATTTTGTACATTTCTCACATTTTGCAAAAAACGGCTGATAACCGGCGATTAGTCCGCAGCTTATGCGGGTTAATCAGCGGTCACCCGCCCAAAATAAGCATAATATCCGTGAAAGGAAAATAATATATGAGCTTTCTCAACTATATAATCAACGGCTTAAGCCTTGGCAGCGTTTACGCAATAATCGCTCTTGGCTACACAATGGTTTACGGTATAGCGAAAATGCTGAACTTCGCCCACGGCGACGTTATTATGATAAGCGGCTATGTGGTGTTTACCTGTATGAGCAGTATGAAGCTTCCCGCCCTTGTTTCAATCCTTATCGCAATGGCGGTTTGTACCGTGCTTGGTATCACCATTGAAAAGGTAGCGTACAGACCCCTGCGTGACGCTTCCTCATCGCTGGCGGTTCTTATAACGGCTATCGGTGTAAGCTACCTGCTCCAGAACGTAGCTCTTCTTATTTTCGGCGCAGATACAAAGATTTTCACATCGGTAGTAAGCATGGAGCCTCTTACCTTCTTTGACGGACAGCTTGTAATAAAGGGAGAAGCCCTTGTTACAATAATCGTCTGCATAATTATAATGATTGGGCTTACACTATTTGTAAACAAGACAAAGGCAGGACAGGCTATGCAGGCGGTATCCGAGGACAAGGGAGCAGCTAAGCTTATGGGCATAAACGTAAACGGAACAATCGCCCTTACCTTCGCAATCGGCTCTGCTCTTGCGGCAATTGCAGGCGCACTTATGTGCTCCGCTTATCCGAACCTTACTCCCTATACAGGAACAATGCCCGGTATAAAGGCTTTCGTTGCAGCGGTTTTCGGCGGTATCGGCTCAATCCCCGGCGCTATGATAGGCGGTATTCTTATCGGCGTTATCGAGATTTTCGGAAAGGCGTATATCTCCTCCCAGATGGCTGACGCTATCGTTTTTGCAATTCTTATTGTG
>JBJERM010000136.1:0-5569 GCA_051882315.1 Ruminiclostridium sp.
AGGTTTATCTGAATAAGGAATGGGCATGGGGATACCGTGAAAATGAGGTGCTTGACGGCTACGACCCATATTCAAACAGCAAATCCTGTTCCGAGCTTGTAACCCATAGCTACAAGAACAGCTTTTTTGGAGCGGACAGCGGTGTTGCTGTTTCTACTGCCCGTGCAGGAAATGTAATCGGCGGCGGGGATTTTGCAAATGACAGAATAATTCCCGACTGCGTTCGAGCTATGGCGGCAGGTAAGACTATCGGAGTTCGCAACCCCTATTCTACCCGCCCTTACCAGCATGTTCTTGAACCTCTTGCTATGTATCTGACAATTGCAGAAAAACAGTATGAGGACTCCTCTTATCAGGGCTGCTATAACGTAGGTCCTGATGACTGCGACTGCGTTACAACAGGCGAGCTTGTTGATTTATTCTGCAAGTTCTGGGGCGATGGTGCAAAATGGGAGAATCAGGCTGAGGCAAATGCACCTCACGAGGCGAATTTTCTGAAGCTTGATTGCAGTAAGATTAAAGCCACTTTTGGCTGGCATCCCCGCTGGCATATTGCTGAGTGCATGGAGATGACCTGCCGTTTCAGCAAGGTATGGCTTGCGGGAGGGGATATTCCCGAGGAGATGGATAGAGAAATAAAAGAATTTTTGGAGGACAATAAATGAGCAGCTGGAAGAACGAGGCAGAAGCCCGCGAACAGATTAAGGCTATGGTGACCGACTATTATCACGCTTTCAAGGAGAAGAAGGACGAGTTTAAGCCCGGCGACCGTATAAGCTATGCTTCAAGAGTTTTTGATGAAAAGGAAATGTGCAGCCTTACAGACGCAATGCTTGATTTCTGGCTGACAACAGGGCGTTTTTCTGACGAGTTTGAAAAGAAGTTTGCTGAATGGATAGGCGTTAAATACGCTCACCTTGTTAATAGCGGATCTTCCGCAAATCTTATTGCATTTTCCGTGCTTACTGCTCCCGAACTTGGCGAACGGCAGATAAAGCGGGGCGACGAGGTTATTACGGTTGCCTGTGGATTTCCCACAACGGTAACTCCTGTTTTACAGTATGGCGCTGTTCCGGTTTTTGTTGATGTAACCGTACCCCAGTACAATATTGACGTAACAAAGCTTGAAGAAGCTTTAAGCGAGAAAACAAAGGCGGTTATGATTGCTCATACTCTCGGAAATCCCTTTGATTTGTCGGCAGTAAAAGCCTTCTGCGATAAGCATAATTTATGGCTGGTTGAGGATAACTGCGACGCATTGGGAACTCAGTACACTATCGACGGAGTAACAAGATTCACCGGCACCTGGGGCGACATCGGCACAAGCAGCTTCTACCCGCCGCACCACATGACAATGGGCGAGGGCGGCTGCGTATATACGGACAATCCGAAGCTGCACAAGCTTATTCTTTCATACCGTGACTGGGGCAGAGATTGTATATGCCCTTCCGGAAGGGATAACTTCTGCGGACACCGCTTCGATGGTCAGTACGGCGAACTGCCACAAGGGTACGACCATAAGTACGTTTACAGTCATTTCGGTTATAACCTGAAGGTTACGGATTTACAGGCGGCAATCGGCGTTGAGCAGCTGAAAAAATTCCCTTCGTTTATTGAGCGCCGCCGCCATAACTGGGACAGACTTCGTAAGGCTCTGGAATGCGTCAGCGATAGAATTATTCTTCCCGAGCCTGCCGAAAACAGCCGTCCTTCCTGGTTCGGATTCCTTATATCGGTAAAGCCCGAAACGGGATTGAGCCGCAACAAGGTTACAAGATATATTGAAGAGCATAACGTTCAGACTCGTCTGCTTTTCAGCGGAAATCTTATCAAGCACCCCTGTTTTGATCAGATAAGAGGAACGGACGCTTATCGTGTGGCAGGCGGGCTGGAAAACACCGAGTTTATTATGAATAACACCTTCTGGGTAGGGGTTTATCCGGGTATGAGTGATGAGATGATTGATTATATGGGTAAGGTTATTATTGAGGCGGTCAGCGAATAAAAGCAGGAGGATTTGTTAATGAAAGTAAGACTTGCGGATTATGTAGCTGACTTTCTCGTTAATCATGGCGTTACCGACGCTTTTTCAGTAGTTGGCGGCGGCGCTATGCATTTAAACGATGCTCTGGGACACAAGGATGGACTTAAAGTAACTTACAATCATCATGAGCAGGCTTGCGCAATTGCTGCGGAAGCCTATGCTCGTCTTGAAAACAAAATTGCGGCGGTTTGCGTAACAACCGGTCCGGGCGGTACAAATGCATTAACTGGCGTTTTGGGCGGCTGGCTTGATTCTATACCTATGTTTATTATCAGCGGTCAGGTGCGCTACGACACAACAGCTCGTTATGCTCTCAGATTTACCGAAACGCCCCTACGTGCTATGGGCGATCAGGAGTATGACATAGTGAAATCGGTTGAGCCGATGACTAAATACGCAGTAATGATAGAAGACCCGAAAACTATTCGCTATCATCTTGAAAAGGCGTGGCATCTGGCAACAACCGGTCGCCCCGGACCTGTATGGGTTGATATTCCTGTCAATTATCAGGGAATGTTCATTGAAACCGATGAATTGGAAGGCTACGATTCTTCGGAAGATGACTCAAAGCTTCCTCCTGCTGTTGATGACAAAATAATACAGACCGTAATAGAAAAAATCAGGAACGCAAAGCGACCTGTTTTTCATGCAGGCTATGGAATACGTTTGTCGGGCGGATATGACAAATTCCGTTCTGTCGCTGAAAAACTCAATATTCCGATTGTTACATACTGGAATGCAGTAGACCTTATCGAAGACGATAATCCGCTGTATTGCGGACGCGCAGGAAATATGGGTGATCGCCCGGGTAACTGGGCTATTCAGAATGCTGATTTGATTTTGGCAGTAGGAACTCGTATTTCCATTCGTCAGGTGGGGTATAACTGGAAGACCTGGGCGAGAGCTGCAGAAGTCATAATGGTGGATATTGACAAGGCAGAACTGAAAAAGCCGACCCTTCATGTTGAAATGCCGATTTGGGCTGACGCAAAGGATTTCCTTACAAAAATGGATTCTGCAATTACAGACCTCATATTCTGCGGTGAAGAATGGCTTAATACCTGCCGCAGATGGAAATCTGATTATCCTGTTGTTCAGCCGAGGCAGTGGGAAGAAAACGGGAAAACTGCAAATGTGTATGCATTTATAGATTATCTGAGCTCGCAGCTGCCTGATAACAGCTTAACGGCAGTATCAAACGGAGCTTGCTGTGTAGTAGGAAACCAGACGTATCACATTCAGAAGGGAAGCCGTATGGCGAACAACAGTGCTGTTGCTTCTATGGGCTATGGACTTCCTGCGGCAATAGGAACCTGTATCGGCGGAGGACGCCGGCAGACGATTTGCCTTGAGGGCGACGGTTCAATAATGATGAATCTGCAGGAATTGCAGACGATTATTACCAACAATCTGCCAATTAAGATTTTTCTGATTAACAACAATGGTTACCACTCAATCCGCATTACGCAGACAAACCTTTTTAACAAAAATTTTGTCGGTATAGGAGAACAATCGGGGGGGTTATCCTTCCCTGAGTTTAAAAAGATTGCGGAAGCTTTTGGTTATAGGTATTTTTCGGCAAGCAGCAATTCAGAGATGAAGGCAGTTGTTGACGAAGTTCTGAAGCTTGACGGACCTGTATTTACAGAAATATTTACTGATACGGAGCAGGTATGGGAGCCTAAGAGCAGTACAAAACGGCTTCCGGACGGAACGCTGGTAAGCCCGCCGCTTGAAGACCTTGCACCGTTTTTGCCGAGAGAAGAACTGGAGAGGCAGATGTTCATTCCTATGGTTGGGGAATAAAAGAGATATAGCGTGCATGCTTTTTGAATTATGAATGCGATAATGCGTATTCTTTTTTAACAGGAGAGCAAAATGAAAAGAGCCGTTGTAACCGGTGCTACCGGAGCGGTTGGGACAGCCCTCATTCAGGAATTGATAGATAATGAAATAGAGGTACTCGTTTTTTGCAGAGAGGGCTCGAAAAGAAACTGTAATATCCCAAAACATCCGCTGGTTAAGTTAAAATATTGTTCTCTGGAGGAGCTTGCAACTGTGCAGAATGATACAGGAAAAACATATGATGTGTTCTATCATTTTGCATGGGAAGGAACAACAGGCGCTGCACGAAATGATATGTATCTGCAGAACAGAAATGTCAGGTATGCGTTAGACGCTGTAGGTGCAGCTTACCGTTTTGGCTGCAAAAAGTTTGTTGGAGCAGGTTCTCAGGCTGAATACGGTAGGGTAGAGGGTGTTCTTAAGCCTGATACTCCGGCATTTCCTGAAAATGGATATGGAATAGCTAAGCTTTGCGCAGGTCAGATGACCAGAGAGTGTGTACACCAGTTAGGCATAGAACATATCTGGGTCAGGATACTGAGCGTTTATGGACCGAATGACGGTTCGCAGAGCATGGTAATGTCGACAATCAATAAGCTCAAGGCAGGAGAAGTACCGCAGTTCACTAAGGGAGAACAAATGTGGGACTATCTATACAGCGGAGATGCGGCGGTCGCATTTCGACTTTTGGGCGAAAAAGGTATCGATGGGAAAGTATATGTGCTTGGAAGCGGAAAGGCAAGACCGCTGGCGGAGTATATCAAAGAAATACGAGATGTGGTTTCTCCTGAAAGTGAATTGGCATTGGGGGCAATTCCGTATAATGAAAAACAGGTAATGCACTTAGAAGCCTGTATTACTGATTTACAGGACGATACTTTGTGGAATCCTACCGAAAACTTTTTAAACGGAATTAGGAAAATCATAGAAAGCGAAGAGTAAATTACATGAGTTATCAGAAGAATTCATTAGTAGTTGCCTATTTTTCTTCTAATCTTTTTTCTGAACCCTGCGGGGTTTCAATTGCGTCTTTATTTGAAAGCAATAAGGATTTTTCTTCGATTTATGTATACATTGTCGAGGATAAGATTTCACAAGATAACAAACAGAAGATTGAAAAAATTGCAAATAATTATGGTAGAACACTTGTGTTTATATCAATGCCGGAGCCTAAGGAATTCTTTTGTGATGAAAGATTTACTGTATCGACTATGGGACATACATTCGGAAGAATGATTATTGGACAATTGCTGCCGGAAGAAGTGGAGAGGGTTATATGTATTGACAGTGATATGCTTATCCTGCAATCACTGCAAGAATTGTGGGAAATGGATATGCAAAACAATTACTTAGCTGGTGTTGACAGTGCTCCCGGCATAGCGATGATGAAAAAAAGCCTTAATATTGAGCCCGGAACGCTATATTGTAACGGCGGATTATTTATGGTAAATTTAAAAGCCGTCAGAGATAACAATATTGAGAATAAATATAAAGAATATATAAAAAATGTATTTGACCAGGGAAAGCTTTTGACGGCATATGAAGAAGAAGTTATGAACAAATGTGCTTATCCAAATATTATTAGACTGCACCCTAAGTATAACTTAATGACTGTAAATCTGGTTATGGATTATGATTCATTTATGAAATTCAGAAATCCCGTAAATTATTATTCTCGTC
>JBJERM010000137.1:0-1700 GCA_051882315.1 Ruminiclostridium sp.
TTAAGTGTTGATATTGGTGATTAAACAGCATTATAAATTCCAATTTATCGAGCAGCACTAATAGAACAGACGACCGAAGAAGACTGAAAAAATCTTCTTCGGTCGTTTTTATCACATATTCTTGGTTTCCTCCGCCAGATTGCTTATCCACACGCCCTTTCTTACCAGTACAAAGCCCACCGCTATCTTGATAAGGTCGAGAGACTGCACTATTGCATAAATAACAAAAATAGAAAGGGAGGTAAAATTGCAGAGCAGCAGCGCCGTCGGAATAGTAACCGTCCAGGAGTAAACGCTGTCAAAAAGGAAGGTTATAACCGTTTTTCCGCCGGAGCGGAGAGTGAAATAAAGGGCGTTGAGGAAACCCTGAACAGGGAAGAAGAGGGCGGTTATTATGATGAAAAGCTGTCCGCAGCGGCGCACGGTTTCCGTGGTGTCGTAGAACTTCGGGAAAATGCCCGAAACCGAAACCAGAATTACTGTAAGAATAAGGCAGACGGCGCCTGTAAACCACATAAGACTAAAGGAGTCCTTCTTCGCCTTTTCGTATTTTCCTGCGCCGAGGGTCTGACCGATAAGTATTCCTACCGCATTTCCGAGCGCTACAAATACTACGTTCAGCATATTGCAGATAGCGTTGGAGATATTAAGCCCCGCAACTATCTCAAGCCCTCTTATGGAGTAGCAGGAGGTAAGGGCGGCAAGTCCGCCTGCCCAAAGAAATTCGTTAAAGAAAATCGGGAGAGTTTTCTTTATAATCTTTTTGGCAAGATAGCCGGGAACCTTGAGGGTTTTATAAATTCCCACAAGAAATTCCTGCTTGTTTTTTCTTGCGTGGGACCAGACCACAATCACAAGCATTTCTACCACTCTTGCCAGCACCGTAGCAATCGCTGCGCCCTGCACGCCAAGCTTTGGCATACCGAATTTTCCGTAAATCAGCAGGTAGTTGAAAACGATGTCGATTACCACCGAGGCAATCCCCGAAACCATAGGCTTAAGGCTGTCGCCGGTTTCACGAAGGCTGGTGGCGTAGACCTGCGTCAGCACGAAAAAGGGGATTTGCAGCAGCATTATGTGCAGGTAGTCCTTGGCGTGAGCCATTGTAAGAGCGCTGTCGATGTCTGCACTCTCCCCGTGAAGATACATTCCGATAAGGGCTTCTCCGCCCATGGTGAACACTGCGAAGCCGGCGATTATGCAGGCAATTCCGATAAGAAGCTTAATGCGGAATGTGCTTCTGAAGCCCTCGGTGTTACCCTGACCGTAGAACTGAGCGCCGTAAATCCCGGGACCGGACATTCCGCCGAAAATCGCAAGGTTGAACACGAAAATAAGCTGACCGACGATAGAAACCGCAGTCATAGCTTCTGTTCCCAGGCTTCCCACCATTACATTGTCGATAAGACCAACCATATTGGTGATGCCGTTCTGAATCATCATGGGAACGGCAAGCCGCATGGCGCTTTTGTAAATCTCTTTGTTTTTCATAACTTTTCTTTCCGAACCAATAATTCCATTATATATTGCTATTTGATTAATTCCGGTTGTCGAGAAGCCGCCGTCTGCGTCGTCAGCCGGAATAGTGCAGAAAAATACCCTATGACTGATGTCATAGGGTATTTCACACTTTGTCGTTGGTGCGGAGGATGGGACTTGAACCCACACGAGCTAATGCCCACTACCCCCTCAAAGTAGCG
>JBJERM010000138.1:0-5562 GCA_051882315.1 Ruminiclostridium sp.
CGGGGTTGTCCTCGGGAAAATAGTTATAGGGCAGCGGAACGTAGGCGATTCCCTTGGAAATATCCCTGAAATACTCGTTTTTAAGGGTGTCCCTGTCGTACTCGCCGTGCCCCGTTATGAAAATCTGTCTGTTTGTCTTGTCAGCAATAATATAGGGTCCCGCAAGGTCGGAATATGCAAGCAGCGAAAGCTTCGGGTTATCGAGAATGTCCTGCGCCTTAATCTCGGAGTGGCGGGAATGTGGGGCGTAGAAAATGTCGTCAAAGCCCTTTGTAAGGGGGTGATTTACGTCGGTAACCTTATGGGGGAAAACGCCGAACATCTTCCGGTCAAGATTGTGCTTTTTAATGCCGTAGTGGTAGTAAAGCCCCGCAAAGGCGCCCCAGCAGATATGAACGGTAGAAAAAGCGTGGGATTTCGACCACTCCATAATCCCGCAAAGCTCGTCCCAGTAGCTTACGTCCTCAAAATCGTAGCGCTCAACAGGCGCACCCGTGATAATAAGCGCGTCAAAATACTCGTGGCTGATTTCATCAAAGGTCTTGTAGAACGTATCAAGGTGCTCCGCCGCCGTGTGCTTGGAAGTATGGGTAGCGGTACGAAGCAGGGTTATGTCAACCTGCAAGGGTGTGTTGCTGAGCAGCCTTAAAAGCTGGGTTTCGGTTTCTATTTTTGTGGGCATAAGGTTGAATATAGCAGCTTTCAGCGGCCGTATATCCTGCCTCATAGCCTTCTCCTTCGGCATTACAAAAATATTCTCGCTTATAAGCGTGTTGTATGCGGGAAGGTCGCTCGGTATATTTATAGGCATTTTTAACTCCTCTTTCCGGAAATAAGTAATAAATATTATAGCACATTTGTCTGAATAAATCAATTTGAATTTCTAAATATATCTGTATATTTGACATTTCGCCCGAAAAATGGTAGAATATATCTATATTATGGCAGTGGCAGAAAAGGGCGTGATATGATGACTGATTTAAAGGAAGAAATATTTGAAGCCGAGGAGCAGGAAGAAGTTCCTGCCCCGGAGGAGCTTATACAGGACAGCATGGAAGCTGTTGAGCAGCTTACAAAGGAGATTGAGGAGGAAAACGAAGCCCTTGAAAGAGAGTTTTCTCCCCCGCCCCGAAGCTCTGTCCGCCCGCTTCATACCAGAAAACGGCGGGTATGCTACATAGGCGTTTTCTCCTCCGCCGCTTCCCTTATCGTTATGGGAATTGCCATGCTTCTTGCCCTAAACTCACCCGAGGGGATTGCGGGCTGCCTGAAAATTGCGCCTGTTATGCTTGTTTTTTTGGGACTTGAGATACTGTACGCTATTTTCAGAAATAAAAGCGTTCGGATAAAATTCAGCGCTAAAAGCGTTATACTTGTCTTTGCCCTTGTTGGCATTTCATTCGTGCTTTCTCTGATTTCTGCGCTGTATTCGGTAACGGGCAACGAGAGAATTAACGCCGAGTCCCGTATTTGCAACATTACCGAGGAGGAATTGTCCCGCGTTTTAACAAGCGACAGCATAAAGAGCGTTACGGTTACTACCGAGCTTTTCGGAGATGATATTTCAATATACAGAACTCCCGCAGACCTTACCGACGGCGACAGGCTGAATGTAAGCGTGGACTTTGCAGAAGCGCAGATAACTGTGCGGGAATTTGCAAGGGAATGTCGGGCGCTTATGGACGGGATATTCAGCCTGCCGTATAAATTCGGAACGCTGAAAATTGTAGCTGACGACGGTATCAACCGCTATACCCTTAATCTTGACTGCCTGTATCAATCAGACTACACCGCCGAACAGCTTGCTCCCCTTGTGAATTATTTCGGGGACGATATTCCGGATTCGGATATACCGGATTTGGTTGATGACGAATAGACTAAAGCCGCAGCTCTTAACTGCGGCTTTCACTTTATTATACTGCAATAAAAAAATCCCATAACCAAGCCATTTACGCCATTTCGCCATATATTACCATCACTGCATGGGAATATCGGGGTACTCTCTGTCAATACTTTTTCTGTATTCATTTTACAGGGAGTGATTGGCGTGTACTACGGAAAGGTCGAGATAAGCGGCATAAATACATCAAAGCTGAAGGTGCTTAAGGAGTCGGAAAAAACAGAACTTCTGAAAAAAATCGCCGAGGGAGATGAAAAGGCAAGAGAGGAGCTTATAAACGGAAATTTAAGGCTTGTTTTAAGCGTAATTCAGCGCTTTTCGGGCAGAGGTGAAAACCCCGACGACCTGTTTCAGGTTGGCTGTATCGGGCTTATAAAGGCGATTGACAATTTTTCCCTTGAATTCGGGGTAAAATTCAGTACCTACGCCGTGCCCATGATTTTAGGCGAAGTTAAACGCTATTTGAGAGATTCAGGTCAGATAAGGGTCAGCCGTTCACTGCGTGATATTGCCTACAAGGCAATGCAGGCAAAGGAAAAGCTTATTTCGGAAAAGAAAAGAGAGCCTACCGTAGAAGAAATTGCAAAGGAAATCGACTGCCGCCGCGAGGATGTGGTTATTGCTCTTGAGGCAATCAGCGAGCCTATCTCCCTTTATGAGCCTGTCTTTTCGGAGTCGGGAGATACGATTTACGTTATGGACCAGCTCGGCGACAACAACGACGATAACAACTGGCTGGAGGAAATAGCCCTTAAGGAAGCAATTTCTTCCCTCGGAAGCAGAGAGAAGCGTATTCTTAACCTGCGCTTTTTTCAGGGCAAGACCCAGGTTGAGGTTGCCAACGAAATAGGAATAAGTCAGGCACAGGTTTCAAGGCTGGAAAAGGGCGCATTGAACAAAATCAAGAAGCAGATATAGTAAAACCACTCGCCGCAGTTCGGCGAGTGGTTTTTTTATCAGCTGAGTCCTTTTGCTTCAGTAAGTGTAATACCGTTTTTGCCAAGAGGTATCGCATGGTCAAGACCTACGAACTTTCCGCCCTCCTGCCATAAAACCTCCTTGACAAAGGCGTACTTCTCCTCGTCCCAGGTGGTGAAATCGTCCAGTACAAGTCCGCCTGTATCGCCGGAATTTGCATTGAAGCACCAGAAGGTGTGATTAAGGTGGTTATCCTTAATAAGCTTGCGCATATAGGTCATCCAGGTAAGATTAGGCTCCCTCATAAAGCCGCCCCATTCCCCTATAAGAAGCGGAGCGATGTTGTTCTCGTAGATATAGAACCAATTATCCCTCCAGCAGTCATTCATCAGACTGTCAAAGGTATAATTTCCCTCGAACCAAGGCTGCTTGTATACGGTAGGACCGTAATCGTGGGGAGAGTAAACAAGCTTATCCTGATACTTGCCGAGGTTTATGGGGTAATCCCGCACGCCCCTTAAGTTTCCGCCCCACCAGTTGAAATAGTAGTCCTTGTCGTTTGTGGAATGGTAGTCGGAGTTGGAGTTAAGGTCAATCGGATAAATCTCCGTACCCTCAATCATTATAAGAACGTTTGGATTCTTTGCAAGTATCTTTGCGGCAGCGGTTTCCGCCGTCTTTTTCCAGTTATTCTTAGCGTCGGAATCGTTCCATATCGCTGCCCCGCTTCCCTCGTAGGGCTTACCGTGGGGCTCATTCTTAAGGTCGTAGGCTATTATGGTATCGTTGTCCTTGTACCTTTCAGCCATCCATTCAAGAGCGGAGTAGAACTGCTCTACCGAAACATTAGAAGTGTACCAGAGGTTTACGTTATGTCCCGAAGCGTCAGTTTCAGCGCTGTGAATATCCGGCATTACCTTAATTCCGTTTTCTTCTGCAAGCTTTAAGAAATAGTCGAAAATCTCAAGGCTGTTCATGCTGTTGAGCTCTTCGTTATAGGCGTTATTGTAGTTTGCTCTCGGGTATTCCCCCGCCGCCCACTGATTGATGAGCTGTGCGGAAATGGGAACTCTGATAAGATTGAAGCCGTGGTCGGCAATCGCCTCAACCGAGGGCTTAAGCTGGCTGTTCCAAAGTCCGTCAAAGGTGTTTGTACCTGTATTGTATCCGAACCAGTTTACGCCTGTAAGCCATACCTCCTTACCGTTTTTGTCCAGTATTCTTCGTCCGTCGGTATGAAGCCAGTCGTCGCCCTGTACAGCATTATCGCTGCGCTTAAGAAGCTCCGAAACGTCAGCCACGGCGCTTTGATTACTCTGATTATTCTGGTTGTTCTGATTATTTCTGTCGTTCACGGCGTTCTGGTCAACCGTTCCTTTTTTTAATGTGCAGGTCTGCCCGTTAAGCTTAGCGCTTTTTATATTCAGAGCCTTTGTTACTCCTAAATTACAGCCGATAACCACATCTCCGCCGTCCTGAATATCTCCGTTGTAATCTACATTTGTTACGGTAAGAGTATTTCCGCTTATTTCGTAGGTTCCGTTCCAGCCCTGACAGGAGCTTAACCCCTCGATTTCAAGGGCAAGCTTCCAGCCGCTTACGCTTTTACCGCTTCTGTTGGAAATTCCCAGCTGGAGACCGTACATGGTTTCCGAACCGTTTTCCCAGGAATTATCGGCGGAGTACATAATAATAACACCTTTTTCGGAAGTCTGATTTTCTTCCTTTGCGGTACTTTCAGCTTTCTTTTCGGTTGTAGCCGCAGTAGTTGCAGCAGTGGTGGTAACAGCTGTTGTTTCAGCCCGAGTTGTGACAGCTGCGGTAGTTTCCGAAGCAGCGGCTGTAACCTCTGCTGTTGTTTCTGTTGTGGCAGCAGTTGTTTCAGCGGAAGCAACATCTGCATTTTCAGTTTCAGCAGCTGTTGTTCCTTCCGGAACAGTTATCTCTTCAGAAACCGATGTCTGCTCCATTACAGCTGATGTAATTTCACCCGTATTAACCGCAGGAGCCGCCTTATCAAGATTTGTGACAACAAGAGCTATTACAAGGCAGATTATCACTGCGCCCATAGCAGAAAATCCCGCAATTATACCCTTTGAAGCTTTCGGCTTTGGCTGTTGGGGAGCAGTATCGGGCTGCTTTTGAGCATTAACTTCGGTTTTCTCCGATTTTACAGCCTCTTCCCTTTCAGCCGCCGTAGTTTCGGCAGGCTCTGCTGCTTGTGCGGCAGGAATTTCTTCCGCTATTTTCGCTTCGGGGGCAGTATTCTCCTGCTTTGCGGCAGGCTTATTCTGAGAATTTTGCGGGGTTCTGCGCTTTTTCTTACTCATATCGGATTTCCTTTCCCTCAAACGGCTTCATACTTCTTAAGCCTCTTGAGCCTTTCCTCAAACACCTCGGGAGGAAGCGGTCTGTCGAAATAGAAGCCCTGGGCAAGACAGCAGTTATTGTTTTTCAGCAACTCTATCTGCTCCTCTGTTTCAACGCCCTCCACAATACATTCAAGACCGAGATTCTGCGCCATTGCAATAACATATTTAAGCATAACGCTTTTCTTCTCGTCTCCGGCTCCCTTTTTTCCTGCGGGCAGGAAGCTTTTATCCAGCTTAAGAACGTTCCACGGCAGCTCTCTTATAAGATTAAGGGAAGAATAGCCTATTCCGAAATCATCAACAGAGGTGCTTATTCCCTGACTTCTCAGCTCGTTTACAACCTGCTTCAAATCATTGAAATTAACGTCGGTT
>JBJERM010000139.1:0-5490 GCA_051882315.1 Ruminiclostridium sp.
CTGCTGTCTTTACGATAACATTAGCGCTGTCTGCGGAAAGATAGCATAGCGCTTCCGAGAAGCCCTGTGCCTTAAGCAGGTTTTCAACCTTAGTTTCGGTTTCAATGTAGCCGCTTACCTCTAAAACGTCCTCCGCAATAACTGCAAGCTCCTCCTCGGTGCTGTCACCGCCGTAATAGAAGCTTTGCAGCACTTCAATCGACTCGTCCCTGCTCTGCTTCTTGTCAAGTCTTGCCTTTGCAAAATATTCGTCGGAATCGGTTGAAGCAACTGTTATTTCCTTACCGTCGGAAACCTCTCCCGAAACAAAACGCACATCGCCGTAATTTCCTGCCTCTGCGGTGCTTTCAGCGGTTTTGTCCGAGGTATTTACCGCATTGGCTGATGAATAAAGGTAGTTGACGTAAATCGCAGCGCCAAGCAGTACAGTAAGTCCTGCAAGAATTATCTGTTTTTTACCGATTATAAGGTTTAATCTTTTTCTCATAGCTAAGTTCCTTTCATTCAGGTTATTTTATAACGCTTATGCGGGTTGTGCTTATACCGAAAACACCCGAAACGGCGTTTATTACTTTTTCCTTAACGGCTATGTTGTCGCCGCCGTCGCAGACTACAATCACACCTCTTACCCGGGGTGCCGTTACTGATAATAGCATATCCTTGCTTTTCCCGTACTCGGTCTGCTCCGCCCCGTCAAGAGTTATCATCACCTCTGTTTTTCCTATTCCATTTATTTCGGACAGAATATCGGAAAGCCGCTTTTCAAGCCTTGCTTCGTATTCTGCAAGCTCCGCCCTGCTGTAACCGGTTTCTTCCGTTTGGGTACTGCCGCCGAAAAATCCGCCAAAGGCAATTATCAGCATCAGCGCAGCTCCTGCCGCAAGAATAATTTTAACTGACTTATCGCTCTTTATTATCTCGCCAACGTCCTTTAACCTGAAAATGCCTTTCATTTACCTCGTATCCTCCGCTGTAACCTCCGTATTTATGTCCGTACAGCTTTTTACAAGCTGCACCGCCCTTCTCTTCTCCTCCTCTCCTGCATTTCTGAAAACAAGCCTTATTTCACTAATAGATATGCTGCCGGTTTCCGAAATATTAACGCCGATATATATTTTTTCGGGGAATATATTTTCTTCAGACAGCTTTTCTTTTAGTGCAGTCCGCAAAGCGTCCGCGGTTTCATCTGCTGTAAGTTCCCTTATCTGAACCGAGTAGTCGTTATAGCCGCTGTCCGCCCCGGAAATAATGCTTTCCGGGTCAAAGCCGAAGCCTCCGCTTACTGCGCTTATAGCCGAGGAAACGAAAAAGCAGGCAATCAGTAGCTTTATCTGGCTGCTGAACTTTTCCGAGGGCATAAGCGCCTTGAAAACAGCGGTAATTATTGCCGCTGCGCTTATTCCGAACAGTATTTCTTTCACTTAAATCGCCCCCTTCAGCTCCTGCAAACAGAAAGCATAACCGCAGTTGAAATAGTAATAAACAGAAAAAAGCAGGCAAGCATTGCTATTATAATCGACATTACGTTTTCCCCCGCCTTTATCATTCTTGTAACCTGGGAATTGCCGAAAATATCGCTCACTACATCTGCAAGAAAAAGGAAAAAGCGATAGCAGGCGGCATTGATTATAACAGGCAGCAGAATACAGCCTCCCGCCGCAATCCCGAAGCCGCCTATTCCGGATTTCAGCATTGAAATGCTGCTCTTTACTGTTGCAAGAGCGTCGGAAACCGCTCCTCCCACAAATGGAACGCTTGAAGCTACCGCAAATCTTGCTGCCCGCAGAGCAACGCTGTCTGCAGAAGCGGAAATCGTGCTCTGGACGGACAAAATGCCCATAAAAATAGTCATTATAAGCCCCAGTCCCCATATTACCGCCTTTTTAATCCCGTCTCCGAGACGGTCGGTTTTAAGGTCGGGGTTAAGCCCTCCCGCCGCCGATATTCCTAAAAGACTGCTTGTACATGGCAGCAAAAAAGCAGTTGTAAGCTGCGCCAGAATTTGTATAGCAACAACGGTTACAGAGCTGAAAACCGCCGCTGTTGATGCGTGACCGCCTATGGCGATTACTCCGGCAAGAACGGGTATATATGTAAGCATAAACCCTGTCGCCCCGCTCAGCGCTCCGCCGATTGAGGAAAGGGCGCTGCTGAGGTGAAGAGAAACGGTTATTGCGGCAGCAAGCGCTGAAACAAGGGAAAAGACCTGCACCGGAGCGCCTTTTCCCGAAGCGTCCCTAAGTCCCTCCGCAAGTGATGTCAGCAGAATTACCGCAAGCAGCGAGGTGAACATTCTCAGCGGCTTGCCTATGTTTTCTCCTATCATAGCCAGTATTCCGCTTAAAACCTCCTGCACCGAAATATTCATAATTCCGTTATTTTCAGGTGTTATTTCGTTCTCCTCAAGATATTCCCGTGCATTTTCGGGCAAAGCTCCGTAAAGCTCATCTGTCCCAAAATCGGTACAGCTTGCTTTAAAGGAAAATATAAAAGCGAAGGCTATAGCCGCGCAAACAAATGCGATAAATCTTAACCCGTTTTTCACATTATCAAATCCTTTACAATTCCGAGAATGCTCTCAAAAAGCGGTACTGCAATAAGAAGAACCGCAATTTTACCTGCAAACTCTATTTTTCCCGCAACTGCGCTTTCACCGCTGTCACGGCAGCAGTCCGACGCAAGCTGGGTTATATAGCAAACCGCCAGCGCTTTCAGAAGAACCGCTATATACCCGCTGTCTGCTCCAGAAGCCTCGGTAAGCTCGTTGATAAGCCCAAGCAGCGGCGAAAGCGCCGTAATTACCGCCCCAAGAATCAGCAAAGAGGCGGCAAGGGAGATAAAGAGACTGTATTCCCCGTTGTATCTTCGTATAACCGCAGAAAGGGCGGCGGCGGTTATGCCAAGCCCCGTAATAGCAATAATATTCATCAGAGATTAAATACTTCCCTTACCGTCTGAAACAGCTTTCCTATCTCGCCCACCAGCAGCATAAGTACCACCACAAGCCCCGCTATTGTAGTCATCATAGCCTGCTCGTCCCTGCCGGAGCGCTGGAGAAGCTGATTTAAAACAGCAACAACAATTCCAACTCCCGCAATTCTGAAAATAAGCTCAACGTCCATAAAATAACCGTCCTTTCGGGAAATCCGCCGTATTTACGGCTATAAAAGCATAATACCTGCGGCAATTCCGCAAAGAACCCAGACGCAAAGCGTCATTCTGCCCTTCCTGGTGCTTTCCTCTCGGGCTTCCATTAAGTTTTTTTCTGCAAGTCCTGCGCTGAGGGTAAGCATAGACAGCTGCCCCTCAATATCCGTTGTTCCCAGCTGCTCGCCTGTGGACAGGAGAATTTCCCTGTCGCTTTCGGTTATGAAGCGGGCTTGTCTTGCAGAGGTCTGCCACGCCTCGGTTATGCCGATTCCGCTTTTCAGCGCAGTATCAAGCCTATTCAGAAAATCAAAACCGCTGTATGCTTCCCTGCCGCAAAGCTCGGTCATTAGCTCTTTACAACGGACAGCACGATAGCGTATAAGAGTTGCCATTTCCTCAAACACAGACCGCATGCATTTAAGCTGAACGCATCGCAGCCTAAGCGCCGATGATAACGCCATTCCCACAGCCGTACAGATTATTATTACTGCCGCAGCAGCCAAAAGCCTCGCCATTTTCAATTCTCCATAATCCCTTAATTCTGCCCGTGTTTCTTCCGCTGTCAAGAAGGGCTGCGTAATTTACCGCTCCGCAGTCAGCAAGAAGCCGCAGCGCCCTGTTTTTAGAAGCCTGCACCATACTGCCGCAATGGGCGGTAATTATAAGCTTTACCCCGTTGTTTGAGCAGTCTGCAAGCTCCCTGTATTCCTCTCCCACCTCGTCGCAGAATATATATTCCGGAGAGAGGGAGCGCAGAGCCTGTCTTATTCCCTCGGGCTTTGGAAAGCCGTTGAGAACATCGCAGTTTGCGCCCATATCATTTTGTGGAACGCCATTATACACGGCGGCAATTTCGCTTCGCTCGTCCACAACGGCGGTTTTTCTGAATGCAGATAATAGGCGGCAGTAATCCCGCAGCATAGTTGTTTTTGCGCTCAGCGGCGGTCCTAAGATAGCAAGCCCGCAGAAGTCCTGCTCAAAGGCGGTAAGGCTTAAGAGCCGTTCCGCAATGCCCTTGTGCTCTGCGGCAATACGCAGGTTTATAGTAGATATATCCCGTATATTCTCAATTTTTCCGTTTCTTATGTATGCAGTTCCCGTAAATCCCGCTCTATGACCGCCCTTAAGGGTTATAAATCCCTGAGATAACTCCCGCTCACAGCTGTACAGGGAGAAGTCGCAGAAATATCTTATACAGCTGAAAATATCGTCGGTTGTGGCGGTTTTTCCTTGACTGACATATCTTTCCGTTATTGTCTCAACTACGGGCGGCTTGCCTGCCCTGAGCCTTATTTCACAGGCGTTCTCCGCAATTCTCGCGGGTACTTCAAAGAGGTACTGTGAAAAGGGCGGAAGCATTCCCGCCGCTTCTCTGAATCTGTTTGCTGACTGCATTTTAAGTCCTTTCTCATAACAATCTTTCTTTTGTCTTTGTTCAAATGTATGTGAAACGGGACAAGGTTAGAACAATAATTTCCCCAAAAGAAAAACGGCTTCCGACAAAATGCCGAAAACCGTTGCAATCAGTCTTTATTGACTTTATTCAATGCCTGTTACAGTGTAGCCCGCTTCTTCAACAGCATTTTTAAGCGCCGTTTTATTAAGAGCCTCGCCATTTACAGCAGCCTGTTTCTTTTCAAGGCTTACTTCAACGGAAGTAACTCCCGCAACCTTCGAAAGCGCCTTTTCAACGTGGCTCTGACAATGTCCGCACATCATTCCTTCGATATGAACCGTAATGCTCATAAGCTTTTCCTCCTTTTTTGTATTTTCTTTTGCAGCTTCAACCCTGCCCGAAAAGGGCGGCTTCCATAACCTTAGTCTTAAGGCATTTGCCACAACGCAAACCGAGCTGAAGCTCATAGCGGCTGCGGCAATCATAGGATTTAACCGCAGACCGAAGGCTGTATAGAAAGCGCCTGCCGCAACCGGTATTCCGATAATGTTGTAAATAAACGCCCAGAAAAGGTTTTGCTTAATATTTCTCATAACCTTTCGGCTCAGAGCAATTCCGTCCGCTGCACTTCTCAAATCACTCCTTGCAAGAACAACGTCTGCCGCTTCTATTGCAATATCCGTTCCTGCTCCTATTGCAATACCTGCGTCAGCACGGACAAGAGCGGGAGCCGCTTTAAGCAACTCCGCTTCGGTAACTCCGTCAGCCGTAATAAATATCCGTAACCGAGGGTGTCCCTTCCGTTATTGTTCCCGTTTTGTCCAGTACCGCCGTTTTTATGCCGTGAAGTATCCGCAGATTTTATCAGTATGCCGTTTTTAGCTCCTACGCCCGTTCCAACCATTATTGCGGTAGGAGTAGCAAGCCCTAAGGCGCAGGGGCAG
>JBJERM010000140.1:0-19790 GCA_051882315.1 Ruminiclostridium sp.
ACGTTATCTCCCACACCGACACAGCAAGCATAAAGCAGGTTTTAGCTGAGGTTCGCCGTGTTTTAAAGCCCGGCGGAGCAATTTTCTTCGACCTTTGCTCAAAGGACGCCTGGAGCTATACCTGCTCGGACTACCCTCACGCAGACGAAAATACCCTTATTTTTCAAGGGGGAGTTGAGGACGGTATTCCCCACTTTTTCGCAAACCTAAACGATATTGTAAAGCTGCTGTCGGATTTCAGAGTGAATAAGATAAGGCATATTGACGACGTAAGAACGCCCTTGGGCAGAGGGGGTGGACGGCATTATTTTATAGAAGCGATTGCATTAAAGGAAGCAACAAACCCCGACTACTCGGATATTATCGGAAAGACCGTTTCGGGAAAAATAGACCGTCCCTTAGGCTCGGTTCACCCCAAATGCCCCAACATCATGTACGGCGTAAATTACGGCTATGTTGAGGGCGTTACGGCGGCGGACGGGGAAAACCAGGACATCTATCTTTTAGGCTGCAATACCCCCGTAAAGGAGTTTTCGGGCAAGGTTATCGCCGTTTACCACCGCTACAACGACATTGAGGACAAGTGGATTGTTTCCGCCGACGGAAGGGACTATTCCGACCGTGAGATTATGACAAGTATAGCCTTTCAGGAGCGATATTTTGACGGCGAGCTGTTTCGGTAACAGGAAGTATGAGCGAGAATAAAAAACTGCTTTTTATTACAACGGGCGGTACTATCGCCTGCGGAAAGGGAGAGGGAAGAACACCCGAAAAGAGCGGTGAAGAACTGCTGTCGGGCTTAAATCTGACCTGTAAAGCGGAAATTCTGAACCTTTTAAGCATTGACAGCACCGACCTTTCTCCCGATAACCTGCGGCAGATATACGAGGCAGTTTCGGAAAAGCTGCCGCTTTACGACGGAATAGTGCTGCTCCACGGCACGGACACCCTTGCATACACAGCCGCCATGCTTTTTCTTACGATAAGGGCGGAAAAGCCTGTTGTTGTAACAGGCTCGATGCTGCCCCTATCGGAGGAAAACAGCGACGGGTACGATAACATAAGGCTTGCCGCAAGCACAGCCTGCACCAAAAAGGGCGGAGTTTATACCGCTTTCGGCGGTCGGATTATTAGCGGCGGTGATACGGTTAAGGTAAATTCTTCGGAAAAAGACGCTTTCCGAAGCTATTCGGGCAGGATTTCTCCCCCGGAAAATCCCTATCCTTTCCCCGAAAAGACTAAGCCCTTTCCGAGGGTTATCAAGCTTACTCCCTTTTCTCGGACAGAGGATTTTACGGCAGGAAAGGACTGCTGCGGGGTTGTAATCGAAACCTACGGGGCGGGAGGACTGCCGCACCGAACCGACATTCTTGAGGCGGTAAAAGCGCTTTGCGGGCGCACGGAGGTTGTTATTACAACCCCCTGTCTCGGCGGAGCAAGGCTCGGACAGTACGAGGTCGGACGGCTTGCTCTTGACTGTGGCGCTAAGGAGGGAGCAGGAAGTACAGAGTTTGAAACTGTGAAAATGTGGATTTGCGGCGGATAAAAATTGTTAATCTCTGAAAATTCTGAGAAAAGGCTTGATTTTTTCACAGAAATCGTATATAATAATTGATAAGCCCTTGAATATGAACACAGACCCCGTGCAAGGTCGTGTTGCGAACCATGTCAGGCGGGGAACCGAGCAGCATTAAGCAAATTTCGGCTTGTGCGCGGCAAGCCTGTGTTCATACTCAAGGGCTTTTGCATTGTAAAGAAAAGGAGTGAGGTAAAATGTATCTTGCGCTGTACAGAAAGTACAGACCACAGGTTTTCGACGACGTGGTTTCACAGGAGCATATTACCACCACCCTTAAAAACCAGCTTAAAAACGGTCAGACCGCTCATGCCTACCTTTTTACAGGCTCACGAGGTACGGGAAAAACCACCTGTGCAAAGATACTTGCAAAGGCGGTAAACTGCCTGCACCCAAAGGACGGAAATCCCTGCCTCGAATGTGAGAACTGCAAAAGCATAGAGGAGGGCTGCCCCGACGTTACCGAGATAGACGCTGCTTCAAATAACGGCGTTGACAACGTAAGAGCCCTTAAGGACGAGGCGGTTTATGCCCCGATTTCCTGCAAGTACAGGGTTTATATAATCGACGAGGTGCACATGCTTTCAAACTCGGCGTTCAACGCCCTGTTAAAGCTTATCGAAGAGCCTCCCGCCCACGTTGTTTTTATTTTCGCCACAACCGAGATACACAAGGTTCCTGCAACAATCCTCTCCCGCTGTCAGCGCTTTGAGTTCCGAAGAATCGACATAAACGACAGCAAGAAGCGGCTTATGCAGGTGGCAGAGGCGGAAAACGCCGAAGTAACCGAGGACGCCGCCTTTCTGATTTCAAAAATCTCCGACGGCGGAATGAGAGACGCCCTTTCCCTCCTTGACCAGTGCCTTTCCGTAAGCCGAGAGGTCACTTGCGATACCGTAAGGGAATGTGCGGGAATTTCGGGAAGCGAGTACCTTTACTCCCTTGCGGAAAAGATAAACCAGCGGGACAGCGCTGCGGCGCTTAATATCCTGGACTCCCTCGTTCAGCGCTCCAAGGAGCCTGCAAGACTTGCAGAGGAGCTTATCGGCTATTACAGAAGCCTTATGCTTTTAAAGGCAGGGGCAGACAGCAGCATTATCAAAGCGGCTGGCGAGGAACTTCAGCAGCTTCAAACCCTTTGCGGCACTTATACTCTTGAGGAAATAATGCGCTGTATCTCTATTTTAAGTGATACTCTTTCTTCTATGGGCAGGGTCAGAAACCCGGCGCTTTCCTTTGAGATGTGCCTTATCCGCCTTTGCACCCCCAAGCTTGACACAGGGGAAAAGGCGCTTTCGATACGAATAGGCAGCCTTGAAAAGCAGCTGGGCGACGCCCTTGCAAGGCTTAAAAACGGAGAATTTCAGACGGCAACGCAAAAGCCTGCTGTTTCGCAGACTGCACCCGAAAAGAAAAGGGAGAGCGTTGCTGAAACGGCGCCAATGCCGGAATTAAAAGCAGTTCCAGCAGAGCAGGAAATCCCCGAGCCTTCGGAAGAATCCTATCCCGCAGAATTGCCGCCGGAGCAGTTCCCAGCCGAGCCGTCCGAGGAAATCGGAACCCCCGAGCAGGAACAGCCTGCACCAAAAGAAAAGGAAGAACCGAAAACCGCCGACAGCGGAAGCTTCGTTCCATTTAAGGAATGGAACGACATTGTGGGAAATATGCCCTTTTCGGTCAAGATACTTATCGAGGACACAACCGCTTCTATCAGCGGCGACACCGTGATGATTGAGGGCGGAGAGCTGGCGGTTGAGTTCGCAAGCGGCGAATACCGTCAGGAAATTCAGGCAGCTATCCTTGCGGCGACAGGAAGACGGGTTACGGTGGTAGGCAAAAAGCCCGAAAAAAAGACTGCCGGAAAAAACAACAATAAGGTCAATGACTTCCTTGAATTTGCAAAATCCAAGGGAGTTGACATAAAAGTACAATAGTAAGCGAAAGGAATTAAAACTATGAAAGCAAGATTACCCCAGGGATACCAGAACAAGGGAATGGGCAATATGAACAATATGGTAAGACAGGCCCAGAAGATGCAGGAGGACATTCAGGCTGTTCAGGAAAAGCTTGAGCAGACCGAGTTCACCGAAACCGCAGGCGGCGGAATGATTGAGCTTGTAATGACAGGCGGAAGAGAGCTGAAGTCCGTTAAAATCAACCCCGACATTGTTGACAAGGACGACATCGAGAGCCTTCAGGACGTTATTGTTGCAGGCGTAAACGCTGTCCTCAAGAAGATTGACGAGGAAAGCACAAAGGAAATGGAACAGGTTACAGGCGGCGTAAGCTTCCCCGGACTTTTCTAAGAAATGGCGGAATATAATTCACTGCCCCTCGTAACAGCGGCGGAGCAGTTCGCAAAGCTCCCCGGAATAGGTATGAAAACCGCCCAGCGGCTGGCTTATTTTATATTAAATCAGCCCGTTGAGGAGGTGGAGGAGTTCTCCCGTGAGATTTTAGCGGCAAGAAAAAGCGTGCACTGCTGCAAGGTCTGCCAGAACTTCACCGAGGCGGAAGTCTGCTCTATCTGCGGGGACGACAGGAGAAACAGCAGGATTATCTGCGTTGTAGAAGCGCCTAAGGACGTTTCCGCTCTTGAAAGGGCAGGAGGCTTTAACGGCGTATATCATGTTCTCCACGGGCTTTTATCCCCTATGGACGGGATAGGACCAAACGACATACGGATAACCGAGCTTATGCGGCGGCTTTCGGGAGAGGTTGACGAGGTTATTATGGCTACAAATCCTACGGTTGAGGGAGAAGCTACGGCTTCCTACATAAGCCGTATGATAAAGCCTATGGGTATCAAGGTAACCCGCCTTGCCTACGGTCTGCCGGCGGGGTCGGCGCTTGAGTATGCAGATGATGTAACGCTGCAAAGGGCGCTGGAGAATAGGAATGAGTTATAGAAAAAGGCTGTGCCATATTGGTACAGCCTTTTTGTAATGTAGTGCTTTCCCGACAAATCGTGCGCCCGCTTCAGCGGGCGCACGAGAAGCGGCGGCGCATAAATGCGGCAGCGCAATTTCGCCCGCCTGCGCCAAGGTTTTGCGGCGAAGCCGCAAAACTTAAGCGCAGGCGGGCGCTTCGCCGCAAAACCCGAAGGGTTTTGCGGCGAAATGAGCGGCTGCCTAAAGGCAGCCGCTCGCTCACGCTCCGACAAAAACAAAGGCTGTATCGGATTGATACAGCCTTTAAATTTTGCCAATAGACTTACGAAAGGGTGGCGAGAAGCCGCCAGCCTGTTACTTCTTCTCCGGCACCTCAATAACGCTCTTTCCGCCCATATAGGGTCTTAACACCTCAGGAATACGAATGCTTCCGTCTGCGTTGAGATTGTTCTCAAGGAACGCAATAAGCATTCTCGGAGGAGCAACAACGGTGTTGTTAAGGGTATGTGCAAGATACTTCTTTCCGTCCTTGCCGTTTATGCGGATTTTAAGACGGCGAGCCTGAGCGTCGCCTAAGTTGGAGCAGCTTCCTACCTCGAAGTACTTCTTCTGTCTGGGGGACCATGCCTCAACGTCAAAGGACTTAACCTTAAGGTCTGCTAAATCTCCTGAGCAGCATTCCAACGTTCTTACGGGAATGTCCATTGAGCGGAACAGGTCAACGGTATTCTGCCAGAGCTTATCAAACCACATCTTGCTTTCCTCGGGTCTGCATATAACAATCATTTCCTGCTTTTCAAACTGGTGGATACGGTAAACGCCGCGCTCTTCAAGACCGTGTGCGCCCTTTTCCTTTCTGAAGCAGGGAGAGTAGCTTGTGAGAGTGTGGGGGAGAGTGTCCTCGGGAATGATAGTATCAATGTACTTGCCTATCATGGAATGCTCGCTTGTGCCGATAAGATAAAGGTCCTCGCCCTCGATTTTGTACATCATAGCGTCCATTTCCGCAAAGCTCATAACGCCTGTTACAACGTTGCTTCTGATCATAAAGGGCGGTACGCAGTAGGTAAAGCCCCTGTCAATCATAAAATCTCTTGCGTAGGAGATAACTGCGGAGTGAAGCCTTGCAATATCTCCCATAAGGTAGTAGAAGCCGTTGCCTGCAACTCTTCTTGCTGCGTCAAGGTCAATTCCGTTCAGCTTCTCCATAATATCGGTGTGGTAGGGTATCTCAAAATCGGGAACGAAAGGCTCGCCGTACTTTGTAACCTCTACGTTTTCGCTGTCGTCCTTGCCAATCGGAACGGTAGGGTCAATAATATTAGGAATAGTCATCATAATCTTGGTGATTTTTTCCTGATATTCCCCTTCCTTTGCTTCAAGCTCAGCAAGTCTTGCAGAGGACTCGCTTACCTTTTTCTTTGCTTCCTCTGCCTCTGCCTTCTGTCCGTGAGCCATAAATACGCCGATTTCCTTGGAAATGCGGTTTCTGTCTGCACGAAGTGAGTCTGCCTCCTGCTGAGTCTTTCTGTTCTCAGCGTCAAGGGCAATTACCTCGTCAACCAGAGGCAGCTTACTGTCCTGAAACTTCTTTCTGATATTTTCCTTTACAATTTCGGGGTTCTCTCTGAGAAATTTAATGTCCAGCATTTTTCTGTTTCCTTTCGGTTTTTTATATTATTTTGTTATACGTTCAATGGTTACAACCCATTTTACAAGCTTAGGTTCAAAGGTAAAAACCTCGGGAGCAAAGCCCATTGAGGTAGTCACCTTATATTCTATACCCTTTACCTTAAAGGTTCCCGTTATAGGGTTCTGCTCTGTTCCCGCATAGTAGGTAGCGGCGTCATACAGGATATTTGAGGGGTGTTTAAGACCGCTCAGCTTCTCAAAAAACTCAACCGTTTCTTCGTCCGGCTTTTCCTTGCCGCTTATTATTGCGTACTTCATACGGTTTATCTGCGCCTTATAGTCGTCGCACAGCATATCGTAGCTTATGGGAGCAAGATTTGTTATGTTTTCCGAGGTTATAACCGCCTTTGCTGCTGTAGCAGCCTTTTCTGCATTTGGTCCCGCCTGTGTTATCATAACCAGTATATAGTAGAGAACTAAGGCTGCTGCACCAATAATAACAGCAGTTATAACAATACCCAGCGGGTTTTTCTTTTTTACAGACACGGTAAAACCTCCTTTAAGCGGGGATTATTTTCTTTCGGAAATAAAGCTTATAAGCTCTTTCAACTCCTCTTCTGACTTACAGTCTATACTCATAGTATATTTATCCTTGCTTTTGTCTATGCGAACAGGTTTTCCGATATAATCGGTCATGCTTATCTCCGCCTCAACAAGGAAGGTTTCCTTTTTCGGCTTTTCCTTTGCAGGCTTATCAGAGGTCTGCTTTGCAAGCTTTTCAAGGGTTCTTACGCTGAGTCCTTCCTTAACGGAGCGCTGTGCTAAAAGCCGCTGCTTTTCCTCGTCGGGTATTCCGATAATAACCTTGCAGTGTCCCACGGAAAGCTCCCCGTCCCTTACCATAAGCTTAATATCGTCGGGCAGGGTCAGAAGCCGCAGAGAATTTGTTATTGAGGAACGTGCCTTTCCTACCTTTTTGGCAACCTCCTCCTGCTTCATATCAAAGGTATCAATAAGCTGCTGATAGCCGAGGGCTTCTTCGATAGGGTTTAAGTCCTCTCTCTGTAAGTTCTCTATAAGGGCAATCTGCATGGTCTGCTCGTCGGAAAGCTCCATAATTCTTACGGGAACTTCCTTTAGACCTGCGATTTTCGCTGCTCTCCAGCGCCGCTCGCCTGCAACAAGCTGATAGCTGTCGCCGTAGGGCCGCACGGTAAGGGGCTGGATAACGCCATGCTCTAAAATAGACTCAGCAAGGGCGTTAAGAGCCTCCTCGTTGAAGGTTTTACGGGGCTGCTTCTTATTAGGCTCTATATCAATTATCTTAAGCTTCTGGGGCGCTATACTTTCCTCCGCCCCGAAAAGTCCGTCGTCGTCGAAAATGGTATCGTCAAAGTTATTGCCGAGGCCTGATTTCTTTGCCATAAATTTCCCTTTCTTACATTTCCTGCCTTATAACATCTCTTCCATAGCCCTGCACTTCTTAAGCACTTCCTTTGCAAGCAGTGCGTAGGCTTCCGCACCCTTTGAGGTGGGGTCGTAGTACATTATAGGTTCTCCGTGGCTCGGGGCTTCGGAGATTTTTACATTTCTCGGAATTTCCGTCTTAAAAATAGTGTCCTCGGGGAATTTTGACTTGATGCTGCGCATAACCTCACGGTTTACCGTAAGCCGCTTGTCAAGCATTGTGAACACAATTCCCATAATCTGCAAATTGCGGTTGCTGGACTTCTTTACTCTCTTTACGGTAGCAAGCAGCTCCGCAACGCCCTCTAAGCTGTAAGGCTCGCACTGCATCGGAATAATAATCCTGTCGCAGGCGGAAAGTCCGTTAAGAGCAAGAATGCCAAGTGAGGGCAGGCAGTCTATTATAATTATATCGTAATCGTCCTTTATCTGCAAAAGCGCTTTTTTCAGCTGAAGGGTCTTGTTCTCAAATTTCAGCAGGCGGATTTCCGCTTCAGCAAGGCTTTGAGTAGAAGGCATAAGCCACACGTTCTTGTAATTTGTCTTGATAACAGCCTGGGCAGGTCTTACCTCGCCCATAATTACGTCATAAGTAGTATGTTCAAGGCTTTTCTTTGCAGCTCCCGCATAGCCGTAGCCTGTGGTAGCATTTCCCTGTGGGTCAAGGTCAACCAGCAGCACCTTTTTTCCCATACTTCCGAGAGCGGCGCTTAAATTTATCGCCGTAGTGGTTTTAGCAACTCCGCCCTTCTGATTAACGATAGATATAACGGTTGTCAAATTCCGAACATTCCTTTCTTTTGGGTCAACTTTAATTATAGCATATAAATCACTAAAAATAAAGTGTTTTTATAAAAAATATGATTATAAGCTTTTATAAGGTTTCGGGCAGCTTCCAGCTCTCCGCCAGTTCTGCATACCTTTCTGCATTTTCTGTATCTCCTGTCCTTTTAAAGCAGTCGGACAGCATTAAAAGGCTCTCCTTGCCCTTGACGTAAAGAGTAACAACCGCTTCTGCCTCCTCTATTCCGTCGTAAAGCCAGCAAAGCGCTTCGCCGTAATTTTTCTTTTCGTAGAAATACTTTCCCGCCTCAACGCAGATTTCAGCGCATGGGTTTGCCGCCGCTTCTCTCATACAAAGGGCGAAAAAATCGCTTTCTCTGCCGAGAATACGATATGCACGGGCAAGCACACAGCGGGCTTCTCTGCGTTCATCATCTGTTCTTTCGGGGGAAGTCAGACTGCCCTCAAAAAAGGAAACAGCTTCGGCTAAATCCGCCTCATCTCCCGCAATATAAAGCTCCTTTGCGTACATGGAGTGCAGCTTCTTCGGGAGAAAAACTCCCCGTGCAAGGGCTTTCTGAAAGGTCATAAAATCCCGCTTTGCGTGGCTGCCCTCTGCAAGGTGCATTATCTCAATGTCGCTGTCGTAAACTACCGGTTCAAGCCGCACGGTTTCGTGGACAGGGTTTATCCACTGGAAGCTTCTGAGCCTTTTAAAAAGCTTAGGGCGAAGCTCCCGGCGGGAGTTGTAAACCGTATTTTCCTCCATAAGATTGAGGTAGTACATCTGCACAATCTCAATTTCGGGGAGAAGCGCCTGCTTCACTTTATTGAAAAGCTCAATATTCTTCCCGTCAATAACCTCGTCTGCGTCGGCGGTGTATATGTAGTCCATTTTCGCCTTCCCGAAAACGAAGTTCCTTGCCGCCGCAAAGTCGTCAATCCACTTGAAATCGTATATTTTGTCGGTATAGCGGCGGGCAATCTCCTTTGTGCCGTCGGTTGAGCCTGTATCCGCAATAATTATCTCGTCCGCTATGGGCAGCAGGCTTTCAAGGCAGGCGGCAAGCCGCTTTTCCTCGTTTTTTACTATCATACAAACGCTTATTGTGGGCATTTTTCTCCTCCCGCTATAACTGTCTGTTACTTAAGAACGATTGCGTTCCAGCCTTCCCGCTCTCTCTGCTCCGTTACGGTAAATCCCGCTTCTTTTAGTGCAGTAAGCACTTCGTCGAGCCTTTCGGTTATAATTCCCGAAACTATAAGAGTGCCCTTTTCGGCAAGAAATCCTCTGAAAAGCCCGCTCATAGCGATTATTACGTCGGCAACTATATTTGCGGTTATAACGTTGTAGCCGCCGCCTATCTTTTCTCTTAAAGCCTCGTCGTCTATAATATTTCCGCAGTAAGCCTTGTAGCTTTCCTTATCAAAGCCGTTCTTTTCAACATTTTCTGCGGCGGTTTTAACTGCGTTCTCAAAAATATCCGCCATAACCGCCTGTTTTGCGCCGAGAAGCAGACCTGCAATAGAAAGAATACCACTTCCGCAGCCTAAATCAAGCATACGGTCGCCATTCTTTATAACGCCCTCTAAAAGCTCCATTACCAACCGTGTGGTGTGGTGCTGACCTGTGCCGAAGCTTGAGGCGGGGTCGATTTCAAGGATTTTCCGCCCGCCAATGTCCTTTACCTCTTCCCACGAAGGCTTTACAACAAGCTTACTGCCCACATTAAAGGGCTTATAGTACTGCTTCCAGTTATTCGCCCAGTCCTCCTCACGGACGCTGTCTATTTCAATATCAAGGCTTCCGTAAAAGTCCGGGTTTTCCGCCTTAAAGCCGGCAAGAGCGCCCTTAAGCTCCGTCAGGGTTTCAAGACCCTGGGCGTTGTCCTGCAAATAGAGTGTAATATGAGTTGGAACGGTTTTAAGACCCATAAGGCTGTCGTCCACATAGTCCCAGTTTGCGTCCTTGTTTTCAAGAAATTCGTCAAAGTCTGCGCTGTCGTGGATTTCAAAGCCGTTTATGCCAAGCTCCGAAAGGCGGATTATAAGCACCTCCAAAGCTTCTGTTTTTGTGAAAATGTCAACCTGCAAAAAATTCATAATAGCTCCTTATATCAGCAATAATCGGTATTACGACTACTATTATGCACTATTTTTGTAAAAAAAGCAATAGCAGAAGCGAAATTCTGCGTAAATCAGCCGTTTTTACCGTCAAATAACTCAATATTATCAAAAAGCAGGGGAGAATTTAGTTAAAATTTACTATTGAAATAACCTTACAAATTGTTTACAATATTTACAGGCTGTCGATAAGCCGTCATCTGCGTCGTCAACCGCATAGCGGCAGGCACAAAGCCTAGCCATTATACGGTTTCCTAGCATCTGACGGCTTCTCGGCAGCCTGAAATTCAGCTTTACCTACATTTTGGGTTTATATTGAAGAAAGGACAGGAACATTTATGAAGATAAAAAGAATAGCTGCGGCGGCTTTAGCTTCCGCACTTGCAGCAGCAGCGCTTACCTCCGCAGCTTATGCGGCAACGGCGGCAGAGCTTATGGAAAACGGGGAGGAGCTTGTGCTTGTTCCGGGAGATACAAAGGAGCTTGTTACAGTCGGCACCGGTATTGCAGTTAATTTCAACAAGGAGGCCACCTACTCCGGAACGGTAGGCGGAGAGAACAACGGTGAATGGCTTCTCGGCGGCGACTCCTCCGATACGGGAATTACAATCGAAAACTTAAAGAAGTATCAGTACATAGAGGTTGACTACGAATATTCCTGCGATACCGAAGGCGCTGAGCCTGTTGAGGGCGTTATGCTTGGTCTTGCCTTTAAAATCCGTATAGGCGGCAGGCTTGACGACACAAAGGCTGCTATTTACTACGACTACACCCCCGAAACCTGGGTTCCCTACGGCCCCGACGGTACAAACGGCAGAGGTATTGCCATAAATTCTCTTGAAAACATTTACAGAACCCAGCTTAAAACCGAGGGAACAATAAGCATTCCCGTTGAGGAACTTCTTTCAATCTGGGAGCCCGACTCCGAGTTTATTCTTGGTATAGGCTTTGGCCTTGACAACAAGAATTATGTTTCCGACGAGGCTAAGAAGGAAAAGCAGAAGTACAGCGTAATATGCAAGGCTGTAAGACTTACAAATGAGCAGTCGGAAAACGCTGCTGCGAACTACCTTAAGGGAGTTCCCGAGGAAGCGGAGGAAGCTCCTGCGGAAACGACTGCCGCCGAAACCACAGCAGCTCCCGAAACAACAACGGCAGAGACAACGACTGCGGAAACAACAACGGCTGCTGAAACCACAGCAGCTCCCGAAACAACAGCTGCTCCTGCGGCAGCTCCCGCTCCGGCAGCTCCTGCGGCAGCTCCCGCTCCGGCAGCTCCTGCGGCTGACAATACGGGGCTTATGATAGTTCTTGCTGTTGCGATCGTGGTTATTGTTGCGGCAGTAATCGGTATTATTATTGCACTTGGAAAGAAAAAGAAGTAAAATATACGAAAATACATACTTAAAGCCCGAAAGGAATTGATTCCTTCCGGGCTTTGCTTTTCTTCCCTATCTCACAATCCTGTGCCTGCACATTCCCGTCTTTCCGCACTCGTGACAGGTAAGCCTGCGCTTTGTCAAGGTGTGATAGCCCTTGACGTACTCTCCCATTGTGGGAACGAAAAGCGCTTTGCAGTGAGGGCACTCGTAATAACCCGCCCTGACTTCAAGAGTTGCAGCTGCGCCGATACCCACAGCCGCCACAGCCAGGGCTACTGCAATAACAGCTATACGGGCAATAACCGGCAAATCAATATACGCCGCTATTACAACAAGCGCCACAACTGCAATTACCGTGATTGCACCGCAGATTACGGACAGCGCCATTCTTTTCCTGTTTTCCTGATTTTCCTGCACTAAGTTCATCATATTCTCCTCCGCTTTCTTCTTGTATTCGGTTTCTTCAATTTTCTCCCCTGTAAGCAGCTCGTTTACTGTTATGTGCAGCTCCTCGCAGAGGGGCAGCATAAGCGAAACCTCCGGAAGCCCCTTTCCGCACTCCCACTTTGATACCGTCTTATCGCTGATGAAAAGTGCGTCGGCAAGCTGCCGCTGGGTAATGCCAAGGGCTTTTCTTGTTTCGGAAATGAATTTCCCGATTTTAATCTGGTCCATTCGGTTTCCCCCTTTCTGCCTTTATTTTATATGATGAAGCGGAAAAAGAACACCCACGAAGCGTAGAGTTTGCCCTTTTTGGGGCATTTCTGCGGGGCGGAGGGTCTTGTTTTGCCTTTTTAGGGCATTTTAGCATAATCGGCGGGAAAAGTCAACCTGCCACAAAAAAGACAGCAAAAAACGGAGCCGCAAATAATGCGCCCGTACAACAAAATGCGAAAACCGCCGAGCAGGCTTACTTTCAAATAAATGAGAGTAAGTGCTCGGCGGTACTGCCGCAAGGGGCACCCTTGCAGCCCCGCTTTTTTACTATTATTCGGCTTACTTTACGCTGAAAAGAATATCGCCGTAGGTAGGTACAGGCCAGTAGTCCTCTGCAACCATTGTTTCAAGCTTATCAACAACCTCACGGACAACGCCCATCTGAGCGAATACGCTGTCGTGATAGAAGATTGCAAGCTCCTTGACGTCGGAGATTGAAGCAGCCTCGCCAAGAAGCTCCTCAAGCTTTTCGTTCTTTGCAATCATATCGCTTGCAAGTGCGGAAATCTTAGCCGCAGCAGTTGTTTCTGCGGAGGTGTCGATGCCCGCAGCCTTCTTGGAAGCGATTATATCGCAGAGAGCCTTCTCGTAGGACATAACTGCGGGAGTGTACTCTCTCTTAACCATATCAAGAGCTGTGTGAGCCTCAATGTTGATTGTCTTGTAGTAGTTTTCAAGGAGAATTTCTGTTCTTGCGTGAATTTCTCTCTCGGTGAATACCTTGTGCTCGGTAAAGAGCTTGATGTTCTTCTCGTCCTCGAAGTGGGGAACTGCCTCAACGGTGGACTTGAGGTTAGGCAGACCTCTCTTTGTGGTAGCCTCTTCAATCCAAGCGTCATCATAGCCGTTGCCGTTGAAGATAATTCTCTGATGCTCCTTGAAGGTCTTTACGAGAATCTCATGAAGCTTTTCTTCAAAGTTGTCGCAGCCCTCTAATTCGTCTGCAAACTGCTTTAAGGACTCAGCAACGATTGTGTTGAGGACAATATTCGGAGTTGCTACGTTATGTGTTGAACCAACCATTCTGAACTCGAACTTGTTGCCTGTGAAAGCAAAGGGAGAGGTTCTGTTTCTGTCGGTGGAGTCCTTCTTGAACTTAGGAAGTGTATGAACGCCGATATTGAATTCTGTATTCTTTTCCTTAACTGTTCCGCCGTCAACAAGCGCCTTTACAACCTCGTCAAGCTCTTCGCCAAGGTAGATAGAAATAACTGCGGGAGGTGCTTCGTTAGCGCCGAGTCTGTGGTCGTTTCCTGCTGTTGCAACAGAAAGACGGAGTACCTCTGCGTAATCGTCAACGCCCTTGATAATTGCAGCTAAGAAAGTAAGGAACTGTGCATTTTCAATAGGAGAATCGCCGGGCTTTAAGAGGTTCTGTCCGTCGTCTGTGGAAAGCGCCCAGTTATCGTGCTTACCGGAGCCGTTTACTCCTGCGAAAGGCTTTTCGTGGAGCAGGCAAACCATACCGTGCTTCTTTGCAATCTTCTGCATCATTTCCATAGCCAGCTGGTTCTGGTCGGCAGCAAGGTTGGCGGAAGCGTAGATAGGCGCCATTTCGTGCTGAGCGGGAGCAACCTCGTTATGCTTTGTCTTTGAGGGAACGCCCAGTCTCCAGAGTGCGAGGTCAAGATCCTTCATATAGTCGGAAACTCTCTGCTTGATAACGCCGAAGTAGTGGTCTTCAAGCTCCTGTCCTTTAGGTGCAGGAGCGCCGAAAAGGGTACGTCCTGTATAGATAAGGTCCTTTCTCTTGTCGTAAACGTTCTTGTCAACAAGGAAGTATTCCTGCTCTGCGCCTACTGTTGCAATAACTCTCTTGGAGGTAGTATTGCCGAAAAGGCGAAGTATACGAAGCGCCTGGTCGGAGATAGCGTCCATAGAACGCAGAAGAGGAGTTTTCTTGTCCAGCGCTTCTCCTGTGTAGGAGCAGAATGCTGTGGGTATGTAAAGTGTGTCATCCTTTACAAAAGCGTAGGAGGTAGGGTCCCATGCCGTATAGCCTCTTGCCTCAAAGGTAGCTCTTATACCGCCGGAAGGGAAGGAGGAAGCGTCGGGCTCGCCCTTGATAAGCTCCTTGCCGGAAAATTCCATAATTACGGTGCCGTCGCCTGTGGGAGAGATAAAGCTGTCGTGCTTTTCTGCGGTAATGCCTGTCATAGGCTGGAACCAGTGGGTATAGTGGGTTGCGCCCTTTTCTATTGCCCAATCCTTCATAGCCGCAGCAACGCTTTCAGCGATAGAGCTGTCCAGCTCCTTGCCTGCGTTCATTGTAGCCTTAAGCTTCTTGAAAACGTCCTTGGGAAGACGCTGGCGCATTGTGGACTCGTTGAATGCGTCCACGCCGAACTCTCTTGTAACATCAATTTTTTCTGACATTGTAAACACCTTTCCTTTCAGCTGTATACGAATAAAAAATTAAGACGCTTTTCGCAGGCTTCTCCCCGCCAAAACGTCTTTGTTCTGTTAAACGTATTCTCTTTGCTTATATGATAATACAAAAGCGAAGATTTGTCAATATGTTATTTTCTACAAAATTGTGCAGCGGCACAGTACGTTTTTGCAGGATTTTGACGTTAATCCTGCATTTTCGCTTTCCGCTCTCTTGCCTTAACCGCAATTCCCCACATAAGGAGATTAGCGCCGATAATGCATAAAAGTATAGCAGCCGCATTTACCGAGGAGCTTACCGCCGCAGTATTGCTGTACTCGCTGGTATAGAAGTTGCAGGCAAAGCAGACGCAGATGCAGGCGGGAATAAGGCTTGCCGCAGATATAATCGTAAAAACGATATAATCCCCGAAATGCGCCCCGTTTTCCTTAAACTGAGTCTGTCCCAGCTTTATAAGCAGGGAAAAGCCTGTTCCAAAAAGCGCCACCGCCACAGGATAAACCACGATATTCACCGCCTGCGTCCGTACCCCGGGGAACTCCCTGAAATAAAAGACGGTTTCATTCTGGGGCGCAAAAATACTCGCCGCAGCATAGGTTTCCACCGTGTACCCGTAGGTTTCGCCATCAACTATATATGTATATGCAGCCGTATTTCTCGGCTCGCCTTCGCTAAAGGAAACAAGTGCGCTGTGGGTAAACCCGATTATATTAAGGCTCGCAAAAAATGCCGCTATCGCCAGCACCGCCATATATAAACAGGCAAACGCCCCGAACACCGTCCCATTTACCCTGCATTTCATTAATCTGTGCATAGTTGCTCCTGCATAATATCTGTTTGAAATATTCAAAATTAAGAGAGATTGAGAGATTTAAGAGATAAAATAGAAAAAGAGAAAAGAGATTTTTCAGCCTTTTTGAAAAAAGGCTGGCGAAAAACTTTCAGACGCTTCGCAGTTTAAGGGCGGGAGTTCAGAACAGAACAAAAGAACAGCTGAAATCAAAACACCTCATACCGCAGAATTGAGAGAAACACAATAGCACCAAACCCGTGAATGTGCATCAAAGATACCCCCGAAAACCAAAAGCAGTAATCAAGCTTCCTGCGGGTGGAGCGCCGTCGCGCTCCCCAGGGGGTATGTTCAAAAATCTACGATTTTTGAACCCGTCGGTATGCGCTATGGCGCATACCTCCTCAAGAGGAAGAATTTATCATAATAGGGCGGGCAGCCCCCTGGCTCAAAATCTCAAACTCTCTCAGCAATCTCACATTTTTCTCTTAATAATCTCCACCATCTCTCCCACGTTCTCCATGCCGGAAACCTCGCCCATGGTGAAGCGGATACCGAACTCGTCTTCTACTGCCGCCATAAGGGTGATGTGGTTGAGGCTGTCCCAATCCTCAATATCGTCTGCGGTAGTTTCTTCGTCAAGCTCGATTTCCTCGTCGTCGAAAAATTCCCTGAAAACGCTGTTAAGTCTTTCGTAAATTTCCTTATCCATTGTTATACGTCCTTTCCAATCGCTATATGTCTTGTTTTATTCTCATAACCGACAAGGGGCAGTTCCCAGACCGTATTGCCCTCCCGGTCGGATATTTTCGTAAATCCGAAGGAGCCGAAAAGCTCCTTTACCATGCCGTTTTTGGCGGTAGGATAGTAGTAGCCGTAAATCTTCTCTATCCCCTTTTTCCGACACTCGTAAACCAGCCTGTCCAGCATAGCAAGCTCCATTTCCCTTTTCAGAACACGGCAGCTCATAAGCCACAAATCAATATGCAGCTCCTTTTCCTTTATCCTTCCGATTACTACCGAAACAACGCCGTTGTCGCCGAATTTATCTATAAGCTTTCCGTACAGCCGGATATATTCCGGGCTTTTGTAAACCTGCTCCATTTCAGACTCGGTGTAGCGGCGGGTTGTTACGTTGAACTGGTTGCTTTTGTTGGTTAGCTGGGTTATGCGCTGCAAATAAAGTGGCGTGAAGTCCTGTATCTCCGCTTTCATTTGCAGGCTGTCCAGAAATTCGCCGTAATCCCCGAATTCCTTCTGCTGTTTTGCTCTCTGGGCGTTCTCCTTGTACATCTCACCTCTGCGGCGGTCGTCCTCGGAGAGGCGGATTACCTCGAAATACCGGTTTCTGTCCAGTATCCTTATATAGTTCTCTGCCCCCTCCATTTCCGGTACAGCCGCACCCGTTGAAGCGGCGGCAATTGCTCTTTCGGCGGGATTGTCGTCTGCAAAAACAAAGCTTTCAGCAAGAAGATTAAGCTCCTCCGCTGTTTCAAGCAGGTTTCTGTCCTTGTTTTCCCAGTTTGCCTTGATTACCGTGAAATCCTGCTCTTTAAGCGTTCCGTCCGGGTGGTTCAGACCTGCGGCGGCGTTCTCGTAGTCGTTTTTAGAGCAGACCGTAAGCACCACGCCTATGTCCTTATGGAGCTTGACGTATTCCTGAAACTCGGAGTAAACCTGCCCGCCGGGCAAGTCCTTGCCTATGCTTATTCCGTCTACCCCGTCGTCGCCAACAACTCCGCCCCAGAGGGTGTTGTCAAGGTCAAGGGCAAGCACCTTTTTGTTCTTGCCTAAAAGCGCCTTTATAATCGCCGCTATATTTGCCGCAAGGGTAGGAACTGCATTCATTGAAAGGGCGTATTTGTACATATACCACTGCCTGCTGTCCTGCCAGCTATCAAGTCCGTAGCAGGCGGAAAGGTAGTTTATGTCGTTTATGCAGAGGTTCTGATTTTCACGTGCATAGTCTGCAAAAAGAAGATTAAGCCTGTTTACGAAATTTACCCGTCCGTGAATGTCGGAGCAATCGCTGTTGCCAAGGAGTCTGAAGGGCGGAAGCTCGAAGTTGTTTTGTATAATCGTACAGCCGAACTTTTCCCTCAGGCTTTCCCAGACCTCCTTGAAATGCCCGAACTGAGCGGAAAGGCGGTCGGTTACCTGCTGTTCGCTGTCGCCGATTTCGGGAAATTCCGTTATGTTGCGGCAGGTGGTATGGATATACACAATATCCGGCTTAAAGGCAGTAAGGGTTTCAGAGGGAAAAAGCCCCTCCTCGTAGTACTGCCCGTACTCCGAAAGGTAAAACTCCGGCTCTATTCCGTAATTCAGCAGGAAAAGCTCCAGTATATCCTTTACTGCGTCGGCGGTTGAGCCTGTGAGAATTGCGATTTTCTTCTTTATGCGGCTGCTTTTGTCCGAAAGCAGCTCCTTTTTTAGACTGCGCTGTTTTTTAAGGATATAGGCGCTGTCGAAGGGATATTCAAATACTTTCATTTTCAATTCCTTAGCTGTTCATTATGATTTTAAGGTATTTTCCGTTTGTTCCTGCGGGGGTATATGTGCAGACCGAGAAAACAAGGTCAGTTGCGCCTACGCTTTTGCAGAAATCTACTGCATTAAGATTAAAATAGCGCATATCGCAGACGTAAATCTTCTCAAAGCCCGAGGTAAGAAAGGGCACAACTCCGTTTCCGTAGCTTTCCTTGAACATTACAAGAGTTCTGCCGTTTTTTACGTTTGTCTTTATTTCCGCAATTATCTGGTCTGTTCCTAAAAATGAGCAGTAGTAAGCAGCGCCGCTGGGGGAGGTGAAAAGGTTGCCGCTGTAACCTCCCGAAAAGGATGTGTTGTAGTAGGTGGTTTGCAGCTTGTCGTTATTGGGCGGAATGTACATCACAAAATCCTCGGGGTCGTTGTATAAATGACGGTCCTTGGAGTAGCTGTACATTGAGCCAACATATCCGCCCATCGTTACCTTTTTATACTCCGAAAGGTCGGGGAAGTCAAAATCCGCCGTTTCCGAAAATGCCTTTGCCGCATAGTAAGCGCCAAGGGGCTGCCAGTGGTGGTCGGTACGGGCAAAAATCGGCTCGTCGGTATGGGCTTTAAGGGCAGAATATACATCAACGTCAGTTACGCCCTTAAGTCCCTCGGCAACATAGCTTATCTTGTTGAACTGGCTTACCGTGAAGCTTTCATAGCCTGCGGGGGTATAAAATTCGCTTGAAGTTGGGGCAATCATATTATATACGTTGACGTCAGGAAGCTTCTTTGCAAACTCGTTGACGCTTTCAATCCAGCCGTCGCAGAGTCCATAAGTCCCGAAGCAGGGCATAAGTCCCCAGTAATGCCCGTCGATATAGGAAACAAGAATACCGTTTTCGCCGATAACGTTGTAGCCGTTAAGGGCGGGGTTCTCTTCCGTTGTGACAACGGCTGTTTCCGTTACTGTCGGCGCTGTGGTTTCCTCTTTTGTGGCAGGAGTTTCCGCTGCGGCGGTTTCCGTTTCCTCGGTCGGCGCTGTTGTCGGCGCACTTTCGCAGGTATAGGTAACCTCCGGAGCAGCTTCCGTCTGCCGATTGTCGGTAGTTTTCAGCGTTATTGTTGTTTCTTCTGTATCTTCCGCTTCCTCTGTTTCTTCTCCCGTATAGATAAAGGCGGTTATGCCCTTTGTTGAAACTCTCGGGAGAGCTGCGGAGCGGATTTCGGTATTATCGCAGGAGCATAAAGCTGCTGCAAGGGCGAGGGTGAGAAGACCTGCCCCAAAAGGCTTAATTTTCAAGAATATACCTCGTTAGTCGGAACTTTCGGTGCTTGCGGGATTTTCCGCCGTTTCTGCTGTTTCAGCAGACAGGGGATTGTCAAGCACGGTAGTGAGTCCATTTGCGTTTGTGCCTACTGCCGAGAAGGTGCACATTGTAAACAGCAGGTCGGTTATCTGATGTTCTTCGATAAATTCTATTGCATTAAGGTCGAAATATCTCATATCGCAGACGTATATTTCCTCAAAGGAGCCTGTATAGAAGGGAACTTCCGCGTT